>CAYJPD010000069.1:0-10851 GCA_964371975.1 uncultured Bacteroides sp.
TGACAGTGAAACTCCTGACAGCGAGACTCCCGACAGTGAAACTCCTGACAGTGAAGCCCCCGACAGCGAAACCCCTGACAGTGAAACTCCTGACAGCGAGACTCCCGACAGTGAAACTCCTGACAGTGAAGCCCCCGACAGCGAAACCCCTGACAGTGAAACTCCTGACAGCGAGACTCCCGACAGTGAAACTCCTGACAGTGAAGCCCCCGACAGCGAAACCCCTGACAGTGAAACTCCTGACAGCGAGACTCCCGACAGTGAAACTCCTGACAGTGAAACTCCAAGCAATATAGAAAAAGGCACATGGCAGCACAACGGTTCTGTACACTCTTATACTTTGGCAGACGGAACTCTCGCTACAGGGCCTCATACCATAGATGGTTCACAATATATATTTGATGAGAGCGGCAATGTTTACCGCTATTCTTTCCAATACGGCGACGCTTGGTTTATTGCAGATAGCAATGGCGTGCTTTATTCAAACGGCTTTCTAAGCTATAGGGAAAGCACCACTTACTACAGCGATGACGGTGGCGCGAGGGTTGGATGGATAACATCGGTTGATGGCAATGAATATTACCAAGAACCCGGAAAATCAGGGCGCACAAACGAGCTTGCAAAAGGCGTTGCCGCAATTGACGGCAGCACATATCTTTTCGCAAGTGACGGCACAAGGCAAACCGGCACAGGCTGGGTAGACGGCGTTTACTTAGAAGACGGCCTTGTTCCAACAGGCAGGCTAACCCTTGAAGGCAAAACATATATAATTGGCGAAAACGGCTTGCCTTTAACAGGCGAATTCGCCTTTGAAGGCGTTAACTATTTCGCAGATGAAAGCGGCGTTATATACTTAGACGCTATTCGCACTATGCTTGTGGGCGATCAAACTCATTTGCGCTATTACGACGCCGACGGCCAAGTTCCCACAGGCTGGCTTGAAACACAAGGCGGCGATTACTACCAAAACGATGAATTTTATCTGCTAACAGGCCGCCAAGATATTGGCAATAGCACATATTTCTTTGGCACAAACGGCAAACTTTCAACAGAAGACGGCTGGGCAGGCGATTACTATGTTGTTGACGGTAAAGCCCTTGAGGGTATGCAGGAAATTGAGGGCGAAAACTATTACTTTAAAGCAGACGGCATTGTAACAAAAGGTACTTTTACATACGAGGGCAATACTTACTTTGCAGATGAAAGCGGCATAATTGTAAAAAACAAAATAATTTATAATGACGCACAAATTGGCACATACTATGGCGAAAACGGCATTGCTGCAAGCGAAGGTTTTTATGAAATAGACGGTGAGAATTATTACCAAACAGCAAATAAAACCCTTGCAACAGGCAAACTTGTGCTTGGCGATAGCATATACTTCTTCAGCTCGCTCGGCGTTCAAATTACAGATACAGGCTGGGCAGACGATTATTATTTACAAGACGGTGTAGCGCTTACAGGCGCATATACAATAGGCGATAATTTCTATATATTTGCGCAAGACGGCAAAGTGTATAAAGGTAAGTTCTCTTACGAGGGCAACAATTACTATGCCGATGAAACAGGTGCTGTTTTAATTGAAGACTTCTATAAAGATAGCGCAAGTATAACATATTATGGCGAAGAAGGCGTTGCGCCAACAGGCTGGTTTACAATTGGCACACAGCGCTATTACCAAAAAGCCGATCTCACTTTGGCAACGCAAAAAACCACTATTGACGGCGAAGAATATTACTTTAATTCTAACGGAACATTAATATTAGCCGGCTGGGTTGGCGACATTTATGTTAAAGATGGGCAAATTGTTACAGGCCCACAAACAATAAGCGGCAAAAAGTATATATTCAGCGATTTAGGTATACCTTTCAAGCATAATTTCACCTATAACGGCGATAAGTACTATGCAAACGGGCAAGGCGTGCTTTATGCAAACAGCTTTATAACCGAGCTTTCCTTTATCACTTATTACGATGCAGACGGCAAAGCACCTTTAGGCTGGATAGAGCTTGCAAACGGCGATAAATATTATCAAAGTGATGAATACAAGCTTTTAACAGGCGCACATACAATTGAGCGCGATATATACTTCTTTGGCACAGACGGCAAACTTGCAACAGAGGACGGCTGGGCAGGCGATTATTACTTGCTAAACGGCACAGCAGTTACCGGTATGCAAGAAATTGAAAACAGCACATATTATTTTAACGAGCAAGGTTTGCTTGTGCGCGGTGCGTTTACATTTAACGGCGATGAATACTACTCAAACGAGCAAGGCGCTTTATACATATTGAGTATAGCCGATAACTCAGACGGCACAAGAACATACTACGGTGAAAATGGCGTTTTAGCGCCTGAGGGCTGGGTATCGCTTGGTGAAGAGCGCTATTATCAAACTGCGCAAAAAACGCTCGCAACAGGCAAGCACACAATCGGCACAGATATATACTTCTTTAGCGCAACAGGTGAGCTTGTAACAGATACAGGCTGGGCAGATAATTACTATCTTGTAGAGGGTAAAGCGCTAACAGGCAAGCACACAATTGATAGCAATATTTATATTTTCAACACAGACGGCGCAGTATTTAAAGGTGAATTCACTTTTGATGGCGCAATGTACACAGCAGATGAAAACGGCGCGCTTTACACTAACGCCATTATAGATTTAGAAAACGGCAAGCGCCGCTATTTAGATGAAAACGGCATTGCAAACACAGGTTTTGTAACGCTTGGCGAGGACACCTATTACCAAAAAGACGATTTCACTTTAGCCATAGGTATGCTTGTTTTAGATGGTGTAAAATACTTCTTTGATGAAAGCGGCGCACAGCAAACAGGCACCGGCTGGGTTGACAGCTATTATTTGGTAAACGGTGAACCCTCTACAGGTAAACAAAACATAGGCACAGGAATTTATATCTTCGATGAGGACGGTATAGTTAAAACAGGCGAATTCACTTACGAGGGCAATTTCTACATCGCAAATGCACAAGGCAAACTATACACAAATGTTACCGTTCAAAAGAAAAATTCAGCTTTGGTTTACTTGAACGAGCAAGGCATTGCACCTTTAGGCTGGATAGATGCAAACGGCAAAAAATATTATCAAAGTGAAACCGATGATATTCCCTACCTATATACAAATTTCAAAACTATAGAAGATATCGAGTATTATTTCTCGGCAAACGGCGAGTTATTTGCAGGCAGAAGTGCAGGTTACTATTTAATTGATAACACGGCTTATTACATTTTAAGCGACGGCAGGGTTGTTAGAAAGCCCACAGTTGATAAAATAGATACACTTCACGATGCAAGCAAAAAGCTATACTCCGTAACGGTAAACTTCACCATTAGCAATGCTTCAAGCGCACACGAGGGCGGCTCTATAAGCTTTGACGGCGGTAAAACATGGCAAAGCTCAAGCACTATAACAATAGATGCAAGCGAGGGCAAAACATTTACAGCTGGCATGATACGTGTTCGCGACGCCTTAGGGCAAGTTGCAAGCAATACTCAAACAGTTTACCTTGCACCGGTAATTGATATTCCGCCAACAAATGCAAACAGCGGTGCGGGTAGCTATGGCATAGACGTTTCTAAATATCAGTATTCTATAGATTGGAACGCAGTTGCCGCAAGTGGTATTGAGTTTGCCATTATACGCGCAACAAGTGCAACAAACGCAGGTTATTATGAAGACCCATACTACGAGGCAAATGTTCGCGGCGCTAAAGCTGCCGGCATAGATGTGGGCGTTTATATTTACAGCTATGCAAGCAATTACACCGAGGCAAAAGAAGAAATAGACTTCTTTGTTAACACGCAAGGCACAAAGAATTTAAAAGCTTCGGGCATTGTGTTCGACTACCCTGTTTATGTTGACTATGAGGACAATTTAAACCTTATAGGCACAACTTATACCGACCGCACAAATATAGTTCGCTATATGATGCAATTACTCGAGCAAAACGGCTATTACCCCGGTTTTTACACATATCACTACTACAGCACTTTATTTGATGTAAAAGGGCTTATTAACGAAGGTTATGACTTCTGGTATGCAAGATACCCCACAAACCCAACGCCAACGGTGAACCCCTCTACCTCTTTCGGTGCACAAATAGGCATTTGGCAATATTGCAGCGACGGCAATACAAACCCACAAATGCAGCCATATGTTAACGGCATTCGCACAAGCCTTGATTTAAACTATGCTTATATTGATATACCGGCAAAAGTTCACGCTTTCTATGGCATTAGCGGCTCGCAAACAACACCAAGTGCGCCGGGCGGCACAATTCCCGTTGAGAACATGCTGACAGTTTACGATATCGGCACAAATAAAACGGTTACCGATACCGCATTGAACATAGTTTCAAAAGTTGTACAGGCTGAAGTTGGCGGCTTTAACAATACAGAAGTTTATAAAGCACAAGCAGTTGCTGCCCACAGCTATATTCTAAGCGTTTCCCAAAACGGCGGCGTTGCAAATGTTGTACTAACAAGCGCTTCTCAATCTGTTATAAATGCTACCCAAAGCGTAATAGACGAAATTGTAACTTATAACGGGCTTGTAGCCACCACTATGTGGAGCGCAGCAGGTAGCGGCAAAACATTAAGCTCTCAAGAGATGTGGGGCGGCTATTATCCTTACTTAGCCTCGGGCATCGACAGCCCCGGAGACTTAAAGGCAACCACATACCTAAACTATGGCACAAGTTACAACGGCAAACAAACCACAATAACCACCGAGCGCGCAATAAGCAATATTGAAAAGCTTTTGCCCGGCTCTACAAGCGGCAGAACCGATTACTACAACTGGCTAACTAACCCCGAGTACAACGAATACGGGCACATGACATATATAACTGTTATGGGTGTGCGTATGCGCGTTGGCAAATTCTACGATAATTTCTGGGGTATGTACTCGCCGCACTGCACCATAACCTATAATAATAACGGCACATGGACATTTACAACAATAGGTAATGGGCACGGCGTTGGCATGAGCCAATGGGGCGCTTACGACTTTGCCCTAAAAGGCTGGAGCTATAGCCAAATTTTAGCACATTACTTCCCCGGCACAAAGCTGGAAACTTTTTAAAGTTTTATTGTAAAGCAAAGTGCTTTTACAAGTAATCCCAAAAACTTAATATCACATAAAACCCCTCTTGGCTTAGCCAAGAGGGGTTTTTCTACATTAAGTTTATGTAAAGTTTAATTGTTTAATCAAAATTCCTTCTTCTATTTGCACCACCTTGCAATGCATAATAAAGCTGCTTGTCTTCATACATGGCGCTATCAGCTTCTTCCATTTTTTGCTGCAAGTCGTGTGAACTATAGCTTTTTGCACTGCCGACAGAAGCTTTTAAGTACTCTTGCTCGCTAAATATTTGTTTCAGCTTTTCAATGCTCTCATCAAATTCTTTTTCGCTTACAGTTTGCGATACTACAACAAATTCATCGCCGCCAACACGGTAAACTTCATTGCCGAAAACTTGTTTCAATATATCTGCGCAAGATATAATTAATTTATCGCCAAAGCTGTGCCCTTCGTTATCATTAGCTTGCTTTAAACCGTTAATGTCAATATAGGCAATGCCAACAAAGCCCGGGTGCTCTTGCAGTTTATCTACCGCTGTTGCAAAACTGTATCTGTTAAAAATGCCTGTTAACTCATCTACAAAGCTAAGGCGCCTAAATTTATTTAAAAGATAATGTTTGCAGTTGTTTTTGTCGTTGTGCCCCGTTGCCAAATTATAAACAAAGTCCCTACACGAGCCGTACCCGCAGGCAAAGCAGTTAACAGTTCTGTCTTCCTCTGTAACTTTGCCAAGCGATAAATACGCCATTTCAAGGTCAACATCAGGGTCTTTTTTATACTCATGGCTCTTATCCGAGTATTGCCTGTAAAAATGTTCTATATTAAGCTTTTCATCAAAGTAGCTCATAAGCGCTTCACATTCGCTTTTGTTTATCGCTGTTTTCTCTTCGTTTATTATAAAGTCTATTTTATTCAGCTTTGCAATTTTCTCTGTGCCTGTGCCGTTGTTACAACCATCTTCACAATTAAGTGCATCTACAATAAATGGTATTGGCTCGCCATTTTCAATATCGCTAATATATTCTTTTAAGTAGCTTCCAAGCTGCTTTGTACCCTCAACTTGTTTTATCCAAATATTTTCGTCTAAATGGTATTTTATATTCTCGTTCAAGCCGCCCGGCCTTGAAAAAGTAAAGCCAATTGAACCTTGCATATTATCAAAAGTGCTTTGCTCAAAATCGTCTAAATTAATATTATTATTGTTAAAATAGGCGTTTAGCTTGCTGAAAGTTACATTATAACTAATTGCCTCATTTGTAAATTCGCTCGTTATTTCGCGCTTTTTACCAACACAAGGCGATATAAACGCAATTTTTTCATTTGCGCCAATATATTTCTTTAAATAAGTTGCAACACAAATTGCGGGGCTTTGAATTGGCGAAAGCCTACCTATTAAAGAGGGGTAATATTTTTCAATAAAGCTAACAACAACAGGGCACGGCTGTGAAATAATATTTTTAACACCATGCTCTTTTACAGCTTTTATATGCGCCCATGTGCATATATCCGCACCGAAAGAAACGTCGTAAACTTTTTTTATGCCTATACTTTTTAAATACCCTATTAGCTTTTGCGTGTCTAAAAAATTGAATTTTGCAGCAGGCGCTATTATTGCGCTTATTTCTTCGCCATTTCTCAAGTCGTTAAAAAACGTGACAGTGTCATCAGTGTAATCTCGTGCGCCATGGTCACATATTGAAAGACATTGCCCGCAAGAAACACAAAAGCCATTTTTTATGCTAACTTTACATTGCTCGGCCTCAAAAAAAGCTTCATTTGCATTTGTTGGGCAAACGAAAATGCACTTATTGCAACCTAAACATTTATTATTATTTGTATAAACATAACTCTTTTTTTCAAAATCATTACTCAAAATCATCACCATAACTTATTTTGATACCACATAAATTAATAACACAAGCCATATTGCCTTAATACATTACTTAATCTGTTAATACCATAGAAGCTCAATATACATAAGCTACTTGCCTTGAAAATCTATTTGTTATTTAATTAACTTATATTATACTAAATTTTAATAAGCTCGTCAACAAAATTTCCTGTATTTGTAAATATTTACAAATACAGGAAATCAATGCATGGTATATACTAACTCAAATAATCAGCGCAGCGTAATATTAAGTTTATGCTTTAAATCACCAAGCATTTTTTGCACGGTTTTATCTGCTAATTTCAGCGTAATTTCTTCTTGCGAGTATAGCGTTACGGTAAACGCCATACTCATTTTACCTTTTTCTATATTATCGCCGGTGTATACATCAAAAAGCTCTACATTGCTAACAAACGGCGAGGCTTTATATATTACATCTTCAATTTCACCACAAGTTATATTTGTGTCACAAATAAGCGCTAAATCGCGCTTTTGCGGTGCAAAACGGCTAAGAGGCTTATATTTAATGCCATTGGGTGCCATTGCAATAAACTTTTCAAAGTTTACTTGTGCAAAATAGATATCCCTGCCCTGTTTTTGGTCTTTAGGCAGTTCCAAATTTGCTGCAATTTCATTTGAAAGCTTGCCAAAACAACCTATCACTTCGCCATTTAAAATTATATTTGCACTTATGCCTTTATGCAAATAACTTTCACTTGCTCTCTCATAGCTAAAGCTCATGCTAAAGGCCTCTGCTAAGGCTTGCAATGTGCCTTTCACGGTGAAAAAGTCCTCTTGCTCGCCAAAAGCCGCAAGGCATAAAGTGGGGATTTCTTGTGGCTTTTCACCGCTGCCATTCGCCGGGAAATACACATTGCCAAGCTCGAAAAACTTTGCTTTTGCATTGCCCTTTTTAAGGTTATCCTCAACTACTTTAAGTAAAGAGGGCACAATGCTTGTGCGCATTAAAGAAAGGTGCTCTGTCAATGGATTTTGCAAGCGAACTGCATTTAATTCTTTTGCATCATCGCTGAAATTAAGGCGCTTTAAGTCTGCCATAGAGCAAAACGCAAGCGTAATAGCCTCATAATAGCCTTGAGCGCATAAAACACGCTTTGCTTTAAGCTCTTGGTTTTGGTAATAGCTTAAGCCGCCTTTAGTTATTTTAGCGCTTTGTAAAAATGTTGGCACAATGTGGTGGTAGCCGTACATTCTTATAACTTCCTCGGCTAAATCGGGGAAATCTTGCACATCTTCACGGTAGCGTGGAACGCTAACGCTCAAAACGTCGCCCTGCTTTTCAACGCCGAAATCAAGGCGCTTTAATATATCACATATAGCTTGCTCGGGCACTTCAATGCCCAAAACAGAGTTGATTTGTGCAGCGCTTGCCTTTATTGTGCGGCGCTCTTTTTGTGCGCCTGCATCGCAATCGAAGCCTATATTTGTTACATCGCCACAGTTCAGCGCATCTATAAGGTGCAAAGCCCTTTTAAGGCCAAGCTCTGTTGAATATTCATCAACGCCCTTTTCATAGCGCAAAGAGCTATCGCTTATTTGCCCCAGCGCACGAGATGTTTTCCTAACGCTGTGGCGTGCAAAACTTGCACATTCAAATAAAAGGTCTTTTGAATTATCCGTCATTGCGCTTTGTAAGCCGCCCATAACGCCCGCAATGGCAACAGGCCCGTTTGCATCGCATATAGCTAAATTATCGCTTGTAAGCTTAAATTGCTTTTCATCAAGCGTTGTTATTACTTCGCCCTCTTTTGCACGGCGAACTATAATGCTTTTGCCGCTAATTTTGCTTAAATCGAAAGCGTGCATAGGCTGGCCAATTTCCAAAAGCGAATGGTTTGTAATATCCACTATATTATTTATACTGCGCAAGCCGCAAAGCGCCAAGCGGCGTTTAAGCCACTGGGGCGAGGGGGCAATGCGAATATTTTTAACATAATGCGCAAGGTAACGTGGGCATAAATCTTTGCTTTCAACGCTAATGCTTATGTCGCTATTTTTTTCTTCCACTGTGTTAAAGCTTGTTTGCGGCATTTTCAAAGGCTTATCTAAAAGCGCGCTAATTTCCCTTGCCATTCCGAAAACGCTTTGGCAATCCGGGCGGTTAGCGGTTATTGATATATCTAAAATATAATCGTTTAGGCCTATAACCTCGCATATATCTTGCCCTAATTTTTCATCGTCATTCAGTATTAAAAGGCCTTTTGTTTCAGCACCCTCGTAGTAATCGTTATTTATACCCAGCTCTTCTCCCGAGCAAAGCATACCGTTTGATAAAACACCTTTTAAATTGCGCGCTTTAATTTTAAAGCCGCCGGGCAGTGTTGCACCGTCAAGTGCAACGGGCACTTTTGCGCCAAGAATAGCATTTGGTGCGCCTGTTGAAATTACAATGCTATCGCCATACTCGCCACAGTTTAATGTGCAAATTTGCAAATGGTCTGTTCCCTCTTGCTTTTGCACGCTTTCAATTTTCCCAACAACAACATTGCTAATTTCGCTCGATAAATCTATAAGTTCTTCAACTTCAAAGCCGCACGAAAACAGCTTTTCCATAAGCTCTTGCGCTGTTATATCTATATCAACATATTCTTTAAGCCAACTCAATGGTATTTTCATTTTGTTCTCCTGTAAGTAAATATTAATTAAAGCGATGCTTCACACTGTTTCAACAATGGCTTTATTTTGTGTAAGAATTAAATTCCGGTTACATTCAAGCTCGTAAGTACAGATTTCTCGAAGTTGCTCGAAACAACTTGAAAATTTTATCTTTAACAAGCTGATAATCAAAAGCCCGCTTTAAATTGCTGTAAAAAATTAACATCATTTTCAAATAATAGCCCCATGTGGTTTATGCCATATTTAAGCATCGCAATGCGCTCAATGCCTATGCCGAAAGCTATACCTGAATATTCATCGGGGTTAATGCCGCAATTTTCAAGAACTTTGCGATTAACTACGCCGCCGCCTAAAACTTCTATCCAGCCTGTGTGCTTGCACAAATTACAGCCCTCACCACCGCATGAAAAACAGCTAACGTCCACTTCAACGCTGGGCTCTGTAAACGGGAAAAACGAGGGGCGCAAACGTGTGTTTGTTTCATCGCCAAAAAGCGCTTTTACAAATGTGTTCAGCATTCCTTGCAAATCGCTTAAATTTATGCCTTTATCTACAACAAGGCCCTCCATTTGATGGAACATTGGGCTGTGGGTTGCATCGCTGTCTGAGCGGAAAACTCTGCCCGGCACAAGCACTTTAATAGGCGGCTTTTGGCTATCCATAACCCTAACTTGCCCGGGTGATGTGTGTGTGCGCAACAAAAGCTCGCTTGTTATATAAAATGTATCTTGCATATCTCTTGCTGGGTGGTCTTTAGGCACATTAAGGCGTGTAAAATTGTGCTCGTCATCCTCTATTTCAGGGCCCTCATATACAAAAAAGCCCATAGCGCTAAACACATCTAATATTTCATGCTTTACAAGCGTAATAGGGTGAAGGCCACCTGTATTTTGCATTTTAGCGGGCAAGCTTATATCAATTTGCTGTGCTTTGCTAAGCTCGCTCATCTCTTCACTTTTTATGCTCTGCGCCGCTTTTTCATATTCTTCGCTAATGCGCTCTTTAAGGTTGTTTATAAGCTTGCCTGTATTTGGGCGTTCTTCCTTGCTAACATTTCTAAGCTCTTTCATAAGCGCCGGAATTTCACCGTTTTTGCTTAGGTATTTTTGCCAAAAATCGCTTAACTCGGCACTGTTTTTTATTTCTTCAAGCCGACTTAATGCACTTTTTTCTATGGCGTTAATATTTTCTTGCATAATTTTTCTCCAATTCTTCGCAA
>CAYJPD010000070.1:0-10609 GCA_964371975.1 uncultured Bacteroides sp.
CACATAGGTTCGCCCCTACTGTTGGTTTCGGGTGAACACATAGGTTCGCCCCTACACTATTGGTTTCGGGCGAACACATAGGTTCGCCCCTACTGTTGGTTTCGGGCGAACACATAGGTTCACCCCTACTGTTGGTTTCGGGCGAACACATAGGTTCGCCCCTACATTTATTCGTCAAATTGACGAGTTTTGTTCTATTGTGTCACAGCCCCTTTTATGGGTATTATAGCTTTTAAATTATTAGAAAAACGAAAAGTTAAAAGCTAAACAATTTCCTGTTGCACTAAGTTTGCCAAATCTTGCATGGCGGCTTTTTTTTGTGCGTTTTCACCGCTTGCGGCGCTTAAAAGCGCACTGCAAATTAGGCTTTTGTTAAATTCACAGTTTTCAATTGCCTTTTGTACAGTTTGTGAAATGCTATCATCAAGGGCATCTGTAAAAAGCACAGCGCTCTCAATTTTAGTGCCGTTAACATTAAAGCAAAGCTCCGCTTCGCCCCACGGAAAACGGCGCTTTAATGTGTAAGTATATGCTTTATTTGCGCCCAAGCGCCAATCATCGCTCGCGTATTTTTGCGTTAGCTCTTCTAAAACATGGCTATTTAAATTTTCGTGTAAAATTTGCTCGTGCTTTAGGTTGTAAACACTCTCAAAAGTGCAAAGCATAGCGTTTTTCATGCTTTGCACAGTTATGCTACTATTTAAATCGCACAAATTTATAACGCGCGATTTAACCGATTTAACCCCGTGGCCTTTTAATTTCTCGCTTGATACGGTTAAATAATTAGAAAGCTGCTTCATATCTGTGTTTAAAAGCAATGTGCCGTGGTGCAGTTTATGGCTTAGAGATTTATAAAACGCGTTGCCTGAAAATTTTCGCCCCTCGGTGAGAATGTCGTTTCTGCCCGTAAGCTCTGCGTTTATGCCAAAGCTGTTAACAGCTTTAACTATAACGTCGCTTTGGCGCAAAAGGTCGTAATTGTCCTCATTAGCGGCAAATGTGAAATTTAAATTGCCTAAATCGTGAAACACTGCGCCGCCGCCGGATAATCTGCGCGCAAGAAAGCCGTTGTCATCGGCTAAAGCGTTAACTTTACACTGCGCATAGCAGTTTTGGTTTCGCCCAATAACAACGGTTTTTTTGTTTTGCCACAGGTACATAATAATTTCGTCGCTTTTAACATTTTGTAAAATATATTCTTCAAGCGCAAGGTTTTCATAAGGGTTTGTTCCTTTTGCTTCAATATAGCGAAGTTTTTTAATCAAAATGCACCTCTGTTAAATTTTGTTATACCTCAAAATAGGGTTTCTTGCCGCATTAACTTCATCAGGGCGCTTAATGGGCGTTTTATATGGTGTGTTTTTAAGGTAATCAGCATCGGTTTTTGCCTTTTCTATTAAGCTGATGATTACATCACATGCTTCATCAAGCGTTTGTTTGCTCTCGGTTTCGGTTGGCTCTACCATAAGAGCCTCGGGGATATTAAGTGGGAAGTACATGGTGGGTGGGTGCATACCGTAGTCGAGCATACCTTTCGCTATATCAAGCGCGCTAACGCCTGTTTGCTTTTTAAGCTCTGCGAAGCTTAGCACAAATTCGTGCATACAATATTTACCGCCTGCAATTTCACAGTGCTTTTCAAGGCGAGCTTTCATATAGTTTGCATTTAAAACAGCAACTTCGCTAACTTCGCGAAGGCCGTTTGCACCAAGGGAAATTACATAGCAAAGCGCCCTTAATGTAACGGCAAAATTGCCATAGAAGCTTTTAACTCGCCCTATACTGTTTGCAGGGTTGTATGTAGTAAAGTTTTCGCCCTCTTTAACAGGGTGCTGGTTTGGCAAAAACGGCTTTAATATATTTTTTGCGCCAACAGCACCCGAGCCGGGGCCACCGCCGCCATGAGGCGTGCCCATAGTTTTGTGCAAGTTTAAATGAATTACATCAAAGCCCATATCACCGGGGCGCACTATACCCATAATTGCGTTTAAATTAGCGCCGTCGTAATAATTCAGTGCGCCCGCTTTATGGAAAATGTCTGTTATTTCAAGTATGTTTTTATCAAATACACCTAAAGTGTTAGGGTTTGTTAGCATAAGCGCCGCAGTATCTTCGCCAACAACACTGCGCAGTTTTTCAACATTAACACTGCCGTCTGCATTGCTTGGCACATTAACAACAGTGTAGCCTGTCATGCTTGCGGTTGCAGGGTTTGTGCCGTGTGCGCTGTCGGGCACTATAACTTTAGTGCGCTTAAAATCGCCGTTTTTCTCGTGGTAAGCTTTTATCATCATAAGGCCTGTAAGCTCGCCATGTGCACCTGCGGCAGGCTGGAATGTAACGGCGTGCATACCTGTAACTTCGCTTATAAGCTTTTCTGCAATAACCATAGCCTCAAGAGAGCCTTGAGTTGTGCTTTCATCTTGTAAGGGGTGCACATTTACAAAGCCGTCAAAAGTTACAATTTGCTCGTGAACCGCAGGGTTATACTTCATTGTGCAGCTGCCCAAAGGGTAAAAACCGTCGTTAACACCGTGAACTTGCTTTGCAAGCTCTGTGTAATGGCGAGCAATGTCAATTTCCGAAAGCTCGGGCAATTCGGGCGTTGCATTTCTTTTTAGGTTTTGCGGTATTTCATAAGATGGTACATCGCAAATAGGCATTAAATCGCATTTTCTGCCGCTAAAAGAGCGCTCAAAAATTAATTTCATCCCTCGCATACCTCCTTGATAATTTCAACTGCTCTATCAATATCTTGTTTTGTGTTTTGCTCAGTGGCACACCATAAAATTGTGTTTTTATCTATTTCTAAGCCGCCTAAAATGCCGTTTTTGTCAAGCGCATTTAAAACGCTTTTTGCCTCGCATGGCAAAGTGCTTGCAAACTCGTGGAAAAATTCACCGTTAAAACGCAGGGTAACACCTTTAATTTCGCAAAGTTTCTGTGCAAAATAATGCGCTTTGTTATAGCAAAGCTGTGCCACTTGTTGTAAGCCGCTTGGGCCTGCGGCGCTCATATAAACCGCCGCTGTAAGCGCGCAAAGAGCTTGGTTAGAGCATATATTGCTGGAGGCGCGCTCTCTTCTGATATGCTGTTCTCTTGCCTGCAATGTTAGAACAAAGCACCTGCGTTCCTCGCTGTCTTTTGTTTGGCCAACTATTCTGCCGGGCAATTTTCGTGCAAGTGCGCTTGTAGTTGTCATAAACCCCAAGTAAGGGCCGCCAAAAGAAAGTGGCATGCCCAGAGGCTGACCCTCGCCCACAACTATATCTGCACCACACTCAGCAGGTGTTTTTAAAAGCGCCAAAGCAATGGGGTTTGCGCCCACAATGAATTTTGCGCCCGCTGCATGAACTTTTTGTGCAATAGGCTGTAAATCTTCTATAATGCCGTAAAAATTGGGCTGTTGTACATAAACTGCCGCATGTTGCCCGTTTAAGGCATTTTCAAGGCTGCTTAAATCTATTTTACCGTCCTCGCAATGGATTATTTCCAATTGCATACCACTTGCATTGCAATATGTTTGTACGGTTTCTATCACATCGGGGTGACAGTTATCGAAAATTACAGCGCTGTTTTTATTTCTTTCACGGCACATTGCAAATGCTTCAGCAGCTGCGCTTGCACCGTCGTAAACAGAGGCATTTGAAGCCTCCATGCCTGTAAGCTCGCATATCATAGTTTGGTATTCAAATATACTTTGCAAAACACCTTGGCTTATTTCTGCTTGATAAGGGGTATAAGCTGTTACAAATTCCTCTTTTGCACTTACGCGTTTAACAATAGAGGGTATGTAGTGTGAATAAGCACCTGCACCCCTGAAAATGCTTTTATAAACTTTATTTTTGGCGGCAAGCTCGCTCATTTTTGAAAAAAGCTCCTGCTCGCTAACACCGTTTGGCATATTTAAACTGCTAAGTAAAACACTTTTTGGTACATCGCTAAATAACTGCTCAATATTTTGCGCACCAATTTCATTTAGCATTTCTTCTTGCTGTTTTTTGGTAGAAGGCACATAGCTTCCCATTTTATTCTCCTCTATTCTGCTTTTATAAAGTTGCGCAGAACTCTTCGTATTCAGCGTCTGACATAAAATCTTCGCTTTCGTTAACATTTTCTATTTCAGCAATCCATGAATCGTAAGGGCTCGAATTTATAGCCTCGGGTGCATCTAAAAGCTCTTCGTTTATAGCGCTGATAGCACCGCTAACGGGGCTGTAAGCATCGCTAACAGCTTTAACGCTCTCGATATTAGCAAAAACGTCGCCTATGCTAACGCCGTCGCCAACTGTTGGCAAATCTACATAAACTATATCGCCCATTTGCTCTTGAGCATAGTCTGTTATGCCAATTTTAACTGTGTTTTGTGCGCTTTCTAAAATCCATTCATGCGATTTTGTGTATTTCAAACCTTTTTTTACTTCCATCTTTTTGCCTTCTTTCGTGTGTTTATTATTTTTGTAATTTTATTATTTCGGTAACAAAATTATTTTTTAACATATATATTCTATGTATTTTTTTAGCCTGTGTCAATTCATTTTTTCTATAAATTTATGTAATTTTTTATTGCAATTTTAGGCGATTATTTTTGCCTTTTATAAAAGGGAAGCTTAATTAGCTCCATTTTAATTTTGCGCTCCCTCACAAGTGCATAAAGTTCATCTTCAGGGTTTACTTTTTCTGCTTTTATATATGCCATTGCAAAAGCGCCGCCTAAATATGGGCAATGGGTGCCGCTTGTTGTATAGCCAACTTTTTCATCGTTTATATAAAGTTCTTGGTTTTCACGCACAATGCCTTTATCTATAGCTTTTAAACCTACCCTTATATATTTATCGCCGCTAAAATTTTCAATTGCGCTTTTGCCTATAAAATCGCTTTTTTGCATTTTTATAGCGAAGTTTAAGCCCGTGAAAGTGGCGTGAATACTTTCACTTAGCTCGTGCCCGTAAAGGGGCATAGATGCTTCAAGCCGCAAAGTATCGCGTGCGCCAAGCCCGCAAGGCATTGCACCCTCGTTTAAAAGGGCGCGCCAAACATCGCTTGCGCTTTCAGGCGGCAAATATATTTCATAGCCGTGCTCGCCTGTGTAGCCTGTGCAAGAAACAAGGCAGTTTGCGCCGTTTATCATTATGTTTTCACTGAATGTATAGTTTTTTTGCGGCAATTCACCTGTGCTTACTTTTTGCATTATATCTTTTGCATTTGGCCCTTGCAGCGCAATTTGCGCTGTTGTTTCAGATGCATTTGTTAAAGTGCAATCGCCGCTTAAATGCTCTTTTATCCAAGCTATATCTTTTTGCGTGTTGGAAGCGTTTAAAACAAGCAAGTACTTTTCATCGTTTATTTTGTAAACAATTAAATCGTCAACTTGGCCTGCATTAGGATAAAGCATTAATGTGTAGCGGCAAGAGCCGTTTTGCATATCATCAAAGCTGTTTGTCATAATATAGTTTAGGTTTTTAAGGGCATCTGCGCCTTGCAAAAAAGCTTCGCCCATGTGGGAAACATCAAAAACACCCGCGCTTTGCCTAACGGCTAAGTGCTCTTTTATAACGCCCTCTTTATATTGAACAGGCAATAAAAAACCTGCGAAAGGAACAATTTTTCCGCCCGCTTTAATGTGCTCATCGTATAACGATGTTTTTGCTGCTACTTCTTGCATAATAATCTCCGTTTCATTGTTTTTGATTTCAATCAGAGTATATCATAAGAAGTAATTTTCGGCAATGATAAAAAGTTATTTATTTTATGGAAATTTGTTTTATGAAAGCCGTAAAAATCAGCACAAAAAAATCACATGAAATAAAAGGGCAAATATACGTTGTTTTTTTGATGCATTATATAAATACAGTGCTATATTTTTTTAAAATTTATAAAAAATATTTTTTTTATTTTTTACAATTAAATAGCATTTTATAGCTTAATTATAAAAACTTCTGAATATTTTACAAACGAATCATAATATTTTCCATTTTTTTGTTTGTAAAAACGCTATATAATTATTACATAATTCATTAATATGGTTATAGCGTAAAAAATTACGCTGTTTGTTTAATTTAAGGTGCGCCGCTACAAGCATCGCAAACCAAAAAATCTCCATTTTGTACGGAGATTTTTTAAAATTACTTGTGCTGTGCACAGAATGGAGATTTTTTATGACACGTTGCCTATCTTGTATGAACACTTATGCAGAGCAAACTAATACTTGCCCACACTGCGGCTACGAGCAAAACACGCCGCCCAGAGAAGCCTACCATTTAAGCCCGGGCTCTATATTGCAAGGGCGCTATATTGTTGGTAAAGTTTTAGGCTATGGCGGCTTTGGCGTTACATATATAGGCTTTGACGGCCAGTTAGAGCGCATAGTTGCCATAAAAGAGTTTTTGCCAACAACATTTGCAACGCGTTTACCCGGCGATACACATTTAACCGTGTACAACAACGGCAATGTGCCACAGCAATATGAAAACGGCCTTAAAAGTTTTATAGACGAAGCTCAAACGCTTGCGCAGTTTAACGGTGTGCCCGGAATTGTAGATATTTATGACACATACCTTGGCAATAACACCGCCTATATAGTAATGCAGTTTTTAAAGGGCAGCGACGCTAAAAGAATTTTAACAAACCAAGGTGTTATGGAATATGAAATGGCGCGCGACATAATATTAAAAGTATGCGACACGCTAACTGCCGTGCACACGAAAAATATTATACACAGGGATATAAGCCCCGATAATATTTATATAACAGATAAAGGCGAAATAAAACTATTAGACTTCGGCGCCGCGCGCTATGAGAGCGCTGTTAACTCTAAAAGCTTAAGCGTAATATTAAAAAGCGGCTATGCGCCTGAAGAGCAGTATAGAAGTAAGGGCGAACAAGGCTCGTGGACAGACGTTTATGCGCTTGCGGCTACATTTTACAAAATGATAACGGGGCAAACGCCACCCGATAGCATGGAGCGCGCTATAAGCGATGAAATTCAAGAGCCGTCCAAACTTGGCGCAAAAATACCGCCGAGCGTTGAGAATGCGCTTTTAAATGCGCTGCACGTTCGCAAAAGCGACAGAACACAAACAGTGGCACAGTTTAAAGAGCAGCTTTTAGCCGACGGTGTTCAGCGCATAAAAGTTAAACCTAAAAAAGAGAGCACAAAGGCAAGCCTTGCGGCAAAAATAACCATTGGTGTTTGCGCTGTGTTTTTGGTTGGCTTTGGCATATTTGCCGCAAGCGGCGGCTTTTCAGGCGAAGATGTAGACCCAATTGTTATAGGCGGCACACAGCTCCAAGATAATTTCGGCACAGCGGAGAAAGACGGCTTTGCGGCAGTGCCCAATATTGTGGGTATGGTATACGACGACGCACTTTTGGCGGTTGAAGAATACGGTTTCACTATAAAAGCACAAACAATTGAAACCAATATGTATAATAGTGCCTCCGGGCAAAATTTACAAATAATAGAGCAGCATTTAAACCCGGGATACCAGCTTGAAGAGGGCGGGGAAATTCCCGTTACAATTTTCATATCTGACATGCAAGAGGCTGTTGACGTAGGGATTGTTGAAGATGTAACGCAAATGGCATCAGAAGATGCTTTGAAATATATAAATGAAATAACACAATGGCATCAAATAAACTATGAGTTTTCAGATACAATTGCAGCAGGTGAACCTATAGGCTTTATTAAACAGTATGATGAAGAGTATGACTCAGAAACAGAGCAATATGTGCAAGGCGAGCACTATAACACTGCGTTTACTCTAAGCGCCGGGCCGGTGCCATCAATTGAAAGCGGCACCCATTTAGTTCACGGCTTTATGTATGGCAACGATTATAGCGACCCCGAGCTTTATTACTGCGTTACAAATGGGCAAGAAGATTTTTATGATGAGTATTTGCGTGTTTTGCAAGTTTCAAAGGACGGCGGCGCAACATGGCAGCCTATAGGCTTTCATGAAGAAGGAAGCAGTGCAGGCAGGCGTGAGCCAAATGTGCACGCTTTAAGCTTAAGCAGCTTTTTAAGCTTGTCTGATATATCCTATACAAACACTGCGCTGATGTTTAAATTAGAGCTAAGGCAAGCGCCGCAAGGCGAAGAATATTCTTATGGCGATGCTTCAACATTATCTATAAATGAGGCGGCAAGCGGCGCTTTAATAGGTAGCTTTACATTTAACAATACCGTTACATACACTTTAGAGGAGATTGAGGGCGTTAGAGTTGACAGCGTTGAAAAAATGACGGTAAAGCAAATGGGCGAGGAAATAGAGCAATATGATATTTTTGGCGAAGAGCGCATAAGAGAACAAATTGTAAATTACGATGAATGGTCTAACGATGAGTTTTTGAAACTTACGGGAGAATTTACTGTTTACGATAATTATTCAGAACCTGAATATTATTATAGTGCAAGATTATTAATGAATTACAGCATGTATGAAGAGCACAATGAAAGCTATTTAGGGTTTTTGAATGACAGTGTTCAATTAGACGATAGCACAAAGGTGTTTAACACTGCCTATATAGCAACAAGGAATTACAGTAATTACGAAGAAGGTGTACTTGGCTTTGCTTTAAATTCTGAGGGCAGCATAGATGTTGCAACAGATGAAAACGGAAATTTCCACATAACAAAAAATGCACTTGAAATTACTTATGTAGGAGATGTAATTGTTACGCCTGATGGCACACCTACAAGTGCAAATATTTCCGGTTCGCCTTATGGGCTTACTGATATACTTTATAAGTTGATGATGGAAGGCAAATACAGCATAGCAGATTACTATTTCGATGGTGCAACGCCTATTGAGGTTAGCTATCAAGATGCAATTTTAGATATTGTATTTGAAGAAAGCAGCGGAGTTATTACTACAGTAACTATTGATTATACCGATTATGGCGAGGAAGAGATGGCCATGGTTAATGAGATGGTGGCGTATGGGTATGATGATCCTGAGCAAATAATGATTTTGTTTGATTCGGGGCTAAATGGCGAAGTTACAAATATTGCAATTGACGCAAGCCGAACGGATGATTATTTATACTATTTGTTAGAAGTGTTTTATGCCAAAGACCCAATGCTTATTGAATTGCTTTTGATGGTGGCGGTAGGAGAAGTACCGATAGAAGAAACCGCAACCTACTATGAAAGAGATTTAAGCGATTACATAATTGAAGAGGCCGATGGCTATAGAATTGTAACAAGTGAATATAATGTATACATAGACCTTTACGGTGGCGGAGATTATATATACAATATGACAATAAGTAAATATGAGCAGTAGGCTTTAAAAACGGCAAACCCAATGCGCTGTATGGGCGGGTTTTAATATCCGCCCGTGCAAACCTAAAAAAACTGTAAATAATCGGAACAACCAAGGCTATTCCCTACAAACCTAAAAGGAGAAATTTCAATATGCAAAGCAATGAAAACATGCAAAACAACACTTGCTTTAACTGCTTTAGCCAAACAGGCGGTTATGATGTATGCCCTTATTGCGGGCATGTTGCAGGAACGCCTAATGCGCCTGCTTTTATGCTTCAGCCCGGTATGCGAATATGGGGCAGATATTTAATAGGCACAATTTTGGGCATAGGCGGCTTTGGCGTTACATACAAAGCTTTCGATACTCGCCTTCAAAGCGTTGTTGCCATAAAGGAGTTTTTTCCGCAAAACCTCGCAAGCCGTATGCCCGGCGAAATAGAATTAAGGCTTTTTACAGGCGAAACATTTAAAAACTTTGAAATTCACAAGCAACGCTTTATAGAAGAGGGCAAAAACCTTGCGAAATTTACAGGCGATGCCCATATTGTAAACGTGCTCGATAGTTTTGAAGATAATCGCACAGCGTATATTATCATGGAGTATTTAGACGGCTGCACATTAAAAGAATATATGGCGCAGTGTGGCGGCAGTATTGAATTTAACCGTGCGAGCGAAATTATGAAAGATTTGCTCGAGGGTTTAAAATCTATACATTTAAAGGGCATTATCCACCGAGATATAAGCCCCGATAATATTCATATTTTAAGTAGCGGCAATGTTAAAGTATTAGATTTTGGCGCCGCGCGCTTTGCCGCAAAAGAAGAGTGGACACAGAGCGTTGTTGTTAAAAAGGGCTATGCGCCGCCCGAGCAATACCGCAATAACATGCGCCAAACCCCCCAAACAGATTTATATGCAGCAGGCGCAACATTTTACAAAATGCTAACGGGAAAAACGCCCGAAGAGAGCATAGAGCGCACAGAAAAAGACACATTACAGCGCCCGTCTAAACTAAAAGAGGGAATAGATGCACAAACAGATAAATTTATAATGAAAGCTATGGCTTTAAAGCCGGAGCTGCGCTTTAAAGACGCAAGCGCAATGATGCTTGCTTTAAGCGGCGCAACAGGTTTTGATTACCCCGAAGAGGAGCTTAAAAAAATTAAGCGCCGCCAAAGGGGCATAGTGGCTATTGCTGTTTTAATGGTGTGCAGTGTGCTTGGCTTAATGGGTTACCGCATTGCAAACGGGCAAAGCGCCGTGCCGCAAATAATTACGCTTGGCGAAACTTTGGCAGATAAGAATATTGAGCCCGACACTATAACTTTATGGGTTGATGAA
>CAYJPD010000071.1:0-10604 GCA_964371975.1 uncultured Bacteroides sp.
CCATAAACTGTTTCAACAATTTCGCTAACTTCTTCGTTTTCAAGCGCAAAAGCTGCCTCTTCAAATTCTACTACCATTTCGCCGGTTGTGAAATAATAGCCTTCTGCAGGTTGCCCGGGGTCATTTGCAATATATTCTGCTTGCACAGTTTCAAAATCTTCGCCGTTTTGTATGCGCTCTAATACTTCTTGTGCTAATGCTAATTCTTCTTCGTGGCTTTCTGCTGCCATATCTGCAAAAGGAATAAGAATATGCTGTGCACGCACATAATTTTCGTTAAAGCTTGTTGTTATTTGGTCTAAATATTTTTCAGATATAATTGCATTTATTAAAAGGTTAAGCTCAATGCTATCTCTATACATATCTTCTGTTAAATATTGGGCTTCCAATGCGGGCTGTAAATTATCAGCGCCGCCAACATTTTCGGCTAATTGTTCCATATTAGTCTCTACTTTGGCCAAATCTTCCTCTGTAAGTTCAATATTATTAGCCTCTGCATAAGCTTCAATAGCAAAGCTTGATATTACACTTGTTTCGGTAATTTGCAGCAAGGTATCTTTATATTGCTGTATTTCTTCATCATCGGTGTTCCAAACGCTGGTATTTCCACCGTCCATCATATACCTGTTTGTTAAATAGTGGTAGCGGTAAGTGTCATAATCAATTTCATTGCCTTCAACTGTCATAATAACGCCGGGCTCAACACTTTCTTCGCCATCATACAAACCTTTATCTCTTACAGGAAGTGCTTCAGGGGGAAGCTCTTCAAATGTTACATCTTCGCTTGTAACGTCGCTTGTGGCTTCGCTTGTAACGTCGCTTGTGGCTTCACTTGTGGTTTCGCTTTCAGGCTGTGAACATGAAGCAAATAAAACTGCAACAAGGGAAATAATAAGCGCAAAGCTTAGTATTCTTAATAAATTTCTCATCAAATCCTCCAAAATATTTGGTGCAAAGCACCTTCAAAATAATAACTTTTTCAATTATATCATATATGAACTAAAACTTTGTGATAAATAATTGAAATTTTTGAAAATAATAAATAATTGTATGATTGACCAAAAAAAAGTGAAATTATAAAATTAAACTATTAATATTTTTGATAATGACATAAACAAAAGTGAGAAAAAATAACTTGCATGTGAAGATATAAAAAAATTAAATTTGTTGAAAAAAATGCAGAATTGAATTATACTTATTTTGTGTGAGGTGTGATATGAGAATAATAAAAGCAGAAATTATAACAAAAACTATTAGCGATTTATGCATAAAAGCGAATATGCAATTGCCAAGCGATATTTACGGTGCAATTTGCTCAGCGCAAAAAAAAGAGAGTTTTGACATTGCTAAAAAAGGCCTTGATATCTTAATGCAAAATATTAACGAGGCAAAGCAAAGCAATTTGCCAATTTGCCAAGATACGGGGATGACATGCGTTTTTGCACAAATAGGGCAAGATTTACATATAGAAGGCGATTTTGAAAAAGCAGTGAATGCCGGTGTGAAATTAGGTTATGAAAGTGGATATTTGCGAAAATCGGTGGTGGCAGACCCGCTTATGCGCAAAAACACAAGCGACAACACACCTGCGCTTATTACATACGAGTTAGTGCAAGGCGATAAACTAACATTGATTGTTGCGCCAAAAGGCTTTGGCAGTGAAAACATGAGCAGGCTAAAAATGCTAAACCCATCACAAGGCGCAAAAGGCGTAGAAGATTTTGTGCTTGAAACGGTAAAGCTGGCAGGCTCAAACCCATGCCCGCCTATAGTGGTAGGTGTGGGCATAGGTGGTAGTTTCGATAGGGCACCGCTTCTTGCTAAAAAGGCGCTTATAAGGCCTATTGATAGCGAAAACCCTATTGAGTATTACGCAAATATGGAAAAGCAATTACTTGAAAAAATAAATAAACTTGGCATAGGCCCGCAAGGCTTTGGCGGTTTAACTACCGCTCTTGGCGTAAACATAGAAGTTTTTGCAACACATATAGCAGGCTTACCGGTTGCGGTAAATATAAACTGCCATGTTGCAAGGCATGAAAAGGCGGTGATTTAGTGCATTATATTTTAAAAACTCCGCTTACAAAAGAAATGCTCAAAACATTAAGGGCAGGCGACACTGTGCTTTTAAGCGGAACAATTTTAACAGCGCGCGATGCCGCACACAGCAAAATGGCACAAGCGCTACAAAGTGGGCAAAAATTGCCTTTTGAAATTGAAAACAGCATAATTTATTATGCCGGGCCAACTCCTGCACGCCCTAATACAGTAATAGGTAGCGTTGGGCCAACAACTTCCGGGCGTATGGACACATTTACGCCTATGCTGTTAGATATAGGCCTTAGTGCAATGATAGGCAAAGGCGAGCGCAGCGAGGACGTTGTAAAAAGCATGGTTGAAAACGGTGCAGTTTATTTTGCGGCAACCGGTGGCGCCGGTGCACTTATGGCAAAAAGCATAAAGAGCGCAGAAGTTTTATGCTGGCCCGAGCTTCAAAGTGAGGCGGTTAGAAAACTAATTGTAGAGGATATGCCGCTTTTTGTTGCAATAGATGCACAGGGGAATAATTTGTACAAAACAGGGCCGCAAAACTATTTGAAAACTTTGTGAATTGAAAAGGCAAATTTAATATAAAGTTAAGTTTTTATAAGTTGTTAGTAAAAATATAAAAAATAATAAAACTGCGTTTATCATTAAAAACCTGCCCCAATTGTACAGCTTGTACAATTGGGGCAGGTTTTTAGCTTAGTTAAAGTGCTGTAAACCAAACACGTTTTTTATTCAGCCAAAAGCCCAAAATAGGCAGTTTCGGAGGATCTCGGTTTGGCTAAATATTTTTTCAATAAAATTATATTGATTTATCATCTGAGTTATAAATTTAAGTAGGAAGTTGCATGTTCTTTAAAAAATTGCCTCTGTCAAAACAAGAATAATAAACATCATACCTATAATTTGTTAAAACATCTTGAATTGCATCAAACAATTCTTTGTTGTTGAAAACTTCGTTTGCTATAAAAGGGCAATACCTTGTACCCACTTGAGATAGCACATCGTCTTTTAAATTTGCCAATGTAACTTCTCGCGCATAGCTTCGGCCTATGCTGTCGGTTGCGGCGTCAATGGTATCGGCAATTGTTAAAATGTCTATAACAAATTTAACGGGAGAGGCTGTGTTGTCAAACTCTTTCGGGTAACCGAATTTACCATCAAAGCTTTTGTGGTGCCCTCTGGCAATGTCTAAGAAACATGCAAACATGGGGTTATCTTTGTCTGCCTCTTTTAAATTCATTTTCAGCAAGTCCATTTGAGAAATGCCCGTACTCTCTTTAAGAAAGCTTGAGGCAGAACTTGGGTGGTGCTGAATAATTTTAAATTCATAATCATTTAGGTTGCGCCCGTAAAAAGAAACTATATGGGAATAAACAATTTTACCTAAATCGTGAATAAGGCCTGATGTCCAAACAAAAAGTTTAAGCTCGTTGTAGTTAGTTTTAACATCTTCAACACAGTTAATGCTTGGAATACCAATGAATTTTTCAGGGTAGTATTTCACTAAATGCTTTGTAATAATATAAGTTATTCTTGCTACCATAACCGAGTGTGCATAAGTTGGAGGGTGCCTGAAAACCGTTAAAGAAAGCAGCAAGTTTAAATGCGAAACTTTATCTGTTGAATCTATGCAAACATGGGCAAAATTCGTGAACATATTGGTAACATGTGAGCCCGAAATATCGCCGGGCATATCCATTGCATATTGTGCAACTTCATTTATTAGCTTGTTAATTTTGTCTTTGTGCCCATATGAAATTAATACTTCGTCAGGTATATACCTGGCATAATACAAATAAATTGCAGATATTTGAAATTTTATAAATAAAGTGTCGTAAGAATAATCATTAGAAGATTGAGCGTAAACTTTGTGAAAAAAGTCGAGCAATTCATTTAATGTGATATACCCCATATGATATTCAGCTGAATAAAGAAAATAAGCATATCTTACTTTGCCGGATGTGTAATCATTACTTTTTATTTCGCTGTTGCTTAAGTGCTTTGAATATAAATATAGTGCAGATTGGTGCAACCTTGCTAAATGATGCTTTTTAACCAAATGACAATTGTCATCCGAGCGCAAAAAAGATAAAGTTGTAGCACAAAGGTTTTCATGTAAATTTAAATAAAAAGCTTCCCACGGAAAATCGGGGTCGAAAACTTTTGCGGGGTTATCCCAAAAGCTTAAAGCTAAATCGTAGCGCCTGTATATTTCTTCTAAATCCGGGTTTATTACCGTTGATATGCAAGTGTAATAATTACCGAAAGCACGAGCAATAAAATTTCGGGTAGGTTTTGAAAAGCTTTTATATCTGTCTGCATAAGCTATAATTTGCTCATAGCAATTGTTTCTATCTTCTTTAAAAACTTGGGTGTCAAGGTAAAAAAGGCAAAGCGCTTCAAAAAATTTGTTTTCAATAAAAAGTTCGTCGTTTTTTATTTTTAGGGCATATTCGCTTAAAGCGTGACGAATTTCATAAGAGAGGCCTGCGTCTATATTCTTTTTATAGTTTAATAAGCTTTCTGCAAATTCAATTAGCTCTTGCGCTATTTGCTCATCTATAGTTGCAGGGTCTTTTAAGTAAGGTGTAATATGCTCTTTTATAAGTGTGTTAGTTTCATTTATGTTTACTCTTATTATTTCCCCACGCTTACGCAAAACATCATAAATTGTATCTCTTGTAATGCCATCAGGGCACGAAAATTGAGACACGGTTAGATGTTTGAATTCTTGTTCATTGTTTAATATTTTTTCGTAAATATCTCTCATACTGTTCTTCTCATTCGTTTAATAAAAGCAAGCACTTTATCAGTTTATAGTTTATCACAAAATGTAATGTTATGCAATAATAACACACTAAATTTGCCGAAAAATGTAATATTCTGATAATTATTACAATTTGATAGCGCAGAATTATTTTCGCCTTGTTCAAAATGCTAAGCATGAAATATCATGTGATATATTAATAACTGCAAATTATTTAAATAGGTTTATTTCATACTAAAAATCAATAAAAATTGCGTTCTTTACTTTTTATATAAAATACATTATAATAAATTAATTGAATTATTGGCAAAAATTGTTTATTATCAGTGTTTTTTTAAAAACCTTATAATTTAAAATGATAGCTATTGCCTATACTTTAAAACAATTAGTAGCTTTATTGTTGGAGCAATAAACGCGATAAAAACTTATGAAAAGCCTTTGAATATTTTAAAAAAAACATTTGTGGTTTTATTTTATATGAAAGTGGTATATTAAATTGAAAATAATTATTATATTTCTAATTTTACTGTTTTATGCACCGTTACTGCTTTTAACCATTATTATAGGTCTTAAATACTATATTAATAAAGTATATAAAGATGTTGATAAACAATTGCGCAACATTGGCTTTATAGTTGATTATATGTTTAAGTTTAACAATATCAGAACTGTTAATAAATTGCGCTTTTATCTTTCTAAAATAAAGCTGTTTCCCTCTAAAAAAAGCGTTTTTGAAGAGTTGTTTATTGAAACAGACGATGGCAAAAATTTGCGCATAATTACTTTGAAAAGTAAAGATACCAAAAAGAATGCAACAGGCCTTTTGTGGATTCACGGCGGAGGAATGGCGCTTAAAAGGCCGGAGAGCGAAATGCCTTATATGGAACAATTTGTAGATTGCTCTAATACGGTTATACTATCGCCCGATTATACATTATCGCCTATTGCGCCTTACCCGGCAGCGTTAAACGATTGTTATAACGCACTGTTATATATGAAAAATAACGCAGAGGAATTGGGCATAAATATTAACCAAATTTTTGTGGGCGGCACAAGTGCGGGTGGCGGTTTAACTGCAGCTTTAGCGCTAATGGCAAGGGACAAAGGCGAAGTAAACATTGCGTTTCAAATGCCGCTTTACCCAATGATAAATTACAAAACAATTCCAATAAAGGGCGAAAAGAGCAAAAAAACATATGTGTGGGACTTAAAAAGGAATTTAATTGCATGGAAACTTTATTTGGGTGAAATGTATAATAGTGAAGATATACCCGAATATGCCGCCCCTTTATATGCAAATAGCTTTGAAAATTTACCGCCTACTTACACATTTGTGGGCGAGCAAGACCCGTTTTTGCATGATACATTGCTTTATACGAAAAAGTTAGCCGATGCAGGGATAAAAGTGGAGTATAATATATATAAAGGAGCATACCACGGTTTCGAGGGAAGTTGCCCAAAAGCAGATATTTCAAAAACTGCTAAGGGCGAGCTTATGAGTGCTTATGAATATGCGGTAAAAAATTATTTTAAGGCGCAGAATTAGCGTGGGCTTTTACAATATATTTATTAATTAAAGGCAATGAAACCCCATAGCTTAAAATTAAGGGGTTAAATTAATATAAATTATAAGGAGATTAAAATGGAACTTAAAGGTAGCAAAACAGAAAAATGTCTTATGGAAGCATTTGCAGGGGAATCTCAAGCGCGCAACAAATACACTTACTATGCAATGAAAGCAAAAGAAGAGGGATATAATCAAATTGCGCAGGTGTTTTTGGAAACTGCACGCAATGAGCAAGAACATGCAAGGTTATGGTTTGAAGCGCTTCAAGAAGGCGGCAAAATAGGCTCTACATACGAAAATTTAATTGCTGCTGCAAGCGGTGAGAATTTCGAGTGGACAAATATGTATGCCGAGATGGCAAAAACTGCAAAAGAAGAGGGCTTCACACGAATTGCGGCTTTAATGGAAGGCGTGGCTAAAATTGAGAAGAACCACGAGGAGAGATACCTTGAGCTTGCCGAAAATGTGAAAGAGGGCAAAGTTTTTGTAAAAGAAGAGAAAACAGAGTGGATTTGTGAAAAATGCGGCCATGTTCACACAGGTGAAAAAGCACCGGGCGCATGTGCTGTTTGCGGATACCCAAAGGCAAACTTTTCAGTTAAAAGCGAGAAATATTAAAAGCGTTTCAATTGATTTGTGCAATAGTGTACTGCGGCACTGAATTGATTTTAAAGGGGTAGGCGTGAAGGAGTTGTTTTTCAACAACTCTATAGATGCCTGCCCCTTTTTAGCTTTTAAAAAGCACTTATTGCGGCTTTTGCTTACTGTGCAGTTTTTAAATTTACTATGGCGGTAACTTGCGGCTTTGCAGTAATTTATGTTATAATGTATAGTAAATTATTAATACACAAAAGCGAGGTTTGCAAAGTGACAATTACAAAACATTCTAATATAGGTGAAATATTAGAGCATGAGCCGGGGCTGGCTGAAATATTAATGAGGGCGGGAATGCACTGCTTGGGCTGCCCATCTGCGAGAAGTGAAACATTAGAGCAAGCGTGTTATGTGCACGAAACCGATGTTGAAAAACTTGTTAAGGAATTGAATGATTATTTTGCAAAATAAAGGTGAAAATACAATATTAGACGCGCGCCTTTTAATGGCGGCATCCTTTGTGCGCGAGCATTCAGCTTGTGCAGATATAGGGTGCGACCACGGCAAACTTAGCGTTTACCTAAGTAAAAGCGGGCGCTGCAAAAAAGTTATCGCTTGCGATGTGAACGAAATTCCCCTTGAAAAGGCGAAAAATGCGCTTTTGAAAAATAATTGTAACAATGTAGAGTGCAGGCTGGGAAACGGGCTTGATATAATAAAAGAACACGAAGTTAGCGATATTGTTATTGCGGGTTTATCGGGCGTTACAATAGCACAAATAATTGAAAAGGCAAAGAACTTTCATGAAAAAGAGTATAATTTTGTGCTTGTGCCGGCCTCTAAACCCGATTATTTGCGCCGCTATTTGTATGAGAACGGCTTTGCTCTTTTAAAAGAAGAACCTGTTTTGGCCGCCGGCAGGGTTTATGCGGTTATGCAGTGTGAATACACAGGCGAAAAAAAAGCGCAAGGTGATTTATTTTGCGCTGTAGGGCTTATTAAAGGGCAAACAAAAGAGGCTAAAGCCTATGAAAAAAAGCTGTTATCCCACTTGAATAAACAGGGGAATACAGCGCTAATAAAGGAAGTTAAACTATGGTTTACGCAAAAGATATAGAAAAGTTTTTATATTCGCTTGCGCCGTTTGAGCTTGCTTGCGAGTGGGATAATACGGGCTCTTTAGTGAGTGCGAACAGCGAAGTAACAAATGTACTTTGCGCATTGGATATAACAAAGCAAGTGGTGCTTGAGGCATTGGAGAAAAACTGTAATGTAATAGTATCGCATCACCCTGTTATTTTTAGCGCAGTGAAGCGCATTAGCAGCGACGATGTTGTATACCTTCTCGCTAAAAATGATATAAATGCTATTTGTATGCATACAAATTTAGATGCCGCACAAGGTGGCGTTAACGATGTGCTGGCTGAAATGTTGAAACTTAACAATGTGAAAAGCTTTGCAAGTGAGCTTGGCAGAATTGGCGAGCTTGAAAGTGCGCAAAGTGCAGAGCGGTTTTTGAAAATATGCAGCGAACTTTTTGGGCCGCTTTATGCGAGCAGAGCAAGCGGTGAAATTAAAACTGTTGCTGTTATGGGCGGCTCGGGTAGCGATTATATGCATGAGGCATTTAGCTTAGGAGCAGATGCCTATATTACAGGCGAAGTTAAACATAATTTTGCACTGGAGGCAAACCATACTGGCAAATTACTTGTGCAAGCGGGGCACTACGCAACTGAAAAGCCTGTGATAAAAGCACTTGTGGCATTATTAAAAAGAGAATATAACAATATAAATATAACGGAAAGCGAAACAGAACAAAACCCTATGGTTGCGGTTTTGTAAAGGTGAAATAATGGCTTTGGATTCAGCGGTGCTTGGCCTTGTGGCAAGCGAACTTTTAAAAGAATTAAGCGGCGCAAAAATAGATAAAATTTTCATGCCAACCAGGGATGAAGCAGTTTTTAATATGCGCTTTAGAGACGAGCAGGGTAAACATAGCACAAAAAGGCTTTTTATATCGGCAAGAAGCGGCTCGGCGAGGGTTTGCCTAACGAAAGAGGCGTTTGAAAACCCCGGGGTGCCGCCATCTTTTTGTATGCTGCTGAGAAAACACTTCACAGGTGGGCGCCTAATAGATATTCGCACTGTGCCCGACGAGCGCATTATATTTTTCGACTTTCAATGTACAAATGAATTGGGCGATATAATTTTGCATACAATAGCGGCAGAGCTTATGGGGCGCTATTCTAATTTAGTGCTTATAAAAGAGGGCAAAATTACCGATGCGCTAAAGCGTGTTGATTTTGAAGATAGCATCATTCGCCAATTGCTGCCGGGTTTAGCGTATACAATGCCTGAAAAGCCGAATAGGCGCTCTCTTTTGAATTCGCCGCCAAGCGAAATAGTTAATGCACTTTGCGAAAAAAGTGCTGATGTTGCAGATGCACTTATGAAAGTAGTTGGTGGCGTTGGGCCTGTTATTTGCCGTGAAATTGCCTTTAGGGTTTTTGGCGGCGAGAAAGTTTTTTCAGATGCATTAACGCCCGAGCAGAAAAGCAAATTAGCTAAGGAAATTGAGAATGTGCAAATTGTTTATAAAAACAGTGCGCAGCCAACAATGATAAAAGATGAAAATTCAAGGCCCATAGAATTTAGCTTTATGCCGTTAACACAATATACACATGAAAAAGCACAACATAACTTTAACAGCTTTTCAGAGCTATTAGAGGGGTATTATGCGCAAAAAGACCATGCCGAGCGCATGGCGCAAAAAAGCCGTGAGCTTGCAAAAACGGTGAAAAATGCATACGAGCGTGCAATAAGAAAACATGCTGCAAGGAAAGACGAGCAGCTAAAGAGTGAAAAATCTGAGCATTTGCGTGTTTTTGGCGAGCTGTTAAATGCAAATTTATGGGCGTTTGAGCGTGGCGCAAGCGAAGTTACACTGCAAAACTACTATACAGGCGAGCAAGTGAAAATTAAGCTTGATATACGCCTAACTCCCTCGCAAAACGCACAAAAGTATTTTAAGGACTATAAGAAAAAGCAAACAGCCGCAAAAATGCTAACAAAATTATTGCAAGACGGCGAAAGGGAAATAGAGTATTTAAAATCGGTTTTATATATGGTGAATACAGCGCAAGGTGAGCAAGCTTTAAATGAAATTAGGGCAGAGCTTAAAGAGCAAGGCTATTTAAAATACTATAAGCCTAAAGATAAAAGGCAAAAGCCAACAGATTTCCACCGTTATACATCAAAGGACGGCTTTACTATTTTAGTTGGCCGCAACAATGCGCAAAACGATAAGCTAACGCTTAAAACCGCACGCGGAAAAGATTGGTGGTTTCATGTTAAAAATGCGCCGGGTAGCCATGTTGTGGTTTTAAGTGAGGGCAAAGATGTTAGCAACGAAACAAAAACAAGTGCAGCAAAGCTTGCGGCTTTTTACTCGAGTATGAACGGCGGCGCAAAAGTTGAAGTTGATTATACTATGGTAAAAAATGTGCGCAAAACAAACGACTGTAAACCCGGAATGGTTTTGTATGATGTATACGAAACAGCTGTTGTTAGCGCAAGCGATGACGAGCTTATTAAAGAATAATTTTAAAAGGGGCAAAAAATGAAAAC
>CAYJPD010000072.1:0-9984 GCA_964371975.1 uncultured Bacteroides sp.
TGCATCGAAATTTTCGGCCATGCCGCTTTTTGCAACAAGATTTTCAAACTTATATGCTATTTCTTTTGCAAGCGCTGTTTGTCCGCATGCTTCAAGCCCCTCGCATATCATAACGGTGCTAATGCCCCATATTGGCCCTTGCCAGTAACCGTTGCTTTTATAGTGAATGCTATCAGTAGGCTCGGTTGCAAGGCCATAGTCTGTTATATAATTCCCTGTTTTCAGCTCATAAATTAAATTTTGCCGAATTTCTACAGGCAAGCGCTCGCCGAGCATTAACGGTATAAAACAAATTAAACTTTTTTCTTTCGTTTCTTCGTGGCTGCCTGATTTTTTTGCAACAGGAAAATTATCTATAAAACAATGCTGGAGCATAGCGCTTAGGGTTTTTTGCTGTGCATTTTGCCAATAAGTTAAATCATCTTTTAAATTAAGGCGTTTACAGCAACTTATTAAATAGTCTGTTTGTAGGATGAGAAATGTTTGTAAATCAGGTGTTTCAACGGGCGGCTCGCCTAAAAATAATGTGCTGTTATCCCAGCCGGAGTCATTTCCATGTAAGTATTCGCAAACGCCGTCGTTATCGCTATCTCTGTATTTATACCACCATTTTGTGTTTTTGCTTATTTTTTCATATAAAGTTTTTAGCATTGTGTCGCTTATTTCAATATGCTGTTCTATTTTATTAAGTGCCCAGCCATAAATAGGCGGTTTGCAAAAATTATAAAGGCAAAAAACATCATTGACAAAATCGGGTACAGCACCGTGCTCATCTTGATAGTCAAGCGGTATTAAAAGCTGGTTTAACGCTGTTTGCCCTTGCCCAAATGCCAGCGCTATTGCTATCATACAATTGTCCCAGCTCCAAATATTGCACATGACGTTTTTAGACATGTATATGGCATCTCTTGTTAAGTAGCGGCTTTTTTTAACGTGGCAGCTCCACAAAATATAAGCAGCAAGCAAGCGGCTTTGTCGGTGGCTTTCAAGGGTGGGCAGCATGGTTTGCTCGAAGCTTAAAAACCTACGCATTGCGTTTTCTTTGCATATTTTAGCGCTTTCAATTTCTTTTGGGTTTTCAAACTCAACTAAAAATTCGCAAACACTTGCGAAAATTCCGCAGCTACTCGCTGTAAGTAAAAACGATATCTCTTTGTTATGAGAGTTTTTCTGTATAAAGCCGTTTTTTAGATGTATGGCAATATTTAATCTGTTTTGAGGCAAATTAAGTATTGTATATTCTTTGTTTTGTAAGCGCTTTTCATAAAAATATGAGTAGCCCCCGTTAAAAAGCAATGTGAAATTCAAACTTATATTAGGGTTTTGTGTGTAAAAGCACACAGTATCCTCATCGCTGAAAAACACTTCAGTTTCACAAAACTCACAAGTTATTACAAGCTTATCAATATAACCAGTACAATTACAATTCACTTGCTCGCCATTGTAAAGCATATCTAATCTGAAAAGCTTATAGTTTGTGCCACTACAACTTTCTCTAACATTTTTTAAATAAATTTGTTCTTCATTACCTTCGTTATACGATGAAAAGGCCCAGTAGCTTTTATTATAGCTGAACGGGGTATCTATTATATTAAATGTCAATTTTAAACAGCCTCTCTTTGAATGTTTTTACACTTGAAAAATTGCCTGTGCATATTGCTGATTTTATGCACAGGCAAATATTAAATGCTAATTTCCTAAATAACGCTTATATGCATCATTCATATAAGTAACATGTTCGCTTATTTTTAAGCCCTCAAGTTCGGCCAAGTATTCATCCCATTCCTCTTCAATGCCACCTTGTAATAGCCAACGTGCTTGGTGGTCGTTGATGTGGTTGTTAATATCTGTGCCGTTTGTTGTAAACCAATCGTTTTCTTCTTCGCTGAATTTCAGCGGTGGTATGCTTGAGTTTGTCATGAACTCTTGATAATATTCTTCCATTATATCAACTTTTTCTATCATCATTTCCGGCATTTCAACAACGCGGCCATAATAATCTTCATAAACAGCAAGTGGCCCCCAGATAGGTGAATGTTGATAGCGGTAATCGTCAAAGCTTTGGTCGCTTGCAGCGGCTTCAAATGTAGCGGGGTCACCCTCAACAATTGGGCCCCAGGCTGCTCTTACAGATAATTCTTCTGCGAAAAATTCATCTATCCAGCGAATAAGCACTTCAGGGTTTTCGCATTGGTTTGTAATTGCAAAAGTTGTGGACGGAGTGTTTCCGTTTACTTCTCTTGTCCAAATTTGGTCGCCGTCAGGGCCTATTAAAGGTGCAACAGCTACATAATCGTCTACTCTGTCCGGGCCAACCATATTGCCTCTGTTCCAAAGAACAAACGCGCCCAATGTCATTTCCTCTGTTTGGCCTTTTGCGAAATATTGTTTAATGTCTTGTGTGAAAATTTCTTTGTCAAAAAGTTCTGCTTCAAAGAATTTGTGTAGTTCAGATATAGCTGTGTAATATTCTTCTTTATCTGCTGTGAAAACAACTTCATCGCTACCGTCTTCAACAACAAAGTGTGAATAAATGCCTCTGCCGCCTATATCTACACGGCCGTATGCGCCAAATAATGAGTGTAGGCCTTGAATATAGTTATCTTGTCTTGCTGAGAAGGGGATTTCGTCAGCTATTCCGTTACCATTAGGGTCGTCGTTTTTAAACGCTGTTAAAACGTCATAGAATTCGTCCATTGTTGTAGGAACTTCAAGGTCTAATGCATCAAGCCATGTTTTGTTAATAAAAAGTTGGTCGGGGTTATATGCTCCGGGGTCTACAACAAGTGTGGAAAGTGAATAAATATTGCCGTCAATTGCTCGGCAGCTGGCTTCGAAGTCGGGGTATTTCTCGAAAACAGCACTAATATTAGGAGCGTATTGTTCAATTAAATCGTCAAGTGGAATAAGGTGCTCTTTATAATCTGAAACATCTTGGTCATCTATGCCGGCAAAAAAGGCGTCGGGATAATCTCCGCTGGCAAGTTTAAGGTTCTTTTTTTGGTCCCAGTCTGCAACATTAACAAGTTCCCATTCTATGTTAATATTTGTTGATTCCTCAAGTTGCATGAATAGATCCATTTCTTCAAAATCTGTTTGCCTTGTTTCATAATAGGTCATAAGTTCAAATGTCATTTCTTCTTGCACAATTGGCAAGCCTTCTACAAACATATTGCCAACCATTTCTTTGCCATCAACAACTGTTGGTTGCGCTTGTGAGGTAGCGCCCGCTTGCTGTGATGAAGTGCCGCATGCGGCAAAAAGTGAAAGAATTATCGCCGTTGCAATTAGTAAACTTAGTGTCTTTTTCATGATGTTCTCCTTTTATATTAATGTATTTTTAGGGCATGACGGCTTTGTTTAGCCTTTTACAGAGCCAACCATAACACCTTTTGCGAAATGTTTTTGTACAAATGGGTAAATTATAAGTACAGGTAAAGTTGAAACAATAATTGCACCGTATTTTATTTGGTCTGCAACACGTTGCTGCTCAACGAAGCTTGTGGCATCGCCTGTCATCATAGATGCGCTTAATTCGTTTTGTATAAGTAAATTTCTAAGCACGAGTTGTAGCGGGAACATTTCTTCGTCTGAGAGGTAAATCATTGGAAGGAAGTAAGAGTTCCACATATTAACGCCATAAAACAGTACCATAACGGCAATTATTGTGCTTGAAAGCGGCAGAACAATGTGAGTGAACAATTTAAACTCGCTGCAACCGTCTATGTGGGCGGCCTCGTAAAGGTCGTTTGGGATAGATGTTTGGAAAAATGTTCGTGCTATTATAAAAAACCAAGGGCCTATAGCTGTTGGAATTATAACCGCCCACATTGAATTTAGCATACCTAACTTTTGCACGGTTAAATATGTGGGAATAAGCCCGCCTGTGAAAAACATTGTGAATGTTATCATAAACATGAAGAATTTGCCAAAGGGTAAAGTTTTACGGGATAAAGCATAAGCGCCGCAAATTGTGCAAAATACACTTATAGCTGTTCCTGATACTGTGTAAATTATTGTGTTTAAATAACCGCTCCAAATAGAGGTATCTTTAAAAAGCTCTTTGTAGCCGTCGAAACTTGCGTCTTGAGGAAACCAAACAACTCTGCCCTCGTAAACCGCGTTTGGGTCGCTAACGGAAGCGATAACCACAAAGTACAGAGGGTAGATAACTATAAAACATAGTATTATCATAAAAATCATATTTACAGTGTTAAATGTTCTGTCGCCTTTAGATTCTTTTATTGCATTTACATTAACAGTTTTCATAATTCATACCCCCTTTATTATAGTATTGAGGTTTCGGAATATTTTTTAGCGAGATAATTTACCGTTAGTAAAATAATAAGGTTAATTACAGCGTTAAATAAACCTATTGCAGATGAATAGCTGAATTGTGCATCAAGCACACCTTGTTTGAATTCATAAGTAGAAATAACTTCTGAAGCTACGCGGTTTAAATCGTTTTGAAGCAATAATATTTTCTCGTAGCCGATGGAGAGCATTTGTCCTGTATTCAATATAAGCTGAACAATAATTACAGGTAATATGCCGTGGAAGTCTATATTCCAAATTTTTTGCCATCTGCTGGCGCCGTCTACCGTTGCAGCTTCATATAAAGTAGGGTCTATAGACGAAAGAGCAGCAACATAAACAACTGTGCCCCAGCCTGTGCTTTGCCAAACGCCCGAAAGCACATATATAGGTTTAAAGTAATCTGGCTCGCCTAAAAAGAAAACAGCCTCGCCGCCAAAAAATTCAATAAGCTGGTTTAATATGCCTGTGTATGGGTTTAAAAATATTGTAACCATACCTATAAGAACAACAAGCGATATAAAATGTGGTGCTATTAGAATGTTTTGTATAACGGTTTTGTGCCTTTGTTTTTTCAATTGGTTCAATAAAAGCGAAATAAATATTGGTAAGGGGAACGATATTATCAATTGCATTAAGCTTAGCGATATTGTGTTTTTTAACACCAGCCAGAAATCAGGAGAGCTTACAAATCTTTCAAAGTGCTTTAGCCCCACCCATTCACTGCCTGTAAAACCGTCTATAATGCTGAAATCTCTAAATGCAATTTGCACGCCATACATAGGAACATATTTAAACACTATAAAAAATACAATTGTTGGAATTAATAAAATGTATAATTGCCAGTGCCGGTGCATGTTTCTTAAAAGGCGGCTTAATTTAGAACTGTTATTAGGTATTTTTATTGTATTAGGTTTTGTTTTGCTTTTTACAATGTCCATATAGTAATACCTTCGCTTTCTTTAATTGAGATAGTTTTTTCTAAATAATATTGCTGTACTTTTCGCTTTAACAAAAGCTTAAATCAAAAACGTGGATTTGTAAATAAGCCAAATTTTTTTCAATATGCAAAATTGATTTTGTGTATTATTATTAGAATAAGCGCATTTTTCTTCAATGTGCAAAATTTGCAATCTATTGCAAATTTTGCTTTTGTAAACTATACTTTTAATATAAAACAGTCAATAATTAAACTATAGGAGCGATAGTTTATATGATACAAAGAATTAAAAAATCAGGAAAGCTTTTTAGGAAGTACTTTGTATATTATATTTTGGTTTTGCTAATACCCATAATAGTAACAACTGTGGGTTTGGGCTATTTTTCATATGAACAAAACGAAAAACAAGTTAGCGAGTATGCCGATAGCATTATCAGCCTGATAGGTGTTTCTTTTGACGACACTTTTAACAGTATTTATGCGGTTAACGAGCTTATAGTGAATGATGATAAATTAAAGCATGTTTATAGAGAACAAGAAAATCATTACGATTTATATGAATATCACAATCATTTGCAAAATATAAAAACCATTGTTCCGTTTTTAGAAAACATAATTATTATTAATGCTCAAGGCGACAGCGAGTATATTGTAAGCAGTAAAGGCACGTATATTCCAAGCTTTTTTTATAATAAACTTTATTTGTTTGAAAGCGAATTAACGCTTGTAGCTTTAAGTGAAAACGGCACTAATTTAACTAAAGGCAAAGTAGACGGGCAAAATATGCTGGCTTATGTTTTGCCGGGGGCGCATAGCAAAGCACTTAACGCATATATTATTCCGCAGGAAAATTTTGATGCAATTTTGCGTGAAAATGAGTTAATGCACAGCCGCGTTGTGATAATGGATGCACAAAACAATATGCTGTACAACTATAATGAAGATAATTCGGAAATGGATTTAAATTTACATGCCTTAAATGAAAATGAAAGCATAAGAATAGACTCAAAAGAATATATTGTGCGCATGCAAAATTCAAAATCCACAGGGCTGATTTATATAATAATGACACCTGTAAATAATATAGCAAACAGCGTATCTTCGCTTATGTTAATTTACTCTGTTTGCGTTCTTGCAATAATTATTATAGGTTTTGTGTTCTCGTTTACACTTGCGAAAAAAACAACTATGCCAATATATAATTTGTCTGATATGGTTAAAAATGAACTGGAAGCCGGTGAAAATAAAACAGATGAAATTGGCAAAATTAGTTTTGCAATTACTTCCATGAACAGCCGCATAGAAAAAATGAAAAACATAATGGTTCAAACAAATGATGATGTAATTTACATAAATTTGATGAAATTGTTGATAGGCGAAATATCGTTGTTAGAAGAAATTAATGAAAATTTACAGCCCACAAATATTGTGCTAAACAGCAATTACTATACTGTGGCAATTTATGATTGCGACAAACCGTTAAACGGTAAAAATAAAATGCCGGGCGTTAAACAAAAAATTGTTAAGAGCGACGAAAATGAAAAACATATTTTCTATTTGAACTCATACGACACAAATTATATTTATGTTTTAATTATGAGCGATAGCGTTATAGCAGATGTTGAAGGGTTTTTATGCTCAATTAAGCAAGAAATTTTCAATGATTTTGCATGTGATATTGCGCTTGCTTATTCAGGCGGTAATTTTTATTTTAACGAGATAAGCACAGCGTTTTACTCTTCTGTTTTCACCCTTAATTACAAATATGTAATGGGTAAAAACTCTGTATTGAATAGCGAATTAATTCAATTAGAAAGTAAAAAAAGCAAAGAGAGCTTTAACTATAAAGAATATTATAAGCTGCTGCTCGGTGGCACAAATGAAGATGTAATACAGTATATAAGTGATTATAATATGAAAATATCCTATGCATACAGCGGTAATGTTCACGAGATTAAAGCAGGTATTTTCGGAATATTTAATTTCTTGCACGACACATTCCCTTTGCTTGTTTCAAATTACCAAAGTAGGGTTTCAGCGCTACTTGAAAATTATAATACCGCAGAGGAATTTTTGAATTATATTTGCGATATTTCGGTGTATATTTGCGAAAATTTAAAAATTAGCAATAGCGATGATAAGTATTTGCGCATTAACCGCTTTATTGATGAAAATTATCACAAAGACAATTTCAGTATGCAATTAGTAGCCGACGAAGTGCAAATGTCGGTTTCTACATTGAGCAAATATTATAAGGAGATAGCGGGGATAAATATATCCGAGGCGGTGAATAAGCTTAAAATTGATAAAGCCAAAGAATTGCTTATTAATACCGATTTAAGTGTAAATGAGATAGTTTTAAATATAGGTTATTATAACGCTTCAAGCTTTATACGCAAATTTAAGGAATATACTTCTGTTACCCCAGGTAAATTCAGAGAAAAACACAAATGTCAAAATACTCTTGAAAAAAATAATGATTTAACGGAGATGTAAAATGGAAAAGAAATTATATTTTGGTGCTTGTTATTACCCCGAACAATGGAATAAAGAACGAATAGCGCAAGATGCATTGCTAATGAGCAAAGCGGGCATAAATATTGTGCGAATTGTAGATTTAAGCTGGTCGGTTATAGAACCCAGAGATAACGAGTTTGATTTTTCTATTTTTGACGATGCGCTTAGCGTTTTAAACAGCTACAATATACAAGCAATTATTTGCACACCAACTATGGTGCCGCCTATGTGGATGTGGAAAAAACACCCCGATATATTTGCAAAATACCCCGATGGCATACAGCAAAGCGATGAAATACGCTCGCGCAATTGTTTAAACAATACTGTGTTTCGTGAATATAGCCGCAGAATAACACAAAAGCTTGCAAAGCACTATAGCGAGCACCCTGCAGTTATTGCTTGGCAAGTGGATAACGAAACAAATGCAAATAAATGCTGCTGTGAAAAATGCGCACAGGAATTTAGGTTGTGGCTAAAGGAAAAATACAAAACACTGGATAAGCTTAATGAAAGTTGGGGCACTGTTTTTTGGAGCATGGTATATGACGATTGGCAGCAAGTAGCGCCTCCAAGCGAAGCGCTAGAGCTTACATTCAGCGTTAGCCAGGTGCTTGATTACAGGCGTTTTACTTCAGATAGTGCAGTGAGCTTTTTAAAAGAGCAAATAGACATAATAAATAAAGAGTGCCCACACCATTTAGTAACACACAACGGCATGACACTTTTTATGAATATAAATTATTTTGATCTTGGAAAATATATTGATTTTTACGGAATAGATATCTACCCGGCTGTGGATTGCGATTACTTGCGATATGCACTTGCGAATGATTTTAGCCGTGGAGTAATACGAGATAATTTTTTTGTGCTTGAACAAAAGAACGGGTATTTTAATTATTCAAACTATAATATGGCAATACCCCCAAAATGGGTTGAAATGTGGAGCGTTAAAGATATTGCGCGCGGCGCCAACGGTGTTGTTTACTTTAGGTGGCGAAGCGGTGCTTATGGGGCAGAGCAACACCCGCAAGGCCTTTTGCGCCATGATGCAAGCCCAAGAAGGGCATATTATGAGGTGGCACAATTAAGTGAAAAGCTTTTGCCACACAGCATTGAAATAGCTAAAACTAATGTTAAAGCCGATGTTGCAATGCTTTTCAGTTACGATAGTGCGTGGGCGCTTAACACACATGTGCAAAATAGCAGTTATAATTATCTAAAGCATTTTGGCGAATATCACAGTGCGTTTGTTAAAAACGGTGTAACTGTTGATGTAATTGAAGAAACCCAAGATTTTAGCAATTACAAAATTGTTGTAGCGCCGTCACTTTTTGTTGGCAAAGAAAGCGTGGCAAAAGCACTTGAAGAGTTTGCAAAAAGCGGGGGAACAGTGGTGCTAACAAACAGAACAGGCATTAGAACAGACGCTAACACCACCGTTTTAGAGCCTTGGCCCGGTGTGTTTGCAAAGCTATCGGGCATAGTAGTTGAGGAATTTGACTCGCTGCCGGATTATTTGCACAATGAAATAATATATAAAGAAAACACATATAAAGTTGGTTGCTTTTTAGATGTAATTAAAGAAAACGGCGCAAAGGCAGTTGCTACATATAAAAATAATTTTTATGCAGGCACACCGGCTCTTACTATTAATGAAATTGAAAAAGGGAAAGTGTATTACTCTTGCGTTATGAATTGCCCTGAGTTTTTTAGCGAAATGGTAAGAGATATTTGCTTTGAAAATGAAATTGTAATTACACCTTGCCCTTTAGATATTGAGTTAACACAGCGTGAGGGCGAAAACTGCGTTTTTACTTTTGTAATAAACAATGCAAATAATATTTACGAAATGGAATTGAGCGAAGATGCCTATGATATTTTATCCGACCAATATTTGAAAAAGAATATTAGAATTGATGCATTGCAAAGCTTTGTGTTTAAAACAGAAAAACCCTTTAAAATTAGTTTTAAAACATAAGTTTGCACTAATTGCACGCAAATATGAATTACAAGAGGCTCCCGGTAAAACCGGGAGTATTTATTCACTATGAGTTTATTTGTATTTTTCGGGGTCGTTTTACCGCGAGCTCGCCCTCCCATAGTGCTATATAGCTACACCCCCAAATTGTCTGGCGCCCTAAATGACAGTAAATAATGCTTGTGTTTAGAGAACAGAATATGTTATACAGGATAACACCTAATTTGTCAATTTT
>CAYJPD010000073.1:0-9814 GCA_964371975.1 uncultured Bacteroides sp.
CGTTTTCGTCCCACTTTGAAAGGCGGTAAGTTAGCTTATCAAAAAGGCCGATATCTTGCATAACTTCTTTTGCAAGCTTCACGCATTTGCCGAATTCTTCTTCCAATTGCTCGGGCGTTAAAATTAAATGCCCCTCGCTTATTGTAAATTGCCTTACACGAATAAGCCCGTGCATTTCGCCGCTTGCCTCATTCCTGAAAAGCGTGCTTGTTTCGCCGTAGCGTATGGGTAATTCCCTGTAAGAGCGCTTTTGATTAAGGTAAATTTGATATTGGAACGGGCATGTCATAGGCCTTAGGGCAAAGCATTCAGCATTTTCGTCTTCAGCGTCGCCCAAAACAAACATGCCGTCACGGTAGTGCTGCCAGTGGCCGCTTATTTTATACAAATCGCTCTTTGCCATTAGAGGCGTGCGTGTTGCAACATAGCCGTATTCGTTCTCCTCTTTATCTTCTATATAGCGGTTTAAAATTTGAAACAGCTTTGCGCCCTTCGGCATTAAAAGAGGTAGGCCTTGGCCTATTAGCTCCGACGTTGTGAAAAAGCCAAGCTCACGGCCTATTTTGTTATGGTCGCGCTTTTTGCTCTCCTCTACCGCTAATAGGTATTCCTCAAGTTGCGACGCTTTAGGGTAGGCTGTGCCATAAACGCGTGCTAGGGTGTCTTTTTGAGCATCGCCGCGCCAGTATGCGCCTGTTGCGCTTGTTAGCTTAATAGCTTTTATAACGCTTGTATCAAGCAAATGCGGGCCTGCGCAAAGGTCGGTAAAATCGCCTTGTGTGTAAAAAGACAGCTGCGAGCCTTTTTGCAAAAGCTCGTCTATAAGCTCTAATTTAAACGGCTCGTCTTTCATTAGCTCTTTTGCTTTTTCTGCGCTTAATATTTCGCAAACAGGCTTTAAGCCTTGCTTTGCAATTGCTTTCATCTCTACTTCTATTTTTAGCAAATCTTCATTTGTGAAAGGGGTATTTGTTTTAAAATCGTAGTAAAAGCCGTTATCAATTGCAGGGCCTATTGCAAGCTTTGCGCTTGGGTAAAGCTTTTTAACCGCTTGCGCTAAAATATGGCTTGCTGTGTGCCAAAAAGCTTTGCGGCCGTCTTCATCTTCAAATGTTAGAATTTCAAGGCTGCAGTCCTCGTTTAAAACAGTGCGCAAATCGCACACTTTGCCGTTAATTTTTGCCGCAAGGGCGTTTCTGAAAAGCCCCATGCTTAGCTCTTTTGTGAAATCTGCAATGCTTATTCCTTTTTCGCAGTTTCTTACTTCATTGTTTTTCAGCGTAATATTTAACATATTTTCCTCCGTATTCTGCGGCTTTTACCGCATAAATATTAATTAGTTATTATAGGTACGGCAATGTGTGCTTTAAAAATAAAAAGCTCACCCCATAAAGGCGTTAGCCTTAATGGGGTGAGCTGTATTAGCCCACGGTTCCACCCAATTGCACATAATTGTGCCACTCGTTTACGCTAAGCGGTGCTATTATTCACACAAAGCGCTAAAGCTGTAACGCGCTTTAAACGGCAAAAGTTGTAACCCTTTTGCAACTCAGCAACGGTAATGTATAATGCCGGCAAAACCGCTTCCAGCTCGGCATTGCCGCGCGGTTCTCTCTTATACCTTTTAAAAACACATATTGTTTGCTTCATAGTATTTTATCTTTTAATTATTTTATATCAATTAAGGAAAAATGTCAATGTTAATATTTTCATTTATTTAATTACGGTATGAAAAAGTTAATTTTCAAACATAGCATTAATATGTAAATTTGTTTTTTTGCGGTAAACCTATATATGCAGTTTTTATAAAAATCATGTGCGCTAACACTTAAATTAAATTTTGCATACTATAAATTGAAAGCGGTAAACCTATATGATTTTTGCATTGCATATTATTATAGTTTTATTAATTTCAGCGAGGTTTAACTTTGTGATAAAATATAACAATTGCGGCGGAAAGGTATATTATGTTTTTTTTCAGAACCAGCCCCCCATACCCGGGAACACCTTTGATGGTAGGCTCTTACGGGAGCGAAGTAGCCAGAGTTCAAAAGTATTTAAATGCATTAAGCAAGGTTGAGTACCCCGTGCTTGGTACAATAAGCGTAGACGGCAGGTATGGCAGCGACACCGAAAAAACCGTTACGCTTTACCAAACACTAAGCAATTTAACGCCCGACGGCATTGTTGGCGAAGACACTTGGGATACTTTAGTTGACGATTACAACAGCAAAATAGGCGGCAGCGCAGACACTTACCCCGGCATACCTCTTAGCAGCGGCATGACAGGGCAAGATGTTACACATATGCAAAATTATTTAAATGCGCTAGCAAAAAACCCATACACGGCAATTGAAGCGTTAAATGTAGACGGAACTTTTGGCGATGGCACACAAAACAGCACCATATTAATGCAAATGCAATTCGCCCTCAAAAACGACGGTATTATAGGCGAGAACACCTGGGATAAAATTGTGCAATTACAAAGCCGCTCAGAGCACGTTATAACACAGTATCCGGGCTATTATCTCTCGGTTGGCGCAAGTGGTAATGAAGTGCGTTTTATTCAAAGCTATTGCAATTCAAGCAGGGGCATAAGCTTAACAATAGACGGCGAATTCGGGCAAAAAACGCAAAGTGCGGTTATGACCATTCAAGAAAAGAACAATTTAAAAGCAGACGGCATTGTTGGCAGTTTAACGTGGAGTGTTCTTGTTAAGGAGTTTAACGAAAGCTTGTAAAGAAATGCTATTTTAAGGAAATGCCACGAGGGCGCATATAATTAATATGTTACCGAAGTGGCATTTCGCATTTGACGCACAAAGAAGTGCGCCTGTGCTCGCAAAAAAAAGGGAGCTGTAAAACAGCTCCCTTAGTTTACGAAATTGCCCTAAAGTTATATTCCGTAGCTTTTAGAGGAAGAAAAATTAAGCTTCTTCTCTCATTTTAGCAAAGCATTCACTGCAGTAAACCGGGCGATCTTCGCGAGGTTTGAAAGGAATGCGTGCTTCTTGGCCGCAAGATGCGCACTCTGCTGTGTGCATTTCACGAGCGCCGCGAACTGCATTTTTGCGAGCGTCACGGCAAGTTTTGCAGCGTTGGGGCTCATTTTCAAAGCCACGGCTTGCGTAAAATTCTTGCTCGCCGGCTGTGAAAGTGAATTCGTTTCCACAATCTTTGCATACTAGTGTTCTGTCTTCGTACATTGTTTTTTCTCCTATCGGAAATAAAGATTTTTGCCCGCGGAAGGATTTAAACCGACACCTTTGATCTTGGACCAACGCTCTGTTTTAAGCTACTTGGGGCATATATAATGGCACACAAGGTGCCAAAAAACTAAGATGGTTGCCGTTTAGCGCAATTTAGCTCTTATGCGCTGCAAAGCATTATCTACCGATTTTTCGGTAATATTCAAACGGCTTGCTATTACTGAATAACTTGCACCGTCAAGAAAAGCAAACAGCACATTTTTTTCAAGCTGCGACAGCTTATTATTTATATGCTTTATGGCTGTGCTATAGCTTTCGCTTTTAAAAACTACATCTTCAGCCGATTGCTCATTAACACTTTCATCTGTATCTGTAAGCGGCACGGCTGTGTTTAACGCCATGTGCTTTTTTCTGTTTGCACTTCTAAGTGCAGAAACGGCAGCATTTTCTATACATGCACAAGCGTAAGTTGAAAAGGTAGCACCTTTTTCGCTATCATAAGAAATTATGGCACGAAAGAGCGCTATCATACATTCTTGCGCTATATCTTCATATTCAAGGCCGGGGCTCACACATTTCGCCGCCGATGCCTTTATATTTGGCGTAAAAGCCGCCATTAAATAAGACAAAGCTTTTTCATCGCCGTTTTTTGCCAGGCTTATTTTATTACTTATTTCACTGTGCATATTTGCCGCCTTAAAAAATGCTTACAACTAAGTTTACTCTAATATTGGCATAAAGTCAAGTTTTCTTTTTGCAAACATTGTTTTTTGTTTAATTTGTACAAGCGTTATTCATATTATATGGAACAATGCCCCATGTAATATAAAACGTGTCATATATTAGCTTTATTATTTATATAATTTACCGCTCTTAAGCTCTTATGAGTACTTGTTTTTAAGCAGTGCGAGAAATGCGCCTTTAATCCTGCCTAATATTTAAGGGCGCATTTCACTTGCGCATATAGCTTTAGCGGCAAAAGTACAGCTTGCTATTAATCGGTAACATTCCTAATCCATTTGCCTGAGCGTATTCTAAGCAGCGATAGCACCGCTTTTATGGGGCTGTCTAATTTCAAACAAGCGTAAACAAAAGGCACCGGCACGCCTATTATAAGCCCAAATAAAACGCCTGCAGGCAAACTTACAAGCCAAAGCGCGCCGCAATCTATTGCAAAGGAAACTTTTGTATCGCCGCCGCCGCGAAGTATGCCTATTATGCATGTTACATCTATACCTATAACCAATTGCAGCAGCGCCATAATGCCGGTAATAGATAAAGCGGCATCGTAAGTTGCCTGTGTTATATTGTAAAAACTTAAAAATGGGTAGCGCAACACTATAATGAGCATACAGTTCCAAAGCCCCATAACAAAAGACAAAACAAGCAAGCTGTTTGCTATTTTTTTTGCTTTTTCAATATTGCCCTCACCTATTGTTTTGCCCGTTAAAACCGCAGCGGCATTGCCAACGCCAATTATGCCAACAAACGCAAGCTGGTTTAAAATGCCGGCTATGCTGTTAGCGGCAACGAAAACGCTGCCTATGCGCCCAATAATTGCTGTTGTCATGGAAAAACCCACGCCCCAAAGCACCTCGTTGCCCACAACGGGAAGCGAGTGCTTTATATAGCTGTTTACAATGCTTAAATTAATTTTAAGGCAATGATGCAATTTGAATTTTACTCGTTTTTCAGCTACATACATATAAATGATTACAAGCAATAATTCGCTGCAACGTGCTAAAATTGTGCCAACAGCCGCGCCGCGAACGCCCATTTGCGGCGCACCGAAAGCGCCGAAAATAAATGTGTAGTTAAAAAACACATTCACAAAAAAGCTGACTATATAAATGCCTGTGGATAAAAACACTTGCTCTACCGCACGAAGGCTTGTCATATAGTTATTAGCGAGCGCAAAAGGTATATACGAAAAAGCCACTAAGCCTAAATAAGATGCCGCCGCCTCAACAATTTCTTGCTCGCCCGAGAAAAAGCTCATAATTTGGGTTGGGAACAAAAGGCAAGATATTGTTATAAAACTTGCAACCAAAAACACAAGCTGCATACTCATGCGCATAACATTTTTTATGCTTTGCATATCTTTTTTGCCCCAGTATTGTGCAATTAAAACGCCGCCACCGCTTGAAAAACCAAAGCAAATTGCCATTAAAATTGAAAAGGGCTGTGTGCCTAAATTTGCCGCTGAAATTGCCGTATCCCCAAGGCTGCCCAGCATAACGCTATCGGCAACATTAACGCTGAAACCTATCATGTTTTGCAATGCAATGGGTATTGCAATTGCAAAAACAGTTTTTATAAACACTTTATCATATATAAAATTATTCTTTATTTTTTCTCTCATTATTCACCTATTAATAAATTTGTGCAATAAAAATTGCTATTTACACCCTGTTTTTTTACATCTTTTTTATTGCACCCGGGGCCAAAGCAAGCTAAATTTTAGCCGCTTATTGTTTGTGCTTTAGGCTCTTTCATAGTTAAAGCTATGCGCTTTTTAGCCATATCTACGCTTATAACCCACACTTCATGAACATCGCCAACTTTTAAAACTTCGCTCGGGTGCTTAATATACCTATCGCATATTTGGCTTATGTGCACAAGGCCGTCTTGGTGTACGCCTATATCCACAAATGCACCGAAATCTATAACATTGCGCACTGTTCCTGTTAATTGCATGCCTGCTTTTAAGTCTTTCATATCCATAACATCTGTGCGCAAAAGCGGTTTTGGCAAGTTATCACGCATATCCCTACCCGGGCGTAAAATTTCGTCTATCATATCCAAAAGCGTTGGCTCGCCAACACCTATTTGCGCGCACAAATTAGCAAACCCTTGTTTTTGCGCTTGCTCTTTTAAGCTCGCAACATTTTGTGTTCCGATATCCTGTATGCTATAGCCGCAAAGTTCTAATAGCTTTTGCGCCGCATCATAGCTTTCAGGGTGCACAGCTGTTGTGTCTAATTTATTTTTTGCGTTTGGAACACGCAAAAATCCTGCGCACTGCATATAGGCTTTCGGCCCAAGTTTTGGCACTTTTAAAAGCTGTTTGCGGCTTTTAAATTCGCCATTCTCCTCACGGTGAGTTATAACGTTTTTTGCTGTTGCCGCGCTCATTCCCGCAACCCTCAAAAGTAACGGCGCGCTTGCTGTGTTTAAATCCACGCCAACGGTGTTAACGCAGTATTCAACAACGCCGTCTAATGCACCGCTCAATTGCGCCGATGGCATATCGTGCTGATACTGCCCCACGCCAACGGCTTTTGGGTCTATTTTAACAAGCTCTGCCAAAGGGTCTTGCAAGCGGCGTGCAATGCTAACGGCACTGCGTAAATTAACATCAAACTCAGGGAATTCCTGTGCTGCAAGCTTACTTGCCGAGTAAACGCTCGCGCCTGCCTCGTTAACAACCATATATTGCACATCTGCGTCTATTTCTTTTAATACTCCAGCTGTAAAAATTTCCGTTTCTTTGCTTGCCGTGCCATTGCCTATTGCTATAATTTCAACTTTGTGTTTTTTAATAAGCTCTTTAACTTTTTGGCTCGCCTCCGGCACCCTTTTAAACTCCGGCACCGGGAAAATAACAGCGGTATCAAGCACTTTGCCTGTGCCGTCTACAACAGCTGTTTTACAGCCCATTCTGTAGCCGGGGTCTAGCCCCATTGCTATTTTGCCCTTTATCGGCGGCGCTAAAAGCAATTGCTCTAAATTTTTGCTAAACACTTTTATTGCGCCCTCGCAAGCTTTTTGCGTTAATTCACTGCGCATTTCTCGCTCGAGGCTTGGCTCTATAAGGCGGCTAAAGCTATCTTGCGCCGCATTTTTTACTATTTGTGCACAGTCGCTTTCGTTTTTAACATAGCGCTTGCAAATCATTTCATAAGCCCTTTGCTCGTCAACGCTAACGTCTACTTTCAAAAAGCCCTCACGCTCGCCCCTATCTATAGCTAAAATGCGATGGCCTGCCATTTTGGAAAGCTGTTCGCTAAACTCGTAATAGCCGCTGTAAACGCTGTCTTCATCGGGCTTTGCCGCTTTGCTCTGCACTGCACTTGTAGCTTTATATAAGCTGCGAAGCGTTGCCCTAATGTCGGCATCGTCACTTATTGCCTCAGCTATAATATCACAGGCGCCTGCAAGCGCTTTTTCTTCATTTTCAACTTCTTTTTCCTCGCTTACAAAAGCTTTTGCCATTTCATTTGGCACATCGCCCTCGTTTTGCTCTAAAATTGCATCTGCAAGTGGCTGTAAGCCTTTAGCTTTCGCAACACTCGCCCTTGTTTTGCGCTTTGGCTTATATGGGCGGTAAATATCTTCAAGCTCTGCCATTGTTTTAGCCTTTTCAATTGACGCCTCAAGCTCGCTTGTCATTGCGCCTTGCTCTGTTATTGTGTTTACCACCGTTTGCTTTTGCTCGTCTAATTTGCGCAGATAAATAAGCCTTTCAGACATATCGCGCAATGTTTGGTCATCCATACTGCCTGTAACTTCTTTGCGGTACCTCGCAATAAAAGGTATTGTGTTGCCCTCGTCAATAAGGGCAATGGTATCCTCAACATGTTTTTCGTTAAGTTTAAATTCTAAAGCCAAGGCTTTTGCGTAATTTGTCATTTTTTAAGCTCCGTTCTAAATTTAAATATTTTCAAATTATTAATTTTTGTTTAGCACTCTTGTAATTATGATGGAAATTTTCATTCTTTTTGCTCAGAAACCACCTGAATATTTTGCCTTTTTCGTTTGCTGTAAAGCATATTAAGCAAAACATACAAAGCAAAAATCACAAGCGCTGCAATTGTAATTGTTAGCGAAGCGCTAAAGCCTTGCGTTTCATAACTGAACACAATATCGTTATAACCCTCTTCGCATTTAATTGCCATCATCCCGTTTGAAACGCTCTCTATTTCCACTTCTTGCCCGTTCACCTGTGCACTAAAACCCTCTTCAAAAGACACTGCAAAAAACACAAGCGACGCTTTATTTAAAGTTATGTCACAGCTGAAGCCCTCGCTGCTTGCATCAAAATTTTGCACGGCATTATCGCCCAGCTTTTGCATGTCGCTTACATAATTATCGTAATCTACATTCTGCTTATCCGCATCAGATACCTGCGTTATTATATTGCCGTATTTAATAATTTGCTCTTCGCTTAGCACTAATGCACGAACTAATATATTTGGTTTTACGCTATCGTTTAAATCTTCAAAATCTACAGACGTTATATATTTATCATAGGCAAAACCCATGCCGTAATAATTTGTATTTTCATATATATTGTAACTGCCGCTTTCAAACGCAAACTCATACCCGTAATCTGCAACTTCTTCATCAAATGTCTGTGTTTTTTCATTTGGCACTATGATATACTTAACGCCCAAAAGCCCACGCAGGGCATATTTATCGTGCTCGGGCTTACTGCTTACATCACGCTTAACGTCTACCGAGGGGTAAAACTCCATAATAGATGGTGTTACAACGCTGTTAAAAAACTGCAAGTTTGACGTTTTTGCCCAAAGGCCTATATTATCTTGCGCTTCATAGCTATCTGTGCGGTAAAACTGCTCGCTTTGCGGCCAGTTAATTTGCGCCGCGCTGATGTAGGTGTCTTGCCTATAGTCTTTATCACCGTTAATTTGCGGAAATTTTCCAAGCGCTATATGTGTTGCGCTGTAAACTGCGCTGTAGGATAAAATTAGCACAAGCACCAAATTTAAAAAGCTTCTTTTACCCATTTTAAAATGTGCCACCGCATAAAAAAGCAATAGCGCAAGCATTGCCATTGCCCATAAAAGCCAAAATTGCTGCGGCTTATTTGCCGTTCCTATTTGCCAAACGTCGTCAATTTTAGTGGGCACAATGCCAAAAATTGCAATTAAGCCTGTGAAAAGCATTGTTTTTAATATTGCGCCTTTTAAATCGTAAACCCTATATTTTTTCGGCTTAATTGCGTCTTGCAAAACAGGCATTGTTACAGTGCACATAATTAAAACAGGCATATAAAACCATCTTGCATAGTAACTTGAGTTAAACATATAAAATGCGCTGTTTAAAATTGGCACCATCGCCATTATAAAGCAAACGCTAAGTATTATACTAAAAGCACTTTTTTTTCTTTTAGCCATAAACGCAATCACACCCGAAGCGCTTACAATTGGCAAAAACGCAGACATGCTGGTCCATTTAATAACGCCCTCTGTGTAAATTGAGGGTATATAGGCAGGGTCCGGCGGCATGAAAATAGAAGTGAATATGGCAAAATATTGCTGAACGCTGTAGTACATAATCATTCCAAAGCCGCTTGCAACATCTACAGTGCGCGGGTTATTTTGCAAGCTTAATGCCGCCGGCAATAAGAACAAGCACCCCATTGCAACGCCTAAAAGCGATTCAAACGCTAAAGTTAAAAATTCTTTTATGCTTATTTTATACTCTTTAGTTATTACTTTCACAATGAAATAAATGAAGAGAAATATTATTTGCCCTGCAAAGAAAAAGTAATTGTTTAATAAATTTATAGCGACACAAAAAGCAAAAAACGCTTTTTTCTTATCTATAACAAAGCTGTCGAGCGCAGCGAGCATAAAGGG
>CAYJPD010000074.1:0-9652 GCA_964371975.1 uncultured Bacteroides sp.
CAATATTACAAGAAAAGCCAGCGGCTTTTGTTACTTTTCACGCTGAAAAGTAAAAGCTCACAAGTAAGCATGCTTCAAGCCTACAAGCAAGAAAAATAAACTCATCTCTTCGCTCGAAAAAACAAAAGCTAACTACCCATTATTTATATAATCATCGGCATATTCAGCTTATAAAATGCATATAATTTTAGCCGATTTAACGCTATAAAAGCCTATTTGTCAAATTTACGCCTTTAAAACGCTTACATATTGGTTAGTTGTACTGAAATTGCCTAAAATATATTGGAATATCATTATAATTGTATTATAATATAAACTACCATAGTTAAAAGGAGCAGTAATTATGCTATTTAATAAAATGAGCAAAAAAGAGTTTGATAAAACTCTTGCCGAGAAACTTTTTACAGAGTTTAATGTAGATTACCTTAATGCAACAGACGACCAAATTTACCGTGCTTTAGCTTTAATTTGCAGAAGCACAATGAGTGAGCGCCGCAAGCATTTCATGGCAAAAACATATGGTTGCAACGAAAAGCAAGTGTATTATTTGTGCATGGAATTTTTGATGGGGCGCAGTTTAAAAAGCACTTTGTTTAATTTAGGTATGCAAGATGTTGCAAAAGATGTTTTGAAAAGCCACAATATAAAACTTGACAATGTGTTTGAACAAGAGCCTGACGCCGGCCTTGGCAACGGCGGCCTTGGGCGCCTTGCCGCGTGCTATCTCGACGGTATGGCAACAACAGGCGTGCCAGGTACCGGCTATTCTATTTTATACGAGTATGGTATTTTTCGCCAAAAAATAGTTGACGGTTGGCAGCAAGAGCGTGCCGACAACTGGCTTCCGGGCGGCACTGTATGGCTTAGAAGCCACCCCGAGCAAGCTGTTACAGTTAGCTTCGATGGCGAAATTCACGAGCAATGGGACGGCGATTACCACACTATAGAGCACAGAAACTGCGTTAATGTTATTGCTGTGCCTTATGATATGTATATAGCAGGCTACGGCAACGAAAATGTTAGTAAACTTAGGCTTTGGAAAGCAAAAGCGCCCGGCTTTGATATGGATAGCTTTAACGCCGGCGAATACAGCAGCGCTATGACGAAAAACGCTAACGCAGAGCTTATTAGCAAAGTTTTATACCCTAACGACAACCATATAGAGGGCAAAACTTTACGCCTGCGCCAACAATATTTTATGTCTGCTGCATCTATTGGCGATATAGTACAAAACCATTTAGCACAGTATTCAACTTTAGATAATTTACCCGATAAAGTTGCGATTCAGCTGAACGATACCCACCCCACTTTAGCTATCCCCGAGCTTATCCGCCTTCTTTTAGACGATTGCGGCTACAGCTGGGAGCAATCTGTTGATATTTGTAGGCGTGTTTTTGCCTACACTAACCACACTGTTATGAGCGAAGCTTTAGAAAAATGGAATATGGATGTATTTAAGAAAACATTGCCAAGAATATTCCAAATATGCAAAGAGCTTGACCGCCGCCTGAGAGAAGACCTTGAAAACCACTTCCCCGGCGATGCAGGCAAAATTAATTATATGGCGATATTAGGTGATAATCAGGTTAGAATGGCAAATATTTGTTGCTATGTTTGCCACAGCATTAACGGCGTTTCAAAACTTCACAGCGAAATTATAAAGCAAAGTGTTTTTAACGATTATTATTTATATTCGCCTCAAAAATTCACTAATGTAACAAACGGCATCGCTTATCGCCGCTGGCTATTAAGCGCTAACCCCGGCCTTACAAATTTGCTTGAAAATACCATTGGCAGTGAGTTTAAAAAAGATGCTTTCGCACTTAAAAAGCTTGAGAAATACTCTGATAACAGTTCTTTCTTAAAAGAGCTTGCGGCAGTTAAGCACAGCAATAAAGTTATTTTCTCTAACTTTATAAAAACAACAACAGGGCAAATTATTAACCCCGATAGTATTTTTGATGTGCAAGTTAAGCGTATGCACGAATATAAAAGGCAGCATTTAAACGCGCTTAACATTGCCATGCAGTATTTGTATTTAAAAAACAACCCCAATGCAGATTTTGTCCCTAAAACTTATATTTTTGGTGCAAAAGCTGCACCCGGCTATTATATGGCAAAACAAATGATAAGGCTTATTTGCCTTTTGGGTAAGCACATTGCCGAGGATAAGCAAGTGTGTGATAAGCTTGCCGTAGTTTACCTTGAAGACTACTGCGTTACTACCAGCGAAAGGCTTATGCCCGCAAGCGAAGTTAGCGAGCAAATAAGCCTTGCAGGCACAGAGGCAAGCGGCACAGGTAATATGAAATTCATGCTTAACGGCGCAATAACTATTGGCACTTTAGACGGCGCAAATGTTGAAATAGTTGAGGCCGCAGGTGAAGAGAACGAAATTATTTTTGGTATGCGCACACATGAAGTTGAAAATTTGAAGAACTTTGGGTATCACCCTGCAACCTATATTGAGGCGCATGAGCAAGCCGCTGAGACGCTTGCATTCCTTGAAAAAGGTTGGGGCGGTGAAAACTTCCATGAAGTTGTAACAAATTTACGCACACAAGACCCATACATGGTTATGGCAGATTTTGACGAATATGCAAAAGCACAAGACCAATTGAGCAAACTATACAGCCAGAGCCTTGTTTGGAATAAAATGAGCCTTATGAATATAGCAAACAGCGGCATTTTCTCTGCAGACCGTTCTGTGCTTGACTATTCTAAAAAGATATGGAATATAGACCCATTAAAATAGCCCCATAAAAACTAAAGCGCGCATATAATTTGCCGCTTGATAGGTTGATATTATGCAATTAATTTATAACAGCACAAGTTTGCGTTGCAAAAGCCCTTTTGGCGCTATAAAATGCGGGCAAACTTGCGATTTTACAATTTATATACCAAAGCATTATAATTGCAAAAAACCTTCCATGATAATTGAAAAACATGGAAAAGAGCCGTGTGTCGTTTTTGGCACACGGCTTATTGAGCCGCAATTAAATATAGACTTTGAAAACAAAAACGATGCGTTTTGCTTTAGCTTTAAAGCTGATACAGCTGGCGTTTATATGTATTATTTTGACTTAAACACACATTACAATAAAATTTTCAAAACAGAAAGCGGCGAAACAATTATTACACAAAACGAAGCTGATAAATGGCAATTAACTGTTTATGAAAAAAGCTTTAAAGCGCCTATTACACAGCAAAGTGTTATGTACCAAATTTTCCCCGATAGATTTTACGGCACCGACATTAATGAAATTATGCCTTTCGCAGACAGAGTTTACCGCAAAAACAAATTGGGCGAGCCATACTTTTGGCCTACAGAAAACGGTGGCTATTTGAACAAAGATTATTATGGTGGCAATTTTAAGGGCATACAGGAAAAGCTTCCTTATTTACAGCGATTAGGCGTTGATATAATCTATTTAAACCCTATTTTTGAAGCACATGCAAACCACCGCTATAACACTGCAAATTATTTAAAGGCAGACCCTCTTTTGGGCACAAATGATGATTTTGCACTGCTGTGCAAAGCGGCAAAACAGCATGATATGAAAATTATTTTAGACGGCGTTTTCAGCCATACAGGCTCTGATTCAATTTACTTTAACAAAGAAGGTAGGTATGAAACAAGCGGCGCTTATAACAGCGAGGGCAGCCCCTACCGCTCGTGGTACGATTTTAACGAGATGTATGAGTGCGGCTATCGCTCTTGGTGGGGCTTTGAAACTTTACCTGAGGTTAAAGAGCACGACGAGAGCTTTAGAAAGTTTATATGTGGCAAAGGCGGCGTTATTGAGTATTGGCTAAGCCTTGGTGCAAGCGGTTTTAGGCTTGATGTAGCCGACGAATTACCCGACGATTTTATTGAAGAAATACGAAAAACAATTAAAAATCACAGTGAAGATAATATATTAATTGGCGAAGTTTGGGAAGATGCCACAAATAAAATTAGCTATGGCCAAAGGCGCACCTACCTTTTAGGCAAAGGGCTGGATAGCACAATGAACTACCCATTTAAAGATGCTGTATTAGCTTTTTGCCGCGGTGAAAAAGCTGATACAACTGCACAAAAAATAATGGCAATATGCGAAAACTACCCTGCACCTGCGCTTAACTGCGCCATGAATTTTGTATCTACCCACGATACAATGCGTGCCATAACCGCTTTAGCCGGCGAGGACATTGCAAACCACGACAGATATTGGCAAAGCGGGCGCCTTTTAAACCACGAGCAATATGAAAAAGGCATAAAATTACTTCGCATAGCTTACGCATTAATTTACACTTTACCGGGTATTCCGTGTATATATTACGGCGATGAAATAGCGATGCAAGGCTATAAAGACCCTTTTAACCGCGCATATTTTAACTGGGGCAACAAAGAAAACCGCATTATTGAAACTTTGCAAATGCTAAGCAAAATAAGAAAAGCAAACAGCGCTTTTTTAAATGGAAAATTAACGTTTATAAGGCGAGAAAACAGCACACTCAGCTATATACGAAAAGACGAGAATAATACTGTTGCAATAGGAATAAATTGCAATAGCTACCCTGTTAATATACACCTTTTGGATGAAGACTATATTATAGAACCTTTTAATTTTAAAATTGCAAGCACCAATAAATAAATTTTGCATTATAAAGCCCGTGAAATTAATCAATTTCACGGGCTTTATTTTTTACTACTCTTAAATATTATGTTTGTGTGCCTGTATCGCCTTCTTTTATGCCTTTTGCTGAAAATACATTAGTTATTGTTTTAATAAAAATAATAACATCTAATTTGAAACTCAAATTTTTCGCATAAAAGCCGTCATATTCAGCTTTTAGCTTTATGGGTATTTCATCTCTTCCGTTAATTTGAGCATAACCTGTAAGGCCGGGAACAAGGCTGTTTGCGCCTTGAATATCACGCTCGGCAATTAAATCATACTGGTTATAAAGCGCAGGCCTTGGGCCTATTATGCTCATTTTCCCCGAGAGTATATTGAAAATTTGCGGCAATTCATCAAGGCTTGTTTTGCGTAAAAATTTGCCCATTTTAGTAATTCTCGCCTCGGGGTTTTTCAAAAGATGTGTAGGTACATCTTTTGGTGTGTCTGCATACATTGTTCTGAATTTTAAAATATTAAAATGCGTTTTATTTTTTCCCACACGCTTTTGCTTGAAAAGCACCGGGCCTTTTGAATCGCATTTTATGCAAATAGCTATCAATGCAAATACAGGCGATAAAATAACAGCGCCTATTAATGCTAATATAAAATCTAAAAACCGTTTTGCTGTGTTTTTATACATTAAACTCTCCCGTTTTAAGCTTCGTAGTTTACATCATAACTTGTGGGTATATTAGAGCTAAACGTGGGCACTAAATCTATAAGCGCCTGCACTAAATTGCCGCTGTTGTTTGAATATGCTATCTCTTTAAGCGTTTTCAAATGGTCGAAAAATGTGTTTTTATTAAGCTCTAAAGGCGAGCCTATAAATATTTTTTTGCTATCGGTTTGCATTAAGCCCTCTTCGTCCATTAAAAGTTCTTCAAACAGCTTTTCACCGGGTCTAAGGCCTGTAAATTTAATTTCAATATCTTTATACGGAATAAAGCCTGAAAGTTTTATAAGGTTTTCGGCTAAATCTAAAATTCTAACAGGGTTGCCCATATCAAGCACAAAAATATTTCCGCCGTCGCCCATTGCCCCGGCTTCCAGCACTAAATTTACCGCTTCGGGTATTGTCATAAAAAAGCGCACAATATCAGGGTGTGTAACCGTTAAAGGACCACCTGCCGATATTTGCTCTTTAAACAAAGGTAGCACACTGCCGTTAGAGCCCAATACATTGCCAAAACGCACTGCTGCAAACTTCGTTTTGCTTTTTTGCGCCATGGCCTGCACTATCATTTCGCACACTCGCTTTGTTGCACCCATAACATTCGTTGGGTTCACCGCTTTATCTGTAGATATAAGCACAAAGCGCTCTACGTCATATTTATCTGCCGCTAAGGCTACATTGTATGTTCCAAACACATTGTTTTTAACAGCTTCCTCGGGCGCATCTTCCATTAACGGCACATGTTTATGCGCTGCAGCGTGAAAAACAACTTCAGGCAGAATTTCAGAAAACAATTTATCTATTTTTTTACTGTCTCTAACCGAGGCAATACAAACTTGCAAATTTAGCTCGTCTTTATACTTTCTTTCAAGCTCTTGCTGAATATTATATGCGTTGTTTTCGTAAATATCTATTATTATAAGCTTTTTGGGCGCATAAGATGCAATTTGCCTACAAAGCTCTGAGCCTATAGAGCCACCGCCGCCAGTAACAAGAACTGTTTTCCCCGTTACAAGTTTATGCGTTTTGCTTGTTATTTCTATTTCCCTTCTGCCTAAAACGTCTTCAACTTTTACATCGCGCACACGTGATAAAAAATCTTTGCCGTCTGCTATTAATTTCACTATATCGGGCAAAATTTGTACATTACACTTTGTTTTATTACATATGCTTAGTATTCTGCGTTTATCGTCCTCTTCAAGCGTTGGTATTGCAAGAAGTAATGTTTCAATTTCACAGCGCTCTACAAGCTCGGGTATATCTTTTGTAGTGCCCATTATTTCAACGCCCATAATGCGCCTGCCAACTTTTTCCGGCGCATCGTCTACACAGCATATAATATTCATATCTTTTGATGGGTTTTTAAACTGCTCGTGCAACAATGTGCTTGCGGCATCACCTGCGCCAATAACCAAAACACGCCTGCGCTTTTTAGGGTTCTTTGCAAGGCGCGTGTTGCGGTACATTCTGTATGTTAAACGCGTGTACAACGTTAGCGACGATGCAAAAAGTGCACTTAGCAAATAAACGGAATATGGCACCCTGCGCTCGGCGCTAAACATAATCATCGTAATAACAAAAAATATGCTAACAGATATAAACGACGCTAAACAAAGGCGAAAAAACTCAACTATTTCCGCATAGCGCCAAAGGCTATCGTACATGCCCATAAGGCCGTAAACTATTTCATAACAGCATACAAAGAAAAAGCAACTTGCAATTAAAAGGCTGTTGTGCTCTGTATAAGACGTGCGCCCTTGAATTAAAATCCACGGTGCTAAATATGCAATTGTTACCATTACTACATCAATAGCAATTAATGTTTGTTTTCTGTATTTTTGTATAAAGCTTAGAATATTTTGCAGTAAAATAATTTCACCTTCTTTATATTAAAGCCTTAACGTTTGCATTTTTCAAAGGCAATAAATGTGTTTTGCATCTGTTTTATTTTATAAGTTTAGGCATGCCAAATAAAACAAAATTATTAGTATATCAGTGTATATTCTACAATATTTTATCATTTTTGGCAAGCATTTTATCGTTGCTGTTAATTACCGCTCTGTATGCACTTTGTGAACAAACGCCCGTAGCAACGCGCTTTATCGAATGTGCTTTTTTACACAAGGCCCATAAAATATTCAACAACAATTGCCACTATTACCACAAGTGCGGATATAATAAACCCGTGCACCATGGGCGCAGGCCCCGATTTTCTCATTTTAGAAAAACTTGTTCCAAGGCCTATTGCCGCAAGAGCCATAACCATTATAAATTTGCTTAATTCCTTTAAAAACGCAGATAATTGCACAGGTATATAGCCCATTGAATTTAAAACTGTCAATGCTAAAAAGCCAACAATAAACCATGGAAATAGTGATATAAAGTTTACATTTTTTGTAACTTTATCTTTTTTCGCATTTTTATCAAGCGCAAGTGCCTCTTTTTGCTTTATTTTAACATTGATAAACGCAAACACCAACACTGTTGGAATAATGGAAAGTGTTCTTGTAAGCTTAACCATTGTTGCAAAATCGCCTGCTGCCTCGCTGTAAGCATAACTTGCCGCCACAACGCTTGATGTATCGTTCACTGCCGTTCCCGCCCATAGCCCATAAGCCATATCGCTAAGGCCAAGCCAAGTGCCCATCAACGGAAAAAGCACTATCATTATCATATCGAATATGAATGTTGCGCTAATGGCATAGGCAATATCTCTCTCTTTTGCATCAATAACAGGCGCTATTGCCGCAATTGCCGAGCCGCCGCAAATGCCCGTTCCCGCAGATATTAAATTAGAAAGTTTCCAATCGAGCTTTAACGCTTTGCCAATAAAATAGCCGCCACCAAAGCAAGTAAAAAGTGTAAAAACCATAACAAGCAGCGATATTCTGCCAACTTCTAACACCGTTGTTATGCTTAAAGATGCACCCAATAAAATTATTGCAAATTTCAGCATTCTTTTAGATGTGAATTTCAATCCTTGAACAAAAACATCTGTTTTTATAAATGCATTTAAAAACATTCCTATAAAAATTGCAATAACAGTTGCACCTATTAAATGTATTGGCAAAATACTTTCAATAAATACAGATAAAACAGCAATTGCAAGAGCCAATAGTACCCCCGGCACAATTTTAAATATCTTAGTTATTATAAACATCCCCTAATCGTTTGTTATAATATATTTTAACATATATTTATGCTAATGTCGATTTTTAAAGTATCAATAGTATTATTCCATTATTATGTTCAAATTATAGGAAATAAGTTGATAAAATATATATAAAAAACATCTTGCAATTAGATAGGATTTGTAGGCGTGTATACGCCTTATCTGCTCACCTTAAATTAATTTGAAATATTATTTTCTCTATGTTATAGTTTACTAAAGATTATTTATATAATTGGAGGTTTTGTAATGGACTACACTATAAGATTCTTAACTTTATCTGACATGGATATGATTTTAGAAATGAATGATAATTATTGGAACACTTTAGCAGATTATGATACAACAGTGAATTTTTTAAGCAGTTCAAATAATTTTATTTTGGCAGCTGTAAAGGAAGACACTGTGATTGGTTTTGCTCATGGATATCGCTTAAATAGACTTAGTGGAAGCAAAGATATGGTTTATATTCATGCTATAGAGGTTATGGAAACATACAGAAGACAAGGTGTTGCAAATAAAATATTTACAAATCTAAAATCTTACTGTGGAAAAAATGATATACATAGCATATTCTTAACTTGTTACCAGAATAATATACCTGCAAATGAATTGTATAGAAAATTGGGTGGAACTGTTCCGAAAGAATCTAACGGAAACGATACTGTATATTGGTTTAACATAAAATGAGCATTTGTCGAGGTGCTTTATGGCATTGCCAAAACGCAAATCAATTCGATTAAAGGATTATGATTATAGCCAAAACGGTGCGTATTTTGTGACGATTTGCACACAAAACAGAGAATGTTTATTTGGCGAAATCGTAGGGGCGAACCTATGTGTTCGCCCGAATGACCCACACATAATAATTGAAAAACATATCATTGAATTGGAAAATAAATATAAACATGAAATGATACAATGGTTCAAAACACAAACAACAAACGAATATATTCGCGGTGTAAAAAATAATATGTTTCCACCTTTTGATAAACATATATGGCAGAGAGGGTATTATGAACATATTATCAGAAATGTACACCGCATAATGAGCACAATCTACATAAAAACAAACTGTCACTATCAATTTTTTTGATAGTGACAGTTTGTTTCTTTATTAACAGCAGTATACTCCTGTGTTTTTTT
>CAYJPD010000075.1:0-9119 GCA_964371975.1 uncultured Bacteroides sp.
TTATTTGAAATAATTTCCCTTGGGCCTATACCTTTATAACCCGCATTAACCGCAAGGCCCGCTGTTGGCGCATAAAGGTAAAAGCCCTGCGCAAGGCTATCGCCTATAAATAGTGCTGTTCTGAAATATTCATCACTAACTTGCCCGTTTTGTGGCAATGCAAGCATTCTCGCATCGGGTGCGGTAGCAGTGTAATTTATATTTTGCGCTACAGGTATGCGCACATCCCATTCTTCGTTTACAGTTTCTTGAGGCTCTTCTTGCTCGCCTTGTGGGTCTTGCGCCGCTTCGCTATTAATTTGAGTGGCAGAGTTTGCATCTATATAATGCTGTAGATCTACGCTCTCAAGGAACATATTTTGCCCTGTTAGCAATGTGTAAAGTATATACGCCGAGCCAAACAGCGCAAAAGCACAAAGCGATAAAACAACACGTGTTGCTGTATTTCGCTTATTATATGAACTTCCTTTACCGCTGTTAAAATCAAAATTATTCGCCATTTTTTCCTCCGCTAAACTATTTGGTTATTAAACTTATACTATCGGCAATTTAATATAATACTTCAAGTTCTTTATTTATCACATATAAGGCGAGCCTGCGATATATGGGTTATCATCACTGTATGCCGCATGTGTTATAAGGTATTCTCGCCATATATTATAGCCTAAATCGTTCAGATGTATGCCGTCGCTACCGGCAGTAATATCTTCGCGCAAATTTTGGCTTTCATCACTTAATGCCGAATACAAATCAACATAATTCCAGCCGTAATCGTAAGCAAGTTTTGCTAAACTTTCGTTCAAATTTCTTATTCTCTCGTTGCTAAATTCAATTTGCTCTTCAGATTTTTCTTTCGTTACAGGCGTTATTGCCTGCAAATAAAACAATGTATCTTGTGGTAAATTTTCCTGTAAAAACACCATCATGTTTTCATAGTAAAGCAAAAACGCTTCATCTTCAAGGCTTGCAAGCACATTCATGCCCAGCTGCACATAAACTTTTTTTGGCCCAGCTGCTTTTATTTCATCAATTGCCGCAACGCGCTCGCCGCTTACATTTGTAACAAGCCCCTCCATTATATTGCGTGGGCCTGCGCCCGTGTATGCTGCATAATTTGTGTTCACTATTCCGCTTGCGTAAGTTTGAAAGCCTAAAGTTAAGCTGTCGCCAACAAAAACCGCATCGGCAAAATAAGACATGTCCACCCTGCCGTTTTCAGGAAGCGCCAGCATTTGTGCTGTTGGCACGGTATAGCTTATTTCTGCTTTTTGCGGGCCTATAACACCGCTAACCCCAACTTGCTCGCTTTGTGAGCCTTGCTGTGTGTTTTCGCTTTGCGCGCTTGAAGTATCTGTTTGAGCGTCGCTTTCGTTTTGCGCGCTACTGCTTGCCACACTGTTTTGCCCCGTTTGCTCATCACTGCTAAGCATTTGCGGCAATTCAATTATAGCTGTAATTATTGCCGCTAATATCAAAATTACAACAAAGGAAACAAAGAAAAATTTATTGCGCATTTTACGTATTTGCTTACGTCGCTGAACATGTGACATTTTAACATTTCTACTGTTTTTAGCGTTTGGCAAATAACGTTCCTACCTTTCTTTTTCTTAGTAATATGCACAATTGCGCACAGGGGTTTTAACTGTAAATTATATTGTTATTTTGAAAACTATTACAAATGCCCTAAAATGAAATAATTATAATATATTATACAACAAACGCAGTTTATAAGCAATACGGTTAATTGTAAATTTAACAATAATTTCACATGCGTTTTATCATTTTGCACATTATTATAAATTTTAATCGCATTTTCATATTCTAACACAAAAAACAACGTAGCATTACAAGTTTTTCAAAACCCCTGTTTTTCCGCTTAACGCTCGGCTTTATTTCACCTATTTTTCACAAATTTCTTTTGACATTTACTTAAAAAAACTATATAATTAGTATAGAATGTTAGTAGTAATAAATTACTACTAACAGAATGGAGAACTATTATGGACGAGATACTCATTGTTGACGATAGCGTTGTAAACCAAATAGTTTTAACTAAAATGCTCGAGAAAAATTTCAAAGTATTTTGCGCAAAAAGCGGCAAAGAAATGTTTGCGCTTTTAGAGCAATTCGAGCCAAAACTTATACTGCTTGATATAGTTATGCCCGAACTTGACGGGTTTGAAATAATAGTAAAGCTTAAAGCAAGCGATGAATACAACAAAATACCTGTAATTTTTATAACCGGCTTAAACGACGAAAGCAGCGAGGAAAAAGGTTTTCAGCTGGGCGCTATAGATTACATTACAAAACCCTTTAAAGAGCGAGTTGTTAGCGCAAGGGTTAATTCTTATGTAAAATTATACGATTTTATTAAAATGTCGGAAGATTTAGCGCAAAAAGATGCTTTGACAGGGCTTTACAACAAAAAAACCACCGAAGAGCTGATAATTAAGTTTTTAAGCGATAAAGAAAACGCTAAATGCGGCGCACTAATGATTATTGACATAGATAATTTTAAAAGCATAAATGATACATTCGGCCATCTGTATGGCGACGCTGTTATAAAACAACTTGGCAGTTCGCTGCGCAATATTTTCCAAAAAAGCGATGTGCTTGGGCGTGTGGGCGGCGATGAATTTTTTGTTTTTTTGAGGAACTACAACGAGCACGATATTCTTAAGCAAAGGGCCGAGCAAATTTGCAATGAATTCCGCAAAGAATACGAGCAAAACGGTGTAATTGTAAAAGTTTCCGCAAGCGTTGGAATTGCCACAACAGATAATTCTTTTATATTTGAAGACATGTATAAAATGGCGGATATAGCGCTTTACAATACAAAGGCAAAAGGTAAAAACGACTATTCTTTCTTCACAGGTAAAGAAGAGCTTAAGTACCAATCTGCCAGAACTGCAATAGAGAGCGCGAAAGACAGCGGCGGCGATTTAAGCGAAAGCTTAAAAGAATTTAAAGAAAATATAAAAGAGCATATTTTTGATGTTGTAGAGGGAACAAAAGTTGCAGATTACACCATTCAATCTGTTTTACAACTAATTTGCAACCAGTTTAATTTCGAAAACGGGTTTGTTTGTAAATTTGAATATTCCCAGGGCGATATTAAGCGTGTTTTCAACTGGCAAAATACAAGCACATCTATTACACCGCAAAGTGAAAAGATAACTCTTTTTGAAGTTAGCGAGATGTTTGCAAAGTTTGAGCAGTGCAATTTAATTGCATTAAAGCCCTCAGAAGATATTATTGATTTTAATATTGATGAAAACAAAGATGCGTTCAGATATATTTTCGCGCTAAAAAACAAAAAATCCTTAATGGGTTATATTGGCTTTGAAGCAAAAAAAGGCGACGAAAAGCTTAATGTAAGGGTGCAAGATAATGTTTTTGATGTTTGCCAGCAACTGTCCTCTGTAATTATAAACCAATTTTTATTAGAGAGTGTTTTAAGTGCAAAAGAGAATATTGAAAGCACTTTAAACGCTTTGAACACTCCTGTTCAAGTTTGTAGCCCTAATTTTTTTAAGCCGCTTTTCATAAATGAAGCTGCCAAAAATTCAAATGTTGCATTGCATTCATCTTTGTGCCTAAAGCCTAACAGGGAAACAAAAAAAACATGTGAAAACTGCCCTATGCAAAATGCCGCACAAAATGACGGCTCTTTTGAAAACGACGAGTATTTTTGCACAAGTATTAACTGGGCGCAAAACCCAAATGCATATATAATAGAATACAAACTACCAAAAGCAAAAAAATAAAACTGTGCACAAGGGGTGTTTACAATGCCAATAGAAACATACATGAATATGGTTGACGAAAAAACCCAAATGCAAGTTTCTCCTATTATTTTGCACATAGAAAACGCACACAAAAACGCAGTTTTAGATGAAAAATATTCCGAAAGAACTTTAATACCCACTTGGAGAATAGGCGAAAAATATGTTGCTGTTGCCTGCCGAAAGCACTATATCAGCGTTTATTTCAGTAGCGGCGAAGCGCCGGCTACAGTTAAAGAAAACACAAACTCGCCTTATGTATTAGCAAGAAAAGGCTGTATTAATATATGTTATAGGTGTAAAAACATACCTTATGAAGCTATTTACAAGGGCATAGATATTTGTTTTAAATAAACATTAGTATAAACGAAACAAGCTTTACAGCTATTTTACTATGTTTAGTGTAAATTTGCATGTAATTATTTCCTAACGGCTAACCAATAGCAAAAAATTAACTAAGGGTGCAATTTTTGCAACCCTTAGTTTTGTATAGCACATTTTGTAATTTTACACAGTTAAACAGCGTTAATACTGGCGGCAATTTGCTTTTGAAGCAGTAATGCTTGCCTATAAAAGCACTAAAAAAGGAGGCGAGCCGCTTGATAATCAGCGCAAGCAGGCGATGCGATATACCGTCTTATTTCGGCGAGTGGTTTATAAACCGCCTTAATGCCGGGTATGTGCTTATTCAAAACCCATATAATTCAAACAGGCTAAGCAAGGCTGTGCTCACGCCGCAAACTGTTGATTTAATCGTGTTTTGGACTAAAAACCCCATTCCCTTTTTAAAACATTTGCCACAAATTGACGCCCTTGGTTACCCTTATTACTTCGAGTTTACGCTAACCCCTTACGGCAAAGATATCGAGAGAAATTTACCTATCAAAACCGAGCTGATAGCGGCTTTTATCGCGCTTTCAAAACAGCTTGGCGCAAACAGAGTTGTGTGGCGGTATGACCCTATAATTATCGATGAAACACACGATATTGCCTACCACAAACAAAATTTTACAAACATGGCAAAACAGCTTTGCGGCTACACACAAAGGTGTGTTATCAGTTTTGTAGACAGCTATAAAAATGTTGCTGCAAGAATGGGGCGAAGCGTAAAATATGATATGTCGCTAACAAATATACACGAAATCAGCAATATTTTTAGCCGAATTGCAAAGCAAAACGGCATTGAAATTTTCACATGCGCGGAAAAGTACAATTTAGAGAAATATGGCATACAGCATGGCGCATGTATTGATAAAGGCATAATAGAGCGCATTTTAAACTGCAATATAAGCAATATTAAAGATAAAAACCAGCGTGAGGAGTGCCTATGCCTTGAGAGCATTGATATAGGCACATATAACTGCTGTGGCAATAATTGCGCCTATTGTTATGCACTCAAAAGCGAGCATAGTGCACTTGAGAATATAAAAAAGCACAACCCTCTATCGCCTTTGCTTATAGGCGATATTAACGATAATGCAATTGTTACAAGCAGGCCTACTAAAAGCATAATAATAAGCCAGCCTTCTTTTTTTGACTAATTCGCTTTCAATTTTTTGCATCATCTTCTTATTATCAGCCCTGCAAGAGTTTTGTATGATAAAGTTAAAAAGCTACATTATTACTGTTTAAGGAATACAAATAAAACAGCAACTATAACGGAAATTAGGGCGGAAAGCTAATTTAAAAACATGCATTGCAAACTTGCAAACCTGGGTAGCTCTTATAAAATAAATTATATTAAACTTATTTTATACTCCTTATCTGAAATGAGTAGTTCCTTAAATTTTTCTTCGCTCATAGATTTTGCAAAATAGTATCCTTGTGCATAGTCACACCCTACGCTTTGTAACCATAGTGCTTGAGCGGCAGTTTCAACGCCCTCGGCAACAACTTTCATGCTTAGGTGCTTTGCCATATTAATCACATCGGTTACAACAACAGTGCTCTTCGCCCCTTGGTCTTTAAGGTCAAAAAACGCCTTGTCGAGTTTAAGTATATCCGCTTCAATTGCAGATAACCTATTTAGTGAGGAAACACCTGCGCCGAAGTCATCAATCGATATTGCAAATCCAAGCTCCTTAAACTTCTTAACTGTTGAAAGGAACATATCGGTATTAGCTTCCACTGCACTCTCGGTTAGTTCAAATTCTATCATACTGGCATCTACTCCATAAGCATCAAGAGTATCTGATACATGGCTTACGATATAATGGGAAAGCACCGTATGCGCAGATAGGTTCACCGAAATGCGTGGTATACCAAACTTATAGCAATTTTCCTTTATGCACTTGCAAACTTCTTGCAATACAAACAAATCTAATTGTGCAATAAATCCATTTTGCTCAAAAACAGGAATAAACTCATCGGGATATATTTTTTCTCCAAGCTTTGGCACCCAACGCACAAGTGCTTCCGCACCGCCAATTTTTAATGTTTTGAAGTCAATTTTCGGTTGATATTCAACGATAAATTCACAGTCTTTGAGTGCTTGTTCCATTCTAAAAGTGATGTTAATTTTATTTTCGTACTGCTTTCGCATTTTATCATCAAAGGTGATGAATGTAGTTTTATGCTTGGATTTACCCTCTAATCTTGCGTTATCCGCTTGACCCATAAGCGTCGTCATTTTTTCCTTAACATCGTCAATAATTACATTTCCGAACGAGAGAGCTACTTTATACTTCTCATGTATGACATTGTTTATTGCGGGTGAAATATCAGAATTATATATCTGACGCATTGTACCGCACTCGTTAACACGTCGGAATATCAAAAATTGGTCTGCAATTCTTCTGCTTATAACAGCATCTGAACCCTCAAATGCTGTTTTTAATGCATCGGCAACAGCAATTATAATAGTTGTACCCTTATTAGTACTAAAATGTGTATTAATAGTTTTAAACATATCAATGTCAAATGAAATTATCTCATACTCACCAGGTTTTGCCTTGTTAATAATCTCTTGCGTAGTCACTCTAAACTTGTTTATTGTATCAAGGCCTGTCATTGGGTCGGTGTTATATGATTTAAGCAAAGCTTCTTTTTTCTCAATTTGCCCCTTGGAATAAAGTGCTATAAACCCTGCAACAATCACCAAAAAAACTAACACAACATAATACCAGTTCTCCAAAATAACATCCCAAAAACCGATCTCTGTGTGTGGTAAAGCCTTATTGGCATTGGTTTCAATTATTGCTGTATACTCTCGCTCTGAAATTCTATCAATCATAACATTAAATATAGGAACATATTCATCAGCAATATCGTGGTTTATAAAAAACTTCATTGGCGCTGCGGTATCGGTATGTATTGTTGAAATGTCTAAATCTTCAAAGTAAATTTGTGTATATGTAGTTGCGCTCTCGGTGCAAAAAATCATATCTAAATTACCATCAGCTAAATCATCGAGCAAAGCATGCCAATTGTTGTAAAAAACAAACTCAACTTGCGAATTAACCGCGAGAAACGCATCAAAGTCAATAGTTTGATATGGAAGCGAACCGATTTTAGGCGATTTTTCTATTATTTCTTGAAGCACCGTTGTATCTAACATCTCATTATTTATTATTCCATACATCGAAATTTCATGAAATGCGTCAGTAGGGGTGTAGTATTCATTATCATGCTTGCTGTCGCCATATAAAGTAAGCAAAATATCAAAATTTTCATGTTCTTGTTGTGGTTCTTCAATGCTATATGGGTGGTAATTCACTTCAAAATCAAAATTCTCTGCAAACCCATTTAGTACGTCTACCATTACGCCGTCAGGCTCGCCATTCTCATTTGTATATGAAATTGGCGAAAAACCTGTTACGTATCCTACCTCAAGCGGCCTTTGCCTTAATATATCAATTTCTCTTTGCGTAAGGCCACGGTGGGCTACTTCAATATTTTCAGAAAGATATTTTTCTTCAAGCTCCATGAAAAAATTACCCTCTGTTTGTATAACTTCCCAGAAAGAATCATTTATTAAATCCATTAACTCAGCATTTTCAAAACTTGTAATTAAATATAAATTATAAACACCAAGGTTTAATATATTATTTAAGTCGTTAGATGTGGGGTCTTCGGAGTAAGTTATAAATAAATCTGCTTCTTGCTCCATATATGTTTCGGTTTCACCATAAATATATTCAACTGAAACATTGTTTTCTTCACAAAAAATATTTAGGTTTTCCACACCAACATTCTCATCGTATACAGCTACTATTTTGCCGTCAATAGCTTGTAAATCGCCGTATCTAATATTCATATCCTTTGACATAAGTGCCAAGTATGTTTTGTTAAACGGAAATTCGGAATAAAGAACTTGTTCGCGCCTTTCATCACTCTGGGTGTTAAAGCCCCCCACATCAACATAACCGCTTTGTACTGCTTCAATCATGCTATCGGCAATGGGTACAAATTCAAATTCCAAATCGCTATACTCAGAGATTTTTTGGAACACTTCATAGCCATATCCTTTGTTGTTTAAACTATCCATATTAGCAATCATATCATCAAAAGTTGAATAATACCCAACACGAATCGGTTCACTTAAATCTAAAGGGATTGCTTCAGCTACAGTTTCAAAACTAACATCTTCTTGTGCGCCTAAATCATTATTTGTTAGTGTTGCAAATATTTCTAAACTCGGTAACATGACCAAAACTATAAAAACAGCAATAAAAAAACTAATAAACCTCTTCATAAGTTAATCCCTCCTGTATAAAAAGCCATTACAAAATAGTAGCAATCAGCAAAAAACAAACAAAACAAATTAACAAATATACGCAATTTAATCAATAATGTAGTATTATTTTAGCAAATTTTGTCAAAAAAGTCAATAAAATAGTATTTATTGTCAATTTGCACAAGTTACCATTAAAATAAATTTGTTTGTTGTGAATCGCGTATATTTGTATGATGATAAAGAAGAATTTTGGTGAACACGGACTAAGAAAAAACAGAGCGGCCCTCTTGCTTATTACAAGTTTTTTATCTTAATTACACTGTAAGCGTTGCGCCCCGGCAAAGCCCGGGGTTTTATGCATACAATTAAATAAAAGCTCCTCTTACTTAAAAGAGAAGCTTTTACTAAAACCAATTATTTTGCCATTAAATATGTTGATGTACCGCCACAAAGAGCTATAATATCCCTTTTGCTTACAAAGCTAACGGCCATTTTTGCTATTGCTTGTTTTTCTTGTAAATTTTTAATATTATTCATGCTGTTCATTGGCTCTAATTATAGTTTTATCAAACAACTATTATTTGCGCTTTTTAAAACTCAAACGGCTAAATAATTCTATGAATCTCATCGGCGGCAAGCCTTGGCTTTTTTTCAGGCGA
>CAYJPD010000076.1:0-6459 GCA_964371975.1 uncultured Bacteroides sp.
GGCCCGTGGGGTGAAGAATGGACATTGCGCTATGTTGAAAGGCTTTTGGAAGATAAAAATTTCTGGGACGCTTTTTTTAACACATTAAATATTTCTTTTTGGAATATAGTTATAAACTTCCCAATACCAATTGTTTTTGCTATTCTTTTAAATGAATTACACGCAAAACGCTTTAAAAAAGTTGTGCAAACCGTTTCTTATATGCCAAGGTTTATTTCAACGGTTATTGTTATAACAATTTTAAACGAGCTTTTATCGCCAAGTTCGGGCCTTTTGAATTTAGCGCTTTCAAACTTTGGCATAGAGCCTATTTATTTCATGAACGAGCCGGAATGGTTTGTACCTATTTATGTTTTTACCGCCGCATGGCAGTTCACAGGCTGGACAGCTATAATTTACCTCGCTTCTATAACAGCCATAAGCCCCGATATGTTTGAGGCCGCCGAAATTGACGGTGCCACAAGGCTTCAGCAAATATGGTATGTTACAATTCCATCAATAATGCCCACTGTTATGGTTATGCTTATAATGAATGTTGGGCGTGTTTTAACACTTGGTTTTGAAAAAATATTGCTTATGTATACGCCTAATAACTCAGAAGTTAGCGATATTATCGACACCTACCTTTTCCGAATTGGCCTTGAGAGCCAAAACTATTCTTACGCTACCGCAATAGGGCTTTTCACAGGCGTTGTGGGCATAATAATGGTTGTTTCATCTAACGCTTTAAGTAAGAAACTTACCGGCGAAAGTATATATTAAGGAGGAAAAAATGAACAAAAGATATAAAACACTTGAAAATTTTGTTTTCGATAGCATTGTTTACATTGTTATGATTTTTTCGCTGCTTATGTGCTTAGTGCCGTTTATTTATATGTTTGCCGTTTCTTTTTCCGGCACAAGCGCCATAATTAAAAACGAAGTTTTCCTTTTTCCTGTAGATTTCACATTGGCGTCCTACGAGGCTATTTTCACATACCCTAATTTTTGGTCGTCATATTTCAACACATTCTTCTATACAATTTTCGGCACATTAATTGCGCTTATACTCAACTGCCTTTTGGCATATCCGCTTTCTAAAACATTTTTAAAAGGCCAGAAATTTGTTTCGAAAATGGTTGTTATAACAATGTTTTTCACGGGTGGCTTAATTCCAAACTATTTGCTTATAAGCAATTTAGGCCTTTCGGGAACAAGGCTTGCAATACTATTGCCGTTTGCAATTAACCCGTTTAACCTAATTGTATTAATGAGCTTTTTCAAAAGCGTGCCGGACGAAATTGAAGAGGCGGCACTTATAGACGGCCTTGGGTATTTTGGCATATTAAGGCGCATTGTAATTCCGCTTTCAACGGCGGCTATTGCAACAATAGGCCTTTATTACGCCGTGTTCTTCTGGAACGATTGGTTTAACAGCTTGCTATATTTAAACACAGATTTATACCCCGTTATGATGCTATTAAGGAATATTGTTAACGGCACATTGAATGTTGGCGGCGGCGGAAGCGCAGCACAAAACGAAACAGTGTCGCTGGGAATTAAATCTGCTGTTATTATAACATCAACTTTGCCTATTATTTTAGTATACCCTTTCCTACAGCGCTTTTTCGTAAAAGGCCTAACAATAGGCGGCGTTAAAGGGTAATGCTTTTTTGAAAAATATCATTAAAAGCAAAGCACTGCTTTTGTGCACATTTATAAAAAATTGCGAGCCGCCACAAAAGTGGCGGCTTTTGGTGAATAGCTGAACACATTTTGCAAAGTGCAATAAACAATAAAGTTTTAAACAAGAGGTGCAAAAAACAAAGGTTTTGCCACCGCTTTTTGTAAAGCCGCTTTTGCAAGCACCTCTAAACAGAGGAATACCACTAAAAAATATTAACGGAGAACTATATGAACCTAACATTAGAACAAAAACTGGGCCAGCTGTTAATGTTTGGCTTTTTGGCAGATAAGCTTGGCGATGCCGAAATAGAGCTTATTGAAAAATATAAAGCAGGTAATGTAATATTATTTGCACGCAATTTAACATCGCCAAAGCAGGTTAAAGAGCTTTGCGAGGATATAAAACAGCGCATAATTAAGCAAACAGGCCTTGTTCCTATTATAGGCATAGACCAAGAGGGCGGCGTTGTATCGCGCGTGCCCGAGGGCGCTGTTATTTTCCCATCTGCTATGGCGGTTGCGGCAGCAGGTAGCGTAAGCGATGCGTACCTTGCCGCCTATTACAGCGCAAGAGAGCTTGCGGCAATGGGCGTAAACTGCAATTTTGCACCTGTTGCAGATGTTAACACAAACAGCCAAAACCCTGTTATAGGTGTGCGCTCTTATGGCAACACAGTGCAAAGCGTTATACCGTATATGCAAGCTGTGCACGACGGCATAGTGAAAGCAGGGCTTTTGCCCTCGGTAAAGCACTTCCCCGGCCATGGCGACACAGCGGTAGATAGCCATTTAGGCCTACCGGTTGTGGAAAAAAGCAAAGAGCAGCTGGCAAACTGCGAGCTTGCACCGTTTGCGCACGCCATTAAAAACGGCACACCTTGTGTAATGGTGTCGCATATGCTGTTTCCGGCTTACGATAACAGGGGTGTGCCGGCAAGCATGTCTGCGCCTATAATGCAGGGGCTTTTGCGTAAAGATATGGGCTTTGACGGGCTTATAATTTCCGATTGCCTTGAAATGGGTGCTATAGTTGACAATTACGGCACGAGCGAAGCGTTTGCAAAAGGCGTTGCCGCAGGGCTTGATATAGGCTGTATATCCCACACGGCCGAGCTTGCAATAAAAGCGCTTGAGCTAACAAAAAAAGCGATAGAGAGCGGCGAAATGAGCATGGAGCGCCTTGATGATGCAGTTAACAGAATAATAAAAGCAAAAAAACGTTTTGGCAATGCAAGTGCGCCGTTTGAATGTATAAACAGCGATGAGCACAAACAGGCGGCACAGCGCATAATGCAAAACGCTATAACACGCTTTGACGATAGAGGCGATTTACCTAAAATTGATGAAAACACATTATTTATAAGCACGCAAAAGGCAAGGGGAAATATAGCGTCTACCGCTGTAGACACAAATTACACATTTGCGCAAATAATGGCGAGTGCATTTAACTGCAAATTTGAAACAGCACAAATGAACCCAAGCAGCGAAGAAATAAAATTGCTTGCACAAAAGGCAAGCCTGCATAAAACCGTGGTTGTTGGCACATTTAACGCTCATTTGAATAAAGAGCAATTAGCGCTTGTTAATGAAATTGAAAAGCATTGTGAAAATGTTATAGCGGTGGCTCTTCGAAACCCATACGACTTACCGCTTATGCCAAAAAGCGTTTATAAACTTGCGGCTTATGAGTACTCACCGCGCTCTTTTAAAGCTGTAGAGGCCGTTTTAAAAGGCGAAAAGGCAGCAGGCAAAAAAGGGCATATTTGTTAAGATAAACCGATTTAACGGCGAAGTTGCATAAAAATGCAGGGGTAAGGATTACCCCTGCATTTTTTTGTTTAACGTTAAAACAGTTATAAGATAAATAGTTTGGCATACATTATTTAGATTATGTGTACTAAACCTAAGTGCCTGTCATTTCGAGCGTAATGGATAAGCACCGCAAGCCTAAGTGCCTGTCATTTCGAGCGTAGTCGAGAAATCCGTTTTCTGTGGGTGCATTATTGTACTTACCGCTGAGTATTTTGCGCAAATGTATTATCAACTATCATGTCAAACGGTGCTTTCTCTGAAAGCTCGCCTGCGTTTATAATTACATCTTGTAAATTGTCAAAGCTCTCATTTGATATTAAAGGCGTTTTTGCATAGGCGCCTGCGTCTTTATAACTTTGCACGGCACTTTCTAAAATGGCTAAATCTGTATCGGGGAAGAAACTTTGCACGCTTTGTGCTATTTCTTTAGCGCTGTTTTCCTCTACAAAAGCTTGCCCTTTTGCTATTGCGTTTGTAAACGCTTGCACGGTTTTTTCGTTTTCGCTTAAATATTCCTGCGTTGCAAAATAAGCGGTGTAGGGCATTTCACCTGCCGCCTCGCCTATGCTTGCAACTATATAGGCTTTGCCCTCGCTTTGCGCTGAGCTTGCTGTTGGCTCAAACATTGTAACATAATCGCCTGTGCCCGATAAAAACGCCGCTGTCATATTTTCAAATTGTATAGAGGTATCGAAATTCATATCGGTGTCAGGGTTTAGGCCGCTTTGCTCAATTACACTGCGAAGCGCCATGTAGGGGATACCGCCAATGCGCCCGGGTAATATATGCGCGTTTTCAAGCTGTGTGAAATCGAAATTATCGTTTGGCTCGCGCGCCATTAAAAAGCTGCCGTCTTTAGCTGTTAAGCCTGCAAAAACTTTTGGGTAATCGTCTTTGCCCTCGTTATAAACATAAATGCTCGCTTCAGGGCCGGCAAGGCCAATATCGGCGGCGTCGGTTAAAACGGCTGTCATAACTTTATCTGCGCCGCCACCGTTTGTAAATTCAACGCTAAGGCCCTCTTCTTCAAAGAAGCCTTCACTAGCGGCTATGTATTGCGGCGCATAAAATATGCTGTGTGTAACTTCGCTAACGCGAATTTGCTTCATTTCATTGTCTGCTTTGCAAGAAACCATTGAAAACAAAACGCTAATTGCCAATAAAATCACCGGTAATTTTCTCATAGTAAACCACTCTCCTGTTGTTAATTTGTGCATATTTAAAGTGAAAGCACATTTGCACCGCAAAGCAGATTTAGTTATTAGCTCCGAAACTTGTGCATTTAAGCATTAACCACCCGTTAAGCGCGCTTGAACATGCAGTTACTTTCCGCTATAGTGCTTTGCAACTCTCACCTGTGCTATTGAAACAATTTTATACATAAGCGCTGCAAGCAGTGCTAAAATAAAAACGCTTGCCATAACTAAATCCATTTGAAAAACTTGCCCGCCATATACAATTAAATAGCCAAGCCCTGCCTTGCTAACTAAAAACTCGCCCGCAATAACGCCAACAAGCGATAAGCCTATGTTTATTTTAAGCGAGTTGAAAAGCACGGGCATATTGGCGGGCAATACAACTTTTGTGAAAACTTGCCTTTTGCTTGCGCCGAAAGTTTTCGCCATTTTTATATTGTCTTTGTCAACAGCGTTAAAGCCTGTTAGCATTTCCATAACCGTTACTATTAAAGATATGGCAACCGCCATAACAATAATTGCCCTTGTGCCTGCGCCGGCTATTAAAATTATAACGGGCCCCAGCGCAATTTTCGGAAGCGCATTAAGAACAACTAAATAAGGCTCTGCCACTTTAGAGGCTAAAGTGCTACTCCAAAGCAATGTGCTAATTAAAAGCCCTAAGAAAACGCCAATTAAAAAGCCTGTTAATGTTTCGTAAAGCGTTGTGCCTATGTGCACAAAAAGCCCATTTTTTGCCATGCCCCAAATTGTTGCTACAATGCTCGAGGGGCGGCTTATCAGAAACTCATCCCAAATATTAACCCATGTTAAAAGCTCCCAAGTGCATAAAAGCACAGTAATTATGCCAATGCGCCATGCTTTTATTGCTATATGTGTGCGCTTAACTTGCTTTAAGTATTCTGTTCGCTCGGGTGAGGCACGTGCCTGTGTAATTTTACTTTCAGTTTTCATTTTCGCAAAGCTCCTTCCATATATGCTCAAAATAATGGGGGAATTCAGGGTGTGCCCTTCTTTCAAGCGGTGATAAACTTTTATCGAAATTTATATTTAAAACCTCTTTAACATTGGCAGGGCGCGCGCTTAAAATTAAAATTTTGTCGCTTAAAGATATACTCTCGGGTATATCGTGTGTTACAAGTAATGTGGTAACGCCCTCTTTTTTTAAAATGCTGTGCACATCGTTTGTTACATTAAGGCGTGTTTGGTAATCCAGCGCGCTGAAAGCCTCGTCGAGCAGTAAAATGCCCGGCTCCATAACAAGCGTGCGAATTAGCGCAACCCTCTGGCGCATACCGCCCGATAACTGGCGCGGGTAATTTTGCCGAAAATCCCAAAGGCCGTAAGTTTTTAAAAGGCGCTGCGCCCTGTTTTTTGTTTTCTCGCTAATATCTCCTTTAAGCTCGGGCCCAAACATAACATTGCTGTAAACTGTGCGCCACTCGAGCAAATTATCGCGCTGTAGCATATAGCCCATTTTATCGCAAAAGCCTTTTATTAGCTTTCCGTTTATGTAAACGCTTCCCTCAGATTTCGGTAATAGCCCTGCTATAACAGAAAGAAGCGTGCTTTTGCCACAGCCGCTCGGGCCAACTATGCTTATAAACTCACCTTTGCCGGCGCTTATCTCTATACCCTCAAACGCTTTTACTTCACCGTTTTGTGCCTGGTAGGTGAAGCTTGCATTTTCTACACGCAATGTTTCCATAAAAATGCCCCCTTTGCTTCATTTCATGCAAAAGGGGTGGTTTTTGTTACAGTTATTTTGCCTTTGTAAATTGGCGCT
>CAYJPD010000076.1:6559-9030 GCA_964371975.1 uncultured Bacteroides sp.
CCAAAAGGCTCACGGCTTTGTGCACTGAAATCGCAAGAGGGCCAGCAAGTTGCCGTATGTTCGATATTACAAGGGTTTTAAGAGGCAATTAGCAAAATGCAATTAGTGCAATATACAATACTTTAACTTGTAAAAAATATATGGTATAATAAAAGTGTTAAAAATAATAAGCGTTTAAAAGGAGCTGTATTTTGAATAAAAACGATATAATTGTAACGTATGGAAGCGATGCGAAAGCAATGACAGAGAGCTTGCTTAATAAAATTGATATTTACGATTTAATAGGCGATAAAAACAAAACTATAGGGCTAAAGCCAAATTTGGTTGTGGCGAAAACGTCAGACAGCGGCGCAACAACCACACCGCTTATAGTCGAAACAATTATTGCCCATTTGCAAAAGGGCGGCTTTAATAATATATGTATAATAGAAAGTGCGTGGATTGGCGACAGTACAAAGCGCGCGTTTAGCGTTTGTGGGTATGAAGCTATATCTAAAAAATACGGCGTTGCGCTTTACGATGTTAAAGACGATAAGTATGAAGTGCACACAGAGCAAGGCATAGATATTGAGATGTCGCAAAAGGTGATGGGCTTAGATTACTTAATTAATATACCTGTTTTAAAAGGGCATTGCCAAACAATGGTAACATGTGCTTTAAAAAATATGAAAGGCTGTATATCGGATAGGTCTAAAAGGCATTTTCACTCAATTGGCCTGCATAAGCCTATTGCGGCGCTTAACAAAATAAGAAGTGCAGAGCTTGTTATTGTAGACAGCCTAAACGGCGATTTGGATTTTGAAGAGGGAGGTAACCCATTAAGCACAAACAGAATGTTTGCAGCGAGGGACAGCGTGCTTATAGATGCCTATGGCGCAGCGCTAATGGGGTATAGTGCAAACGAGGTTGCTTATTTACCGCTTGCGCAAAATTTTGGCGTTGGCAGTGCTGATATAAAAACGGCAAATATTATACAGATAAACGAAGATAAAAAAACGGTGTTTACCTCTTCTTCAAGGAAAGTAAAGCAGCTTGAAAAATATGTTAGTGCGTCTTCAGCGTGCTCTGCATGTTACGGCAATTTAATTCATGCGCTTGCACGCTTGCAAGACAGGGGAGAGCTTCAAAAGCTAAACAAAGCTTGCAATAAGCTGCATATTGGGCAAGATTTTAAAGGCAGAAATGAAAGCGGCCTTGGCATAGGTGTTTGCTGTAAAGGGTTTGAAAAATATGTGAACGGCTGCCCACCAAAGGCTATTGATATGCTTGAATTCTTAGATGAAATTTAGAAAAACACATAAACAAATTGAAAAATTTGCCTATGGCAGAGCTTTTGTTTTTTGCAAAAATGCGAAAACTATTTTGATGCTCTAAGCATGAAGCTTAAATACAAATAGTATAATAAAGCTTAAATAATACAAATGGTGTACAAATGGATAATGTAAAAAACATACTGCTTCATAATAATATACTGGATTTTGCGTTTATAGATTTTAAAAAGCTGCAATTATTCGACGTTAAATCGAAAGAGAGAATACCAAAAGGCGCTAAAACGGCGATAGCTTGCATATTCCCTTATTATTCAAAAGAGGCGCTAAACGGTAATATAAGCGCATATAGCGCAGTTAAAGATTATCACATTATTGTTAAAGAAAAGCTTAATGCAGTGTGTTTGCAGCTTAGCGCAATATATGCCGGCGAGCAATTTGAAGCGTTTGTTGATGCCTCGCCCGTAAATGAGGTGGACATGTGCCTAAAAGCGGGGCTGGGCGTGCTTGGTAAGCAGGCATTATTGTTGAGCGAGAAATATGGGTCTTTTATTTTTATAGGTGAAATTATAACTACATTGCAAGTTAAAACGCGGTTAGAAGAGGTAAAAAAGTGCACAGGGTGCAATTTGTGTATAAAAAATTGCCCGGGAGGAGCAATTAGCGAGAGCGGTGTAAACACAAAGCGGTGCGCTTCTTACTTAACGCAGAAAAAGGGTGAACTTATGCCGGAGGAAATAGGCATTATAAAAAAAGCGGGCCTTATATGGGGCTGTGATATGTGCCAATTAGTGTGCCCATATAATAAAGGTGTAAGGCAAGTGCATAATGAGTTTAGCGAGGGCATTGTAAATAAAATAGAAAGACAGACAGTTCAGGGGATATATAAAAGCAGAGCTTTTGGTTTTAAAGGGCTTAAAATTTTACTAAGAAATTTCAGCTATTTTGAAAATGGCGTATAAAATAGCGAATGTTTTTAAAAAACAGGAGTAAAAAAAGTATTTTAGCCTGTTTTCCCGGCGAAAACAAACAAATATTGTATAATATAGAAATAAGTAAAAATAAAACGTATATTTGTATTGACAAATAGCTAAAACACTGTTATACTAATTTAGCGCTTGAATAGTTGTTGGCATTTAGCGCTATAAAAAAATGAACCATTAGCTCAGTTGGCAGAGCACCTGACTTTTAATCAGGGTGTCC
>CAYJPD010000077.1:0-587 GCA_964371975.1 uncultured Bacteroides sp.
CACTTGGCGATTCGTATGCTATAACTGTAGGAAATGCCGGAGCTACTAATGCAGCCCCAACGCCAGGAAAACCAGCCGTTGGTAGCCAAGCCATATCTATTGGGATAGAGGCTGGTTACAACATCTTCGGTTTTTCGCAAAAGCTTACCCAAGATAATCAGACTCTATATTTATTTGGTAGATACGATTACTACGACTCAATGTATGATACTGTAGAAGGTGTACCTCACTACCCGTATTGGGAGCGCGAGTGTGTTGCTGTGGGTGTGAATTATTCGCCAATAAAAGACATAGTGATAAAAGGCGAATATCAAATGCGCAACTTAGTAGACCCTACTTATAACGACGAAAATACTTTGTCAATAGGTATTATGTGGGCAGGATTTTTTACAAAATAAATTCAATAACAATCGAAGATAATAACAATTAAATAGATAAATAATGAAAATTTCAAAATTATTTGTGGCTGCATTAGCTACAGTTACTTTAGCAACTTCTTGTGGCAAAGATGATCCAACACCAGCAACTGGTTTAACTGCGGAACAAACAGCAATCTTATCACTTTATGCTGATGATATAGTTGTTGC
>CAYJPD010000077.1:597-8997 GCA_964371975.1 uncultured Bacteroides sp.
GCAAACTACACTCAATTAGCTACAGATGGTAAAGCATTGCTTACAGCAGTAGAGGCTATTAAAAGCTCAACTGCTGCTGATAAAACATCTTTAATAGCAACAGCAGCTACAGCTTGGGAAAAAGCTCGTACTACATGGGAGCGCACCGAAGCTTACTTGTTTGGTCCAGTTGATAAAGCTGGTATTGACCCAGGTATTGACTCATGGCCATTAGTACTTCCCGACCTTCAAACATCTATTCAAGATTGGAATGTTGCAACCGATAGCTATTTATCGCTTAAAGGAGATGGTGGCGATTTAAAAGGATTTCATGCAATAGAGTATATGTTGTTTGCAAATGGAGCTGCTAAAACAACAACAATCTCGAACTTCACAACTGATTATGAAATTAGTCAGGGGTCGCTTTCGGATGCCGATTTCGAAGATAAATTAGAAGCTTATTTAGTTGCTGTTACTGAAGAGCTTTACCGTTGTGTTCTTCAATTAGAAGCAGAGTGGAATAAAGCTGGACTTTCGAGTGATAAACTTGTAGATTTTAACGAGTTTGGCGCAGATATTACGCTTAACACTACTGCTGGTGATTATGCCACAATCTTTAAAACTCCAAGTCTCGACAATGCCTTTTACACATCATTCGAAACAGCTGTACAAGAAGCTATTCTTGGTGCAAGCGGAATTGCCGCTGAGGTAGCAAACGTGAAAATATCAGACCCGATTGATGCAGAGAAAGATGCACCAGGTACAGGGCTTTTAGAAGTAGAGTCGTGGTTTAGTTATAATTAAATTACAGACTTTACAAATAACGTTCGCGGTATTAAAGAAGCGTATTTTGGTGAGCTTTGCACAAACGAATCTACATTTGATACGGATGTGACTCCAATAGCAAATTCAATAGGAGCTCTAGTTGCAGCGAAAGATAAAGCAGCTGGCGATAGAGTAGTTGCTGCTATCAACGATGCAATTAAAAAGGTAAAAGAAATGCCAGCTCCTTTTAGAGACAATTTAGAGTGGAGTGCCGCAAACGAAGCAGCAAGAGATGCTGTTGCAGAAGTAGAAGCTGCTTTAGTAGCCGCACAAGCTATTTTATAAGTATAAAGACTATTTAGTAATTTTATATTGTTCCAACAGTCAGGATTTTGACTGTTGGAATTTACTGTTTTATATTGGAGATGTTATTTTACCATCTTTTTCTGTAAAGTAGACTGTTAAAAACTAAGAAATATCATGATGAGATTAAATAAAAATTTATTATTTGCTACAGCAATTGCTTCTACGGCATTCCTTGCAGCTTGTAACGACGATCCTATTGACGATGGTGGTGGAACCACAGAAGAACTTCCAGAAGAATATTATGCAGGAGGACAGCTTGGTACAACCGAAGTGTGGGGAAGTAAATGCTTTGAGCAACCAACAGCAGCTGTAGAAAATGCAGGAATGGCTGTAGATTTTTTGCATGGAGAAGCTATTTTTGAAGGGAATTTTGTGACTGAAATGACAGATGAAAACTACCCTATGCGTGGCCATGGGCCGCTTTCTATACGTTCGTCGTGTATACATTGTCACCCAGGATATGGGCATGGTAAGCGACTAGGAAACCTAGGTAATGATGTGGTTGGTTTTAATACTAAAACTCGCGAAACAGGAAATGGTTACTTACTTGTTATTTACGGACCTGGCAAAGACGGAATGTTTGGTGCCGATGAGGTAGTTACATCGGGTATTACAGGTAGCACGTGGACAGATGCAGGCAACGACGATTTTTTTGTAAGTGAATTTACAGGCATGCCGCAAACGCAATCAGAAAAACCATTTAAAGCACCTATAGACGAGGATAAAATACAAATTAAGTGGCACAAGTATATAGATGAACATGGTAACAAATATGCCGATGGGACTTCGTACGAACTAATTTATCCCGAGGTAATTATTCCTGAAGATGCATTTAGCTACAAAAGTGAAAACTTAAAAAGCGACAAGTACAAGGTAAAAATAGAAGCCACAATTGGAATATATGGTTCGGGGCTTTTAGACGCAATTACAGAAGCTGATATTGATGCTGAACATGCAAAGCAGCTAAGCGAAACTTGGGGAGGACGTAGAGGAGCACCAAAATTGCAACCGGATGGTTCTACTCGCAAAGGTCGCTTTACTTATGGATTAACTCGTGGTACACTGCAATATGGAGCAGGTTCAAATGCGATATGGAACATTACCAATGTAACAAAAGAAGGTTCAAATATTGAGCATCGAACAAATTACATGACTAGTTTTTATGCAAATAATGCATCGAACGATCCAGAAGTGCTAGCAGAACTTCCAAATACGTATTATAGTTTTTTGGTTGGCGAAACCGAAGAGGAAACAAAAAATAAAGTATATAACTATCTGATGTTTAACAGTACTTATGGTGGCGAAAAATATGAGTCAAGAGATGATGTTGATCCTGCTACACAAATGAAAGCTGAATTATCGCTTGAAGAATATACTGAATTTATGATTTGGCACAGAGGTTTAGCTGTTCCTGCTGCTCGTAATGTAAACACCGAAGAGTTTAAGCGAGGAAAGCAGTTATTTACCGATATGGGGTGTGTTGCTTGTCATCGTCCATCGTGGACTACAGGAAACGACGATTATGTGGGCGATGCTGATATGGCTGGAAAGTTGCCAAGATATCCAAATCAAAAAATATGGCCTTACACCGATATGTTGCAGCACAATTTAGGTATGAAAAACAATATTCGTACAGGTTGGTGTCGTACAACTCCACTTTGGGGACGCTACTTAAATAATGTTGCCAATGGCGAAAGTAGTCACCTTCATGATATGCGAGCTCGCAATTACGAAGAGGCAATAATGTGGCACAAAGGACAAGGGAAATATAGCAGCGATAAGTTCCGTATACTTTCTAAAGAAGATAGAGATGCTGTAGTAAAATTCTTACAATCTATCTAGTAAAGTGTAAAATAAGAATTACAAAAGGCTTATGAATTTTTCATAAGCCTTTTATTTTAAGGTGAAGTTTATTTTAATTTTGCAGATTATAGTCGATGTTTATATTATACTCTATTTCCATTTTATTTCATTTTAAAATCAGGTTCTAACTATTTATGTTCTAAAGTTGTTATCTATTCGCCTTTGCCATGGTCGGCTTTGCGATGGTTTAACATAGTTTTAGTTTCATTTATTAGATTATTAATTTCGCGAATAAAATTCTTTGTAATATCGCTCTTATGCACGGTGTACAGAGAGTTTGCATCGTTAACAATTGTTTGATACATATTTTCTAATTTGTTACGCAAATCGGAGGATTGCGATTTTTCGGGTTTTTCTGCTGTTCGTTGTTCGCTAAGTTGTATGTATTTATCATTTATTTCATTTATCTTAGCCACATACTCATTTAATAAAATCGCACTTACATAAGTTTTGTTTTTATCTGCATTTAGGTCAATTACTAATGATTCTATTGCTGTACTTTTTTCAGCTAAAGTAAATTTCTTAATATCTTTTATTGGTCGAATTACTATGTGCAATACATTATAAGCCTCACGCTCGTTGCTATGCAACGAATTTTTAGCCTCATTAATTTTATTAAAAATAGTAGTTACAAGTGTTATGCGCTCTGTATCCAAATCTTTAAGCATAGGTGTAATTGAACTTGCTTTTGATTGGTTAAGACTATGAACATATTCATCTAAAGTAGAACTAAATTCAGGAAGAATATCTTCGGTTAAGATATTTTCGGTTCCTGCTTGTGTAGCATACGAAAGGACTTTGTGATTAAAATCCCATACCTCAGCATGGTTTAGCTGTTTTGTGGTAAATTGTTGAATTTTGTAAGTTTCCATTTTAATTTCTTTTTATGTTTAATATTAGTTTTGCTTTTACTTTTAATAGAAAGCGCTTAGTAAAAACTTATTTCACAACCCAATTTATGAGTAAATTTAATATAAATCAAGTATTTTGATTGTTTTTTGTTGTTTTATCTATAATTTACCCCAAAAACTTATGACTTACTCCCTTTTTCAACATAAAGCTATTGTGCTACGTGGAATGTTGCATCCCCTATTGTATCAATTATATTGGAAATTCTCTAATAATTAGATTTTTCAAGGCTAACGAGTAAGTCAAATCCGTAGTTTGCTTTAATAATTGAGGAGTTTGGCGAAGGAGTATAACGTAGATAGGGCAATTTTTAGATGTTCCCATTAGTTATTGAGTCATGTCTAAGTATTTAAATAACAGTTTTGAACTTATTATTTAAAAAATATTATGATGAAAAATTTTTTAAAAATCGCTGTGCTCATATAAAATATGTAGCAGGCTTCGTATCTACGCATGATTGATATTTATTGCGTATCTACAATATAAATATCAATTATTAAATTCAAATTAGTATATATGTATATTGAAATTGTTGTGTTTTATTAACAATTTGGCAGCTTTTTAATTTGAAAAGTGTAATCTTATTAACATTTTGGGAGTTTTCAAATTTGAAAAGTGTAATCTTATTAACATTTTGGTAGTTTTCAAATTTGAAAAATGTAATCTTATTAACATTTTGGTAGTTTTCAGATTTGAAAAGTGTAATCTTATTAACATTTTGGTAGTTTTCAAATTCGAAAAATGTAATTCTATTAACATTTTGGTAGTTTTCAGATTTAAGAATTATAATCCTATTTGTTTTTTGGCTTGTTGCAGGCTTGTAAAATGCAATTAACTAACGATATTGTTAAAATGCTTTATGAAAAATGCGGAGAGTAGATAATTATATATTGAATCATTAAAAGCTGTTTTGAATTTTTTTGCTTCATTTTTTATGAGGCTAATTCTTTTTAAATAACGCACTTGTAAAAAGTGATTGTGGGAGCTAAAGAATTGTCTCATCGAAATTTAATTAGTGAAATTCAAAACAGCTTCTTAATTATTTGCTCGTTTATGCTAGCTTTATGTAGATTTCTAGCATTAGGCGAAATATATTATTTTGTTTGCTCTAAAATATTGTAACAAACAAAAAACCATTTTTAGTAGTTATTTATTACTACTTTGAGCCACAACATCCGCCAGCTTTTTGAGTGCTTGCTGTAGTTTTAGCTTTTGACTTGCAGCATCCGCTTTTTTTCTCAGCATTAGCCGATGTTGCATTTGATTTGCAGCATCCTGTCTTTTTTTCGCCATTTGCAGCTGCTTTCGACTTGCAGCATCCACTCTTAGCTTCACCATTATCAGCAGCCTTTGATTTGCAGCACCCAGTTTTTTTGCCTTCGGCTGTTTGTTCAACCTTTTGCTTGCTTTCGTTATTAGAATTTACAATGGCAAAAGATACTCCACCAATTGCTAATAATGCTACAATAGCAATTGCTTTAATGTTCATTTTCTTTTTCATTAATGTACTATTAAAATTTTTATATGTCGACTTCTCTATTTTAAATATTGCATTAGGCGAAGTCGTTTACCCAATGTAATATTGTTATTTTTTAGCTACTACAACACATTCAGAAAGTGGTTGGGCAGTTATTACGTTTTTTGATATAATTGTAAATCCATTGTTCCACACAGTTTGCGCCAACTGTTTGCTTGTCCACTTGCTATATGTTTTGAAACCAATTTTTTCTAAAAACCAAAGGCGAAATATAGGAATTTTTTTCTCATATACAAAGGTTGGAGCTATTAGCAAACCATCATCTTTTAGTACTTTGTGTATTTCTTGTAATGCTTTGTTGGGATTGGGTATTATGTGCAAAGCATTTGCAATTAGCACAACATCAAATTCGTCAGCAGAGAAACTCAAATTAGTAGCATCTTCAACTTTGTATGTAACATTTTCATCTTTGCTATTTTTACTTGCTTGCTTTACCATTCCTTCCGAAAAATCGGTGGCAACCCACACTGAAGTTTTGCGCGATAAGCGATTTGTAAACATCCCAGTGCCGCATGCAAGCTCCAACACCTTTGATTCTGGATTTAGATGTTTGGATATTTGTGCACAAGCACTATCGTACACAGTATTGTTGTTGCGCATAAATATGCCGTAAACAGCCGATACTTTTTCCCAGAAATGTATGTTTGATTTATGTGCTATTGGAGATAATGGTTAGTGTAAAACATTTGTTGCAGCCAGAATGAGCTGGCTGCAACTGTAGTTAAAAACAAAAAACTTGGTGTATAATGAGTTGATGTTAGATTGTGAATGAAATTAATATGTGGATTTAACAAGTAAGAGTGTCAATTATTTATTTCAATTACCAGATGTTTGGTATTTAAACATTACGAATTGAGTAATGAACTCGACAATTACTCAAGAATAATTGCCGAGTTTAAAATAAACATATTAAAAACAAAAAATATTTTGAGATAGTTGAACCTTATTTAGTTAAGTTCAGCTAATCCTTTTCGCTTGCTATAACGTTCGCACTGAACAGATAAATCATATCCTAATAACGTACCTAAAATAAAATCCTCTTCGGGCGAAAGTTTGTTGAGCGGTTTATCCACCATTTTGCAAATAATATCTATACATTCGGTTTTTCCGAAGAATATATTTATTTTATTGTCGTTTAATGGTTGAATATGGTATGGTATATTTTGGTTGCCAAGGCGATTGATTACAAAATTTTCGAACCTTTTGCTCATTGTATATAACACCATCTTGCGAACTCCTTTCTTAAATTCGTAGAGGTGGTTAAGAAAGGGTTTTAATTCTGTTGGATCTATCGTTGCTTTAACCATAATATTTTTATATTTCTTTTTTAATTAATTCTACCCACTCGCTAATACGGCTGTCAGTTTTATCGCTTTCATTTATATCGTCAATAGCTAAGCCAACAAAGTCGCCATCTACTAATGCTGCTGAATCGGAAAATGAATATCCGCTTGTGCTTGTTTTTCCGATAAAAGTACATCCAGCGCTTTCTATTTCTTGGCGAATAAGCCCCATTGCATCGCAAAATGTATCAGGATATGAATCGGCATCGCCGCAGCTGAAAAAGCCAACCGACTTACCTGCTAAATCAGCCGACTTTAGAGTGTTTACTCCGTCGTACCAATCGTCTTGTAATTCGCCCATTCCCCATGTTGATGAACCTAAAAGTAATACATCGTAGTTTTCAAAGTTTTCTTTAGAAACATTTGCTACATCAATTACATCGCTTGATGCAACGCCTAATTTCTCAGCTATATTTTCAGCAATAGTTGAGCAGGTTCCGGTTGTTGAGCCGTAGATTATTCCTATTTTCTTCATTTTTGAATATTTTAATTGTTATTAAAATTGTTTTGTGAGTTTATTACATTTATATGTTGTGTTCTGTAATAAATTTCCGATACAAAAATATGGTTGAAAAAAAAGGTTGGCAATACCTAATAGTAGGTAATTATTTTGCGAGAATTTGCAAAATGTGGAGGAGGAGCGATGCTGAAAATAGTATAAAAAATAGAGAGATACTAAAAAGCACCTCTCTATTTCTTTAATCATTTTTGTGTTAGTTACTTTTTAAAATCAAAAAGCTTTAACATTTTATCGTAAATGTCGGTATTATTGTAGATACCCATAAATTCATTAGCTCCAGCGCCAAAAGCAAATACAGGAACCATAACTCCAGTATGATCGCCAGTTGTGTATTTAGCTTCTACCATACCTTCTTCTGTGTTGCAATTGTGAATAGCCATACCGCCAGTTTCGTGGTCGGCAGTTACCACTACAAGAGTTTCTTTGTTTTTAGCAGCATATTCAAGAGCTATTCCAACGGCTTTGTCAAAGTCAAGAGTTTCGCCTACAATATAAGCAGTGTTGTTGGCATGTCCGCCCCAATCTATTTGCGAACCTTCCACCATAAGGAAGAAACCATCTTTGCTGTTCGATAGTATTTCAATGCTTTTTTCAGTTGCCTCTTCAAGCATATCATCTTCTCGCTCGTTGAATTTACCATTGTGCTTTTCTGCTGTAAGCACTGTTAATTTTCCAGATTCTACATCTTCGGCATCTTCAACATTATCGAATACCTGATGACCTTTTGCTTTAAGTTCGTTTACTAAGTTACGACCATCTTTACGCTTTGTAAAAAAATCTTTTCCACCACCAATAATTACATCAACATCTGTTTTCAGGAAATCGGCAGCTATCTCTTCGTTCATATTCCTGTTTTTTTGATGAGCTATAAACGAAGCTGGTGTAGCGTGAGTTATTGACGATGTAGAAACTAAGCCTGTTGCTAAGCCGTTTTGCTCAGCTATTTCAAGTATTGATGGGATAGGATTATTATTTACATCAACGCCAATAGCACCATTGTTGGTGCGTTTGCCACAAGCTAAAGCAGTTCCGCCAGCAGCAGAGTCGGTTATGTAGTCCGATGCACTTTGCGTTTGCGAAAAACCAATTGCTTTCATATTCATAATATGCAACTTTCC
>CAYJPD010000078.1:0-8703 GCA_964371975.1 uncultured Bacteroides sp.
TTCCATAAGTAAACGAGTTTTTTAAAACAAAAACCGCAATACTTCTGTTATCGGTTAAAATAATCATGTCACGTGTTTCTATAACTTCGGTAATCTGCCTGTAAACTATAGATTTCTTATCACTCTCATATATAGAGCGAATACTCTCGCCAAACTGCAAAGTTCTGTTTGGCGTTTTTGTGCCCTCTTGCATATAAAGCGAGTTTTGCAGCGCGCGCAGTGCAATAACGGGCGAAAATAGAATACTGCAAAGCATTAGCAAGGCACACAGTAAAAACAGCGTGAAACTTGTTGTTGCAATAGGTGGGGTAATTGCATAAATTGCATACCCCAGCGCAAACGCCAATATCAAAGCGCTTCGCCAGCGCCGTTTTCGCACAGTTGTGCTTTTTATATATGTAAGTAAATTTTCTTTATTGCAATCATATCTGTTCTCAAATTCAAAATCCATAAAATCACCTATTATGCATTATTGTGCTTTTAGCCTGTTTAACATTAACGCCTGTTTTTTGCTCGCCTATTGTTTTTACCTAAGTTTTTAGTCGTGCTTTTTTTATGCCGCTATACTTTAGAGTACTTTTTGTTTAACGCTCTTTATTCACTCGCCACCTACTACAAATTATCCTTATCAAAATAGGCACGGCGCTGTGTGCTATCTTTGAAAATTTGCTCAATTTCATCTGCGTTTTTTTCTTCCAGCGCCTTCCTCAATTTTGCAAGCGATGCTGAAAACGCATCTATTTCGTTCAATAATAGCTCGCTGTTTTCAAAAAACAACTCACGCCACATAGGCGCATTAAGGCGCGCTATGCGTGTTAAATCTCTAAAGCTGTCCCCTGTGAAAGCGGCAAGGTTGTCGCTATTTGATGCATTCATCAAGCTAACTGCAATTGCATGTGTTAGCTGGCTTAAATAGGCAATCATTTCATCGTGCTTTTTTGGGCTAAGGCTTGTTATACGCGCAAACCCTAAAACTTCGCCTAAGTTTTTTGCAAAATCAATTCCTCTTTGCGTGTTTTTTTCACTTGGCACCACAATATAATTAGCGTTTTCAAACATTTTTGCATCAGCATAGGGTGCGCCGCTTTTTTCTTTGCCTGCCATAGGGTGCGCCGCTATAAACTCTAAATCGCTTCGCAAAAAGCTTTGTATTTGTTTTACAATATTCACTTTAACGCCGCAAACATCTGTTATAAATGCATTTTGCTTGCAGTGGTTATGATACTCTTTCATAAAGCTAATACAATCGCCGGGGTAAAGCGCCAGCACAATGGCGTCTGCTTCACTTATAAATTTTCGCACTTCGTCTTTATTATCGCTTGTAGTGCCCCTATTTATTATTTCATTAGCAAGCGAATAGTTTACAGCGTTCTCATCTATATCAACGCCGCTCACATCAAAGCCTTTTGCGCTAAGCGCCATTGCATAACTGCCGCCTAAAAGGCCAATGCCTATAATGCATATTTGTTTTATATTAGCTTGCATGTGCTCTCCTTTTAATTGTATTTATTGCGCTTTTTAGGTAGCGGCAACTTTTACAGCTGTGCAAACAGCTATGCAATTATTAACTGGTATAATTTACCAAATGATATAATCTGCTTTTTCTCATGCAAAGGTTAAGCTCGCTTTTTACTTTTGTTTAAATGCGAGCTTAACAGGTAAACCTATCCTATTTTTTCCATGCCGCCCATATACATTCTAAGCGCCTTTGGAATGCTCACGCTGCCGTCCTCGTTCAAGTTGTTTTCTAAAAACGCAATTAACATTCTTGGGGGCGCAACAACTGTATTGTTTAATGTGTGTGCAAAATATTTTTTGCCGCCTTCACCTTGTACCCTAATTTTCAAGCGGCGCGCTTGCGCATCGCCCAAATTAGAGCAAGAGCCAACCTCAAAGTATTTTTTCTGCCTTGGGCTATAAGCCTCAACATCTATGCTTTTAACTTTCAAATCGGCTAAGTCGCCGCTGCAACATTCAATTGTGCGCACGGGAATATCAAGGCTTCTGAACAGCTCTACTGTGTATTCCCACATTTTTCCAAAATATTCCATGCTCTCTTCAGGCTTACACACAACAATCATCTCTTGCTTTTCAAATTGGTGTATGCGGTAAACGCCGCGCTCTTCTAAGCCGTGTGCGCCTTTTTCTTTCCTAAAGCAAGGCGAGTACCCTGTAAGCTTTTGCGGCAATTCGCCCTCGGGCAAAATTTGGTCTATATATTTACCTATCATGCTGTGCTCGCTTGTGCCAATAAGGTATAAATCTTCTCCCTCTATTTTATACATCATAGCTTCCATTTCAGCAAAGCTCATAACGCCCGTAACAACATTCGAGCGAATCATATAAGGCGGTATGCAATAAGTAAAGCCTTTGTCTATCATAAAATCGCGCGCATAACTAAGCACGGCGCTGTGCAAACGTGCAACGTCGCCTAAAAGGTAGTAAAAGCCGTTGCCTGCAACTCTTCTTGCGCTGTCTAAATCAATGCCGTTTAGCGCTTGCATTATCTCTGCATGGTAAGGCACATCAAAGCTTTTATCCATCGGCTCGCCAAAGCGACGAAGCTCTACATTTTCGCTATCGTCTTTTCCAAGCGGCACGCTGTCGTCTATTATATTCGGTAAAACAAGCATAATATCGTTAAGTTTTTGCGATAGCATATTTTGCTTTTCTTCAAGCTCTTTCAAGCGCTCGGCATTTGCCGTTACTTTCGCTTTCACTTGCTCTGCTTCTTCTTTTTGCCCTTTTGCCATCAGGCCGCCTATGCTCTTAGATAGCGCATTCCTGCTCGCCCTAAGCTCGTCTGCCTCGCTTAAAACCGCACGATATTTTTTATCAAGCTCAATGGCTTCATCAACCATAGGCAATTTATTTTGCTGAAATTTCTTTTCTATATTAGCTTTAACCAAAGCCGCATTTTCACGCAGTAGTTTAATATCTAACATTCCAAACACTTCCCTCTTTTGTTTTATTTCAATATTTAATCACTATAAAATATTGGCTTTAGCCTTTGTACTCGCCCAATAAATTTGCAAATACTTTAAGCTGCTCATCGCTGTTAAAAGAAATATTTAATACACCTTTTCCATCTTTATATTGCACTTTAACCTGTGTTCCAAGCACCTCTTGCAGGCTAATTTCAACTTCACCGGGTAGCGCAGGGCGAAGCTTTTGCTTTTTCTGCTTAGGTTCTATGCCAAGCTTTTTGCAAAGCGCCTCTGTTTGCCTTACGTTTAAATTTTGTTGCACTGCTGCTTTTGCCGCCTGTGTTTGTAACGACGGGTTATCCACGCTTAAAATAACTTTTGCATGCCCTATGCTAAGCTCTTTTTTTCTCACCATTTCTATAACAGCTTTCGGCAATTGCAAAAGCCTTAGTGAATTTGTTACAGCACTGCGGCTTTTAGATAATTGCTTGGCCGCTGTTTCCTGCGTGTAATCACAGCGTTTTATTAAAGATGCTATGCCTTGCGCTTCCTCTATTGGGTCTAAATCTTCACGCTGCAAGTTTTCAATTAATGCAATTTCCATTGCTTGTTGCTCGGTTAAATCCATTATTTGCACAGGAATTTCACTAAGCCCTGCAAGCCTTGCCGCGCGCCATCTGCGCTCGCCCGCAACAATATAATATGCACCGCTTGGTGTTTGACGCACAACAACAGGCTGCAAAACACCATGCTCCTCAATGCTGCTTGCAAGCTGTGTTAACGCTTGTTGCTCAAAAGTTTTCCTCGGCTGATTTTCATCGGGCATTATTTCGCTTATCCTTAGCATTTTCGCGTCATTATTGCCGTCTTGTGTTTGCACGCTTTGAACAAAAAGTGAATCCAGCCCTCTGCCAAGCCCGCCTTTTTTTGTAGCCATATTATAACTCCCCTTAACCGCTTTTAAGCGAATTTTAATTTTAATTGCAGTGTTGCACACATTAATTTATTTATGTAAGTTTGAACGATAGCTAAAAACACTCTTACCTTTTACGGTTATTGTACAAAAGCTCTGCCGCTAAGTGGGCATAGGCCTCTGTGCCTTTTGAAGTTGGGTCATAAAAATTAATTGGTGCCGAGTAGCTTGGCGCTTCTGAAAGCCTAACATTTCTTGGTATTATTGTTTTAAAAACTTTGTTTCCAAAATGCTTTTTAATTTCATCTACAACTTGCATTGTTAAATTTAAGCGCCCGTCATACATTGTTAGTAAAAGCCCTTCAAGCTCTATATACGGGTGATATATTTTTTTAACGTTCTTTATTGTATTCATTAATTCTGTTAAACCTTCAAGCGCAAAAAATTCACATTGAACAGGCACTAAAACCGTATCTGCCGCACACAGGCCGTTTAAAGTTAAAAGGTCCAGAGCAGGCGGGCAATCAATAAAAATATAATCGTATATTTCAATAAAAGGTGAAACAGCTTGCCTTAAACGCTTCTCTCTTGAAGGCATATTTACAAGCTCAATTCCGGCACCGGTAAGCTGAATGTTTGAGGCAACTATATCAAGCCTATATTCTGTTTTTATAACGGCATCTTGCGCATTACCCTCGCCGATAAGCAAATCGTATACGCTATTTTGCACCTCTGTTTTATTAATGCCAAAGTTGCCCGTAGTGTTACCTTGAGGGTCTAAATCTATACACAGAACTTTTTTACCCTGTGCGGCAACAGCCGCAGATAAATTTACCGCTGTGGTTGTTTTACCAACCCCACCTTTTTGGTTTGCAATTGCAATTACTTTTCCCATTTAAATTCCTTTCGTTGCTTAACAGCGCATTTTTTATAATTACTTTAACGCAAGCTTTTTTGCATTAAATAATTTAACAGCGCATTTTTTATAATTTTAGCAGGCATTTTGCATATATGTTCCACGTGGAACATATAATATAAATAGCCGTGAAATCAGTATATCATAAAACACAGTAAAATAAAAGTGAAAGAAATTGAATTTGCGTAATTTTGTATTATTCAATAGTAAAAAATACTGCAATTAAGCAAAATTCTATATTATGCCAAACTTAATATAAAACTCATTGCTGCGTTTAATATTCTTTTACGCTTTTAATGCATCGCTTAATACAAAAAAGCCCTGCAAATGTTCCACGTGGAACATTTGTAGGGCTTTTTTGTGAGAGAAGAAATTTATTAGTAGCTTATTACATTATAAGGCGAAGTGTATAAAAAAGCTGCAAATTAAAAACCTATTGGTTTCACTTTTTAGTTAAACGCTTTGCAAGCTGCTTACTTGTTTATCTATTTCGCTTATTAAGTCAAGCCTAATTTGCTCTATATTTTCACTTGTGCTTTTATAATTAGTTATAGGGTTTTCATGTGCGCTAACAGGTATTCGAACTGTATACTCAATATACTCATTTTGCTCTTTTTGCTGTGCTGTTGCAGGTATGCCGTTATCTGTCATTAACTTAACCGCATTTGTTATTGTGTTTATAAAAATTCTAACATCTCGAACCATAATTTTCTGCTTTTGCTTTGTATCTTTTAGCAAATATGCGTTAACAATTTCCTTCGTTTTCTGCGCACTGTATTCTTTGTTAATAACTAATTTTAACAATTCAGTTCTTTCACTTTCGCTAACAAGCCTTAAAATTTCACTCACGTGCTCAAGGCTTAAATTAGCCTGTAAGCACATATCAATTTGTAGCTTGCTTAAAGATAATATGCGCAAATAACTTTCAATATCGCTTTGCAAAATTCCAAGCTTTTCAGCCGCCTGTGCATTTGTAATATTGTAAAAGTTTATAATATCTTTTAATGCATTAGCTGTTTCAAAGCAGTTCAGCTCTTGCCTTTGAGTGTTCAAAAGCAAACACAGCGCCACAAAATTATCGTTTTCAAAATTATGCACTATTGCAGGTATTTCGCTCATTCCTGCAAGCTTGCAAGCTTTTAAACGCCTTTCACCTGCAATAAGCTCGAAATTATCAAAACCGTAAACCCTAACAACAACCGGCTGCAAAAGCCCGTTTTGAATTATACTTTGTGTAAGCTTGTTAAGCTCTTTTTCATCAAAGTTTTTCCGAGTTTGGTAAGCTGAGGGAATAATTTTATCAATAGGTAAATTTACAATTTCAAGCTTCTTTTTATTTTTTTCTTTTATATTAATAATTTTATTTATCAAATTCATTTTAAACCTCATTTTATGCGGCTAATAAAAACACATAGAAAAACGCATGCTTTGCTATAATAATTGCTTTGTGCAAATTAATCATAGCATAAACATGCGCATAAATTCAAGAAAATTCCTTCGACAAATAATAGCAAAAACAGGATAGAGAAATGTCAAACAAGGGGAGCTTTTGCAATTTTTCCACCGTTCCGAGGATAAACGCTCGGTGTTTGCGATATCTTTTTACAAATAATTATAGCTCTTGTGCTTTCATCGGGTAAAACAAACTGTTTTATGTCAGTATTTTCGTCACATTTTCCGCCGAGCTTCGCAATTGCCGGCAGTGCTTGTTTTAATTCTTCTTGTCCGCTTGCGCCTTTCATGGCTAAAAAACAGCCGCCTTTTTTAACAAGAGGCAAGCAATATTCACTTAATGTGCTCATTTTTGCAACCGCCCTTGCCACTGCCACATCATATTTTTCGCGGTAGTTTTTGCGCGCGGCTTCCTCTGCGCGCTCTTTAACGATATTCACATCTTTAAGCCCAAGCTCACTGCAAACAAATTTTAAAAAATCAACTCGTTTGCCTGTTGGCTCCATAAGCGTTAACTCTATTTGCGGCTTGTACATTTTTAGCACTATGCCCGGAAAGCCTGCGCCTGTTCCAACGTCTACAATGCTACCGCTTATTTGTGGCAAACTTGCCAAAAGAAGGCTATCTATAAAATGCTTGTTTTCAATATCCTCTGCCTGCGTTATAGCAGTAAGGTTAACTTTATTGTTGTACTCAATAAGCAGCTTTGCGTATTTGTCTATTTGCGTAAATATGTTTTCAGCTTCTATATTATATTTTTTTGCATTTTGTAAAAAGCGGTCTTTATTTAGCATAAGTAATCCTTTTTGTATAGTGTTTTTTTAATAATTCATTAAGCCTATAAATCGAATTTTGCAATAAGTTTAAATGAAATTTAAACTTTGAAAAGCGCCAAAATTTTTGTAAAAAGGCCTTGCCCTATTTTACTTCGCTGTTGCTTTTAAGTATATATAGCAACAAGCACGAAATATCAGCAGGGCTAACCCCGGGTATTCTCGACGCTTGCGCAATATTTTTAGGGCGAATTAGCGAAAGTTTTTCGCGCGCTTCAAGACGTATATTATCAATTAAATCGTAGTTTATATCATCGGGAATTTGCGCATTTTCGCTTTTTTGTGCAGCTTTTATTTGGGATATTTGCCTTTTAATATAGCCCTCATACTTTATTTCAGTTTCAATGCAATACATCAAAAAAGCATTATTTGAAGCGCTTGTTATAATATTATACTTCTCATCGCTTGTGCTCTCGCCTAATTTTTCTTTTTCGCTTAGCTGTTGCACACAAACCATTTTCAAAATATCGACAAATTTCAATTTGGGCCTGCGCAATAAATCTGCGGCACACTGCCCTGTTTGAAGCTGTATTTCGCCAGCATTAAGCAAGGTGTTTTTTGCAGAAAAAGGACGTATTATGGTTGATTTTAGCGTATTTATAATTAACTGTTTCTGCTTGCTGCGCGCGCAAAATTCTTCATAGCGCTGTTTGCTTGCAAGGCCAATGTCAAAACCAAGCTGCGTTAAGCGCTCGTCGGCATTATCTTGGCGCAAATAAAGGCGGTACTCACTGCGGCTGGTCATCATTCTGTATGGGTCCATTGCGCCTTTTGTAATAAGGTCGTCAATTAAGGTGCCTATATAAGAATTACTGCGTTTTAAAATAAAAGGCTCTTTATTATTTAGGCTTAATGTGGCATTAACGCCGGCAATTAACCCTTGAGCCGCCGCTTCCTCGTAGCCAGAAGTTGAACAAAACTGCCCTGCACCATATAAACCGCTTACTGCTTTTGTTTCAAGTGTAGCATAAAGCGCTGTTGGGTCAATACAATCATACTCAATTGCGTAGGCAGGGCGCATTATTTGAACATCTTCAAGGCCAATAATTGTGCGATACATCGCGTTTTGCACGTCCTCCGGTAAAGAGGAGCTCATTCCTTGCAAATACATTTCATTTGTGTTAAGCCCACAAGGCTCTATAAAAAGCTGGTGCCTGTTTTTATCGGCAAAGCGCACAACTTTATCTTCTATGCTGGGGCAATACCTTGGGCCAATGCCCTCAATGTCACCACCGTAAAGAGGGCTGCGGTGTAAATTTTGTTTTATAACTTCGTGCGTCTTTTCATTAGTATAAGCAATATGGCACACAACCCTATTGCGCATTTGTTTTTTACTCATGAACGAAAACGGCTGCATCTGTTCATCGCCGTGTTGAATTTCAAGCTTATCGTAATTTATGCTGTGGCGATGAACACGCGCAGGTGTTCCTGTTTTAAAACGCCTTAGCGGTAAGCCAAGCTGCTTTAAATTTTCACTAAGCTCGTTTGCGGCGTGTTGGCCGTCCGGCCCGCCTTTAAAAGAGGCATCACCAACAAAAATTTTGCCGCCTAAGTAGGTGCCAGAGGCGATAATAATTTTCTTAGCGTGGTATGTACCGTTTAAATTAGTACAAACGCCGTATACGGCATTGTTTTTTACCAATATTTTACATATTTCAGCCT
>CAYJPD010000079.1:0-8628 GCA_964371975.1 uncultured Bacteroides sp.
CTCTTGAGAGGTTGCCTGTATTAAACCCTTTTAGGGTTGGTGCATACCACCAGTTCAACTGGTGGTTTTGATTGCTTTTTAATTATAACTTGCCTTGCTGTTTTAATAAATGCACTTGTAAAATTGCGCTAACGGTTTTGCTATCTATAATTTCAGCGTTTAAAACCATTTGCACTGCCTTTTCAAGGCTTATTTTAAATGTATTTACAAATTCGCCTTCGTCTAAATTTGTTTGTCCAAAGCTAAGGCCTTTAGCCAGGTAAATATATATTATTTCATCACAATAACCGCAAGTTGGCACAACGCTTGCCAAAGCTGTAAACTCTTTAGCTGTTATGCCTGTTTCCTCTGTAAGCTCGCGCATAGCCGCCTGCTTTGGGTTCTCGCCCACTTCAAGCTTGCCGGCAGGTATTTCTGTCATAATTCTGCCAAGCGCATATCTAAACTGGCGAATAAGGTAAATATTATCTTCTTCGTCAATTGCTATAGCAGCGGCGCCGCCCGAGTGGTGTACAACTTCACGCTTTGCCTTTTGCCCGTTTGATAGCAAAACGTCGTCGGTGCTAACGCTTATAACGCGGCCTTTAAATTCGGTTTTTGTGCTTATTTGCTCTTCTGTTACTGCATTGTTGTTATTGATCATCACTATCTCCGCTTTCCTCGCCATCAGGGTATTGCTTCGTGCATAGAACGCTCTCTATATGGCGCTCGCCAACTTCTTTAACACTAAATAGTATATCTCCAAAGGTAATGTTTGCACTCTCTTCTAAAACAGGAATACGCCCTAATATATCAGCAACAAGGCCGCCTACAGAGTCTGCCTCGGTTTCGGGCATACTCATATCAAAAGCATCGAATAAATCTTCTAAATCCGCAGAGCCGCTTGCAAGAATATTGTCGCTGTCTATTACCTGCATTTCTTCTGTTTCATTATCAAATTCATCTTGAATATTACCAACTATCTCTTCTAAAATATCTTCCATGGTAACAACGCCGCTTGTGCCGCCGTATTCATCTACAACAATTGCAATTTGTGTGCGCTTTGTTCTAAAATCCACTAAAAGTTCACTTGCGGGGCGCGCCTCGGGCACAAAAATTATATCTGTGCGCATAAGCTTTGAAACTTCTAAGTCCTCAGCGTTTTCCTCGCCCCAAAGCATAAGTAAATCTTTGGCATAAAGAATGCCTGCTATTTCGTCTATATTCTTTCCGTATACAGGCAAGCGGCTTACACCGTTCTTCGTTATAAGCGGTATAATTTCGCTTGCTTTTGCCGTTGTGGGAACACTTATAAGCTCGGTTCTGTGTGTCATTATCTCGCCTGCGGATACATCGTTTAACTCAACTATATTTGTAATCATCTCTTTTTGATGCTCATCTATAACTTCGTCTTCCGCAACATCATCAACAAGGTTTAAAAAATCTTCTTCGGTAACATCTTCGTGCACACGCAAATTTGCCGCTTTAAATACAATAGAAGCAAGCGCGCTGAATAGCACACCGAACGGCCTAAAAAACGCAAAATTATGCTCGTCGTCCTTGCCGTGAACGCCGCCAATAGCAAATGCTAAAACTAAAAGCACAGCGTACACTAAGAAAAGAGCAAGCAGAATTAGCGGGCCTATTACAGCGGGCACAATTTGTATAATGCTGTAAATACCAACAACTAAACTAATTAAAAAGCATGAAACAACGCCACAAATTCTTGTGGAGAAACCAAGGCTTAAGCGCTGCTCTTTTTCTGTGTCGTTAGAGCACAGCGAGCCTGCGCTCCAAGATAGCACAAGGCAAAGCCCTGCGCCCAATATTGAAAGGATAATGTAAGTATAGCCTATAAGACTATCGGGGTCCATAATAAACTCCTTTAAAAGTAAAAGTTTTATAAGGGAGCCCAAATTTCAGGGCTCCCTTATTAGTTCAAATAATATTAATTATGCAAGCCTTGCTTTGAAAGCTGCCAATTGCTCTTTAAGCTCATTTGGCAAACGCTCGCCAATTTCAGCATAAAGCTCTTCAACACCTTTGATGTCTTCAAGCCAAAGTGCATTGTCAATTTCCAATAGGCCTTTAATTGTATCAAGTGTAATGCCCTCAAGGCCGCTGATATCAATATCCTCGGCATTTGGTATATAGCCAATAGGAGTTTTTACAGCGTCTACTTTGTTTTCGCAGCGGTCTAAAATCCAAGTTAGAACGCGCATGTTGTCGCCGAAGCCCGGCCAAATAAATTTGCCTTCATCGTCTGTTCTGAACCAGTTAACGTTGAAGATTTTAGGTGCTTTATCGCCAAGTTTTTCGCCCATTTTGAACCAATGTGAGAAGTAATCGCCCATGTTGTAGCCTGTGAACGGGCGCATAGCCATTGGGTCGCGCCTAACAACGCCAACTGCGCTCATAGCAGCAGCTGTTGTTTCGCTGGCCATTGAAGAGCCAACATAAACGCCATGTTTCCAATCGAATGATTGATATACAAGCGGTGCTGTTTTTGCACGGCGGCCGCCGAAAACAATTGCGCTAACAGGAACACCGTTTGGATTTTCCCACTCTTTGCTTAGGCAAGGGCAGTTAATTGCAGGCGCTGTGAAGCGGCTGTTAGGGTGAGCCATTTTCTTGCCTGCAGCCATTTCCTCTTTGCCGTTAACTTTGTTGCCAAGCCAATCTGTAGCGTTTTCAGGTGGGTTTTTGTCAAGGCCTTCCCACCAAATTGTGTTGTCATCGTTATTAACAACAACGTTTGTGAAAATTGTGTTTTTCATTGTGCTCATCAAAGCGTTGTAGTTAGATTTATCGTTTGTGCCCGGAGCAACGCCAAAGAAACCGCTCTCAGGGTTAATAGCGTATAGCTGGCCATCTTCACCGATGTGAAGCCAAGCGATATCATCGCCAACTGTCCAAACTTTGTAGCCTTCATTTAATAGGTATTCAGGTGGAATTAACATAGCAAGGTTAGTTTTGCCGCAAGCAGATGGGAACGCGCCGCAAACATATTTAACTTCGCCTTGTGGGTTTTCAATGCCTAAAATTAGCATGTGCTCTGCCATCCAACCCTCTTTATAACCTTGGTAAGAAGCAATGCGAAGCGCAAAGCATTTTTTACCTAAAAGAACATTGCCGCCGTAGCCCGAGTTAATGCTCCAAATAGCGTTATCTTGTGGGAAGTGTGCAATGTAGCGGTTTTCAGGGTCTATATCAGCTTTAGCATGTAAGCCGCGAACGAAATCGTTGCTTTCAGGGCCAAGCTGGTCTAATGCGCCTTGGCCGATGCGAGCCATAATATCCATGTTAAGAACAACATAAATGCTGTCTGTTACTTCAACGCCAACTTTGCTGAATTTGCTGCCTAAAGGGCCCATGCAGTAAGGAATTACATACATTGTGCGGCCTTGCATAGCGCCTGAGAAAAGGGGTGTTAATTTGGCATACATGTCTTTTGAAGCCATCCAGTTGTTTATAGGAGCGGCATCGTCTTTGTTATCTGTGCAAATAAATGTGCGGTCCTCAACGCGTGCAACGTCGTTGGGGTTTGTGCGATGATAAAGACAACCGGGCAGTTTTTCTTGGTTTAGAAGGCTAACTTCGCCATTTGCAACAGCTTCGTCACGCAAAGCAAGCAATTGAGCTTCGCTACCGTCAATCCAAACAACTTTGTCGGGTTTTGTTAAAGCGCTAACTTCTTCAACCCATGTTAAAACATTTTTGTTTTGTGTCATATTTTTACCTCTTTCCTTATTTTTAAGCGATATTTGGTAATAATTTTAATATAACCTCATAGCTTAAATTGATTAAATGGTGTATAAAACCCTATCAAGTTTAATTATATCTAATTTTCAAAAAAAGCACAATACATTTAACAAAAAATAATTGTATATTTTTTGTTAATAAAATTGTGCAATTTGCTAAAAATTTAACAAAAGTAAAAGCCGAGTACTAATCGGCTTTTACTAAGTTTGCAACAAATTCATTTTTAGGGTTTGCAACAATATTTTGGGGGCTGTCGTATTGCACAACTTCGCCTTTTTCCATAACTAATAAATGAGTGCCTAAATTTATAGCTTCGCTTATATCGTGCGTTACAAAAACAATTGTCATATCCCTTGTTTTGTGCAGCTTTAAAAGCTCTTCTTGCAGGGCTTTTCTTGTAATGCCGTCTACTGCGCCGAAGGGCTCGTCCATAAGAACAATGGCGGGGTCTGCCGCAAGCGCGCGTGCAACGCCCACACGCTGGCGCTGGCCGCCCGATAATTCGCGCGGGTATCTTTTTGCAAGCTGTGCATCAAGCCCTACTTTTTCAAGCCTTTGCGCAACTTGTTCTTTTTGCTCAGCTTTATTCCAAAGCTTAGATAAATTCGGAACATAGGCAATGTTTTGCCCAACTGTCATGTGCGGAAAAAGCCCTATGCCTTGAATGGCATAGCCCAGCTTTCTGCGCAGTTCAATGGGGTTTATGTTTGTAATATCTGTGCCCTCTACAAAAATATGCCCATCATCGGGCGCTATAAGCGCATTTATAAGTTTTAATGCCGTTGTTTTTCCGCAGCCCGAGCGCCCTATAATTGTTACAAAAGAATTTTTTTCAATATTCAGCGAAAAGTTATTTAAAACTTTCACATCTCCATACGCTTTTTTTACATTGCGAAATTGTATGGCGTATTCACTCATTACTATGCCTCCAAAATGCCCTTTTCAATTAAAAATTGCATTGCTACATCTCGTTCGTTTAGCTTTTCAACTTCAACTTGGTAGTTAAGCATTGCCATTTCACTATCCGTTAAAATATTATCCATTTTTGAAAGTGCCTCTTCAAGGCCCTCGTAGTTTTCAAGCGCTTCATTCCTAACAACTGTAGAACAATAATAATTAACTTGTAAATTTTTATCATCCTCTAAAGCTAAAACGTCATCGCTTGCAAGTTGTGCATCTGTTGTGAACGCATTTGTTACATGTATATCGCCGCTTTGCAGTGCTGTGTACTTAAGGCCTATATCTATATCTTGAATATCTCCAAAATTCAAATTATATGTATCCATAACAAGCTGTAAGCCGTCGGCACGCTCTATGTAGTCGGGGTTGCCGCCAAAAACAAGCTCGTTTGAAACAGCTGCTAAATCTGAAGTGGTTTTAATATTGTGCTCGTTTGCTATATCTGCGTTAACGGCTAAAGTGTATGTGTTGTTGAAGCCGTAAAGGCCTAGCCAGCTCATATCAAACTGCTCGTTATACATAGCGTTTAGCTGTTCATACATCTCTTCATCGCTAATGCCTGCTTGCTCTTGCTCTAAAACAAGAACCCAGCCGCTGGAGGTGTATTCGGGGTACAAATCAAAATCTCCGTTTTGCATAGCAGGGTGGATATTTGATGTGCCACCGCCAATGCCTTTTGTGATTTCAACATCATATTCTGTGTAGTTTTCTATTAAAAGCCCAAGCATTTCGCCGAGGATATACCCCTCTGTCATAGGTTTTGTGGCAATTTTTATAGGCTCATTTGCCGTGCTTTGCGAGCAGGCGGCAAAGCTTAAAGTTAATGCAAAAATGCATAATACTGCAATTGTTTTTTTAAAATGGTTTAACATATAATAGCTCCTATTTTAATTAAATTTTAGCTTTTTATTAAAGCTGTTTTATATAAAAAAATAATACCAAAACGGTGAAGCTTTGATATTATACAGTGAATTTTTTTACACGCTTTTCCAAAAGGCCCAAAAGAAAATCGCATGTAATTGCCAAAAGGGCAATTAAAATACTGCCTGCGGCTGTCATGGCAGGATCGTAAATAGTTATGCCGCGGTAAATGGCAACGCCAAGCCCGCCTGCGCCAACAAAAGAGGCTATGCTGCTAACAGATATATTCATAACTACCATATTTCTTATACCGGCTAAAATTACACCGAAAGCAAGAGGCAATTTAACTTTGTAAAGCGTTTGAAAGCGTGTGCTTCCCATGCCTTTTGCGGCTTCAAGAATATCGCTGTTTACGGTGGTTAAACCTGTGTATGTGTTGCGCACCATAGGCATCATGCCGTAAAGAGTTAGCGCAACAATTGCCGTTTGGTTGCCTATTCCCGTAAAAGGTATTAGCATACCTAAAAGAGAAATAGCCGGTATAGTGTAAAAAATATTGCATACGCCAATTATAAAAGGCGCTACTTTTTGGTATTCTGAAATTATAATCCCTAAAAAAAGCCCTAAACTACCGGCTAAAGCTATAGCGGTTAGAGCAAGGGCTAAATGGTCTATTAACAGCTCAAAAAACCAATCTGAGCGCTGTATGTACAGTGAAATTATTTCACTTAATTGCCCCATAGAAACCTCCGAGTGAAACACGAGATAAAAGCGCAAGAAAAAATGCTTTTTTGTGCTGATTTTTTGTGGTAGTTTTTTAAAAAAATACAAAAAGGAAAAAGTAAAACAATAAATTTCAAAGCTTAAAATATATTGCTGTTTTGTGGAATTTGCAAAAACATTACTTGTAGAATTATAATATAAAACCGCAAAAAAAGCAAGGGTTGATTGCTTTTTAATATTTAGAAAATAGTTTTTCTGCCTGTTTTTTGCCCAAAGGGGAAATATCACATTTATCGTTTACATATTCAAGCATTTTTTGCTCGTGCAATTCTTTTAAGTACATTTTAAAAACAGTTTCGTTTGCATATTCGGTGCCTGCTAAAAGTTCACTTGTGCTTTGTAAATTTTTCATGTAAAGCAAGCATAAAACTTTTTCTTTGCAGTGCATTTTATTGCTAAGCACCCTCATGTTTTTTCCTGTGCTCCAAATAAGCACAATGTCTTTTTCCAAAAGCGAGGTTATAAGCTCGTCTATAGCATCAAAGCGCGCATCGCTGTTTTCAATTATAAGTTGCGCTAATATAAATTTGCAGCAGTTTGTAAGCATAAATATATGTGCATATATTTTATTTTGCTCGTGTTTTAGCTGTGCGCTATCGTCCATACACAAATTATGCATAAGCATTAAACTGCTCAGCACATTGTTTTTAAAAGCACTTTGCTTTGTTTGCTCGCTTTGCCCGGGCTCGTTAAGCAAGCTGAGGTAATTAAGCGATACAATACCATCGCTATGTTGCTTTTGCCATAAAGCACCTACAACAATTTTGATAAATTCGCACGAATGTTCGTTAATTTTTTGCAAATTTTTCGCTTTATAGCCGGTAATTATGCCCTCGAAATTTTTAAGTAGGGCAAGCGAAAACTCTTTAGAATAGGCTTTGCTTAAAATAGAATTAATTTCATTTTTTAGCATATACTTCTCCCTTGTATTTGCAAATTTTAACGTGCGCAAATTAAAGTTAAAATTGTGCGTTATTTATTTGATATTGCCGGTTTTGAGCGCAAATACCCATATGTTTTACCGTATATTTTAAAAAGCAAAAGGCTAACAAAAAAGCATATAAAATTAGCAACAACCACTGAGAGCCAAATGCCGTCTAAGCCCATAAGCGGCGGCAGTAGGAAAACGAATAACACTTGCAGGGCAAATGTGCGCAAAAACGATACAAACGCTGAAACTTTGCCATTGTTTAGCGCTGTGAAAAAAGCGGAGGAAAAATAATTTATGCTCATGAACAAATAAGCTATTGAGTATAAGGTCATAGCCCTGATAGACAGCGCTAAAAGCTCGGCATTATAGCTTACAAAAATAGCGGAAAGAGGCCTTGCAAACACAATGGCGATAGCTGTTAAAAAAATTGAAGATGCCATCATTATAACAAAACTTTTTTTGAAAAGTGATTGCAATTCGTGTTTATCGCCTGCGCCGAAATGGTAGCTTATAATAGGCGAAACGCCTATGGCATAGCCTATAAACACTGCGGCAAAAATGAAACTTATGTACATAATTATGCCGTAAGCAGATACGCCATCGGCGCCTATATAGCGCATAAGCTGGATATTGTAAAGTATGTTAACGAGCGAGCCGGATATGCTCGACATCATCTCGCTTGCGCCGTTTGTGCATGTGCCTGCAACAGCTTTAAAATCCCATTTGAATTTCACAAGGCGCAAATTGCTGTTGTTCTTTTTGCTTAAAAAGTAGAAAAGCGGAAAAACGCCGCCCACAAATTGGCTAAGCCCTGTTGCCCAAGCTGCACCTGCAAGCCCCATTTCAAATTCAACAATTAGTACATAATCTAAAACAATATTAGTTATGCCTGAAGCTATAGATAATTGCATACCCATTTTAGGCAATTCCGCAACAACGGCAAAGCTCATAAAAGAAGTTTGAAGCATAAAAAACGGCAGTGCTATTAGCATTATAACGCCGTAAGTTATACAGCCGCCTAAAAGCTCGGGCGTTGCGCCCAAAAGAAGGGAAATAGGCTTTATGAAAATTATAGAAATTGTAGCAAGCGCTGTTCCCAGTAGTATTAACAGCACTACAAGCATTGCGAAAATTTCGTTTGCTCTTTGTCTTTTGCCTTCGCCTAAGTATTTTGCTATTAAGGCACAGCCGCCTGTGCCTATCATAAACCCGAACGAGCTCATAACCATAAGCAGTGGGTAAATTAAGTTTAGTGCGGCAAATTCCACTTCGCCCACATAATTGCTTACGAATAAGCCGTCTATTACGCCGTAAATTGACGTTATTATCATCATTACAATAGAGGGTGCTGT
>CAYJPD010000080.1:0-8349 GCA_964371975.1 uncultured Bacteroides sp.
CAATTTTTTTATCGTCTTTGCTTTTTATAGCGTCGGCTACACAGGTTTTTAAATGTGCTTTTAAAACCTCTTTGTTAGCCTTTTTTATTATACTTTGCGCGGCTAATAATTGGTTGGATATATCAATACAGTATCTGTCTTCATCAACCATGCCAAGTATACCGTCTATTTGCCCCTTAGCCGTTTTAAGCAAACTGTTTATAACTGTTTTATCTGCTTGCATATATGCTCCTCCTTAATCTGCTGTGTAGCCTGCATCAACAACGGCTTTTTTAAGCGCGCTTTCGTCTAATTGCCCCTCGCTTTGGCAAATGGCTTTGTTTTCTTCTAAAATAACATCTGCACTAACGCCCTCAAATGCCTCAAGTGCATTTTTAACGTGCCTTACACAGTGGGGGCAAGTCATTCCGCCAACGTTAATTTCTAAAGTGTTCATAGTTTTTTTCTCTCCTTTTTGTTTGTTTTTATCAATGTTATTGTCTTCAATTTCGCTTTTTGCCATTGTGCTTGCCTCTTCGCCTTTTTCAATTGCAATACTATCTTGTGCAAGTTCGCTTATTGCAGCGCTATCTGCTTTGAATTTGCGAAGCCTTAGCGCATTTGTTACCACAAAAATACTGGATAAGCTCATAGCCGCCGCGCCAAACATAGGCGATAGGCGCAGTGAGAACGGCAAATATAAAAGCCCTGCGGCAAGAGGTATGCCTATCATATTATAGAAAAACGCCCAGAATAAATTTTGCTTTATATTTCTTATAACAGCTTTTGAAAGCTTCAGCGCTGTTATAACATCGCTTAAACTGTTTTTCATAAGCACAATGTCGGCGCTGTCTATTGCTATATCGGTGCCTGCGCCTATGGCGATGCCAACATCTGCCCTTGCAAGCGCCGGCGCATCGTTTGTGCCGTCGCCAACCATGCCCACAATAGCACCGCTTTTTTGAAGCGAGGAAATTTTACCCTCTTTTTCATGCGGAAGCACCTGCGCTATAACGTCGTTTATTTCAAGCTGTGCGCCTATTGCTTTTGCGGTTTTTTCATTATCGCCTGTTAAAAGTGTTATATTAAGGCCCATTTCTTTAAGCTGCTTAATTTGCTGCTTTGCGCCGGGTTTAATTACATCCGCAACTGCCATAATGCCGCAAACTTGCTTATTTTTAGCAAAGTACAGTGGTGTTTTTGCACTGCTTGCATACTCCTGTGCACGTTGTTTTAAATTATCGCTTATTTCAATATCATGGTCGTTTAAAAGCTTTTCGTTGCCGCTTAAAATTAGCTCGCCGTTTAATGTTGCCTTTACGCCTTTTCCGAAAACAGCCTGCATATCTTGCACGCTTGTTTGCTTTATGCCTTGCTGTTTTGCATAATTTACAACGGCGCTTGCAAGTGGGTGCTCGCTGCCTATTTCAATTCCGTAAGCCCATGATAGCCATTCATCGCCTTGTGCACAGTAAATATCTGTAACTATAGGCTCGCCTTTTGTAACAGTGCCTGTTTTATCTAAAACCAAATGGGTTATGCTGTGGGCTTTTTCAAGTGCCTCGCCCGATTTTATCAAAACGCCGTGCTCTGCACCTTTGCCTGTGCCAACCATTATGGCAACAGGCGTTGCAAGCCCTAAAGCACACGGGCACGATATAACCAAAACCGCTATAGCGCTTGATAGCGCAAATTCAGCGCTCATGCCCAGTAAAAGCCACACTATGGCGGTTACTAGAGCAATTGCCATTACAACGGGAACAAAAACACCGCTTATTTTATCTGCAATTTTTGCTATTGGCGCTTTGCCTGCCGTAGCCTCTTCCACAAGGCGGATAATTTGTGCTATTGTTGTATCTTCGCCAACTTTTGTGGCTTTAAAATTAATTAAACCGCTGTTGTTTATACTGCCTGCAAGCACATTTTCGCCAATTGTTTTTTCCCTTGGTAAACTTTCGCCCGTAAGTGCCGCCTCTTGAAAAGAAGAATGCCCCTTTGTTATAACGCCGTCTACAGGCACGCTTTGCCCGGGGCGCAATACTATAATATCGCCTGCTTGCACATCTTCAACATCAATTGTAACTTCAATTTCATCCCTTATAACTGTTGCAATTTGCGGCGCAAGCTGCATTAATTTTGTTATTGCACTGCTTGTTTTGCCCTTACTGCGCTCTTCAAAATATTTGCCAAGCGTTATAAGCGTTAAAATAGTGCCTGCGCTCTCAAAATACAAATCCATACGGTAAGTGTGCACAAGCTCTAAGTTGCCCGTTCCAAGCCCTGTGCCCATGCGCATTATGGCAAAAACGCCGTAAATTAGCGCCGCTGAACTGCCCATGGCAACAAGGCTATCCATATTAGGGCTTTTGTTGAAAAGCGCCTTGAAGCCTTTTTGGAAAAACGCCCTGTTAACATAAACAATGGGCAGTGTTAGCAAAAATTGCGCCATACCGAAACTGACGGCATTTTCCATTCCGTCTAAAAAAGGGGGCAGCGGCAAGCCTATCATTTCGCCCATAGAAACATACATAAGCACAACTAAAAAACTAATGGATACCCAAAGCCTAATATGCATTTGCCTTTGTTTTTCCTCTAATTGCTTTTGGCGTTCTTCGTGCGCTTTTTGTTTGTCGTTTTTCTTTTTAGAAGTGCTTTTTGCCTTAGCGCCATAGCCTGCTTTTTGCACAGCGCTCTCAATATCACTTTCGCTAACTGCACCGTGCACCACCATACTGTTAGTTAAAAGGTTCACTTGTACACTCTCAACACCGCTAACCGCTCTTGCCGCTTTTTCTACATGCGCACTGCACGCAGAACACGTCATTCCTGTAATATCATAATATTTTTTATCCATAACAACCACTCTTTTTGTTATTTTTAAATTGTACACCGTTGTAAATGCAAAGCATAAAACAAAGCGTTTCTCATGTTATTCTAATTTTCAACCACCCCCACCGAGGGGTAGTGATAATTATATTATACTCAATCGGTTAAATTTGTCAATAGTAATTTTTCACTATCGCCATTTATTATATTTAGCACCTACGAAACCACAAAACAATATATTTTGTAAAAAATTAAAAATAAAAAAGGAATTTTAAGCTTTTTAACGTATATATATAATAGAGCAACAAGAAAGCAGGTGCGCTTATGGAAAATGGGTTTATTAGGAAAAGGGCAGAAAAATTAGAGCACAGTACTTTGTGCCAAAGCGCCGCTTTCAGCGATGAGAGTAAAGGGCGCAGCAAAGAAGAAAACCCTTGTGATTACAGAACTTGCTATCAGCGAGATAGAGACAGAATTATTCACAGCATGGCGTTCAGGCGTTTAAAGCAAAAAACCCAAGTGTTTTTGTCGCCCGAGGACGACCACTACAGAACACGCTTAACCCATACATTTGAAGTTAGCCAAATAGCAAGAACGCTTGCGCGCGCACTTATGCTTAATGAAGACTTAACCGAGGCAATAGCCCTTGGGCACGATTTAGGCCACACGCCTTTCGGCCACGCAGGCGAGAGGGTTTTAAACGCCCTTAATTCTGAGGGCTTTAGGCATTACGAGCAAAGCGTAAGAGTTGTTGAGTTTATAGAAAAAGACGGCATGGGCTTAAATTTATCGCATGAGGTTTTAGACGGTATACTCAACCACACAAAAGATGATTGGCCCGCTACAGGTGAGGGAGTTATAGTGCGCTATAGCGACAGAATAGCCTATATAAACCACGATATTGAAGACGCTATCACAGCAGGCGTTTTAAAGCATGAGCAATTGCCCAAAGATGCCATTAGCGTTTTGGGCAACACAAAAAGCGCGCGTATAACAACTTTAATTGGGGATATTATCAAAAGCAGTAACGGTGCCGATATTAAGATGTCGGCAAAAGTTCATGCGGCTTATTTATCTTTGCACTCTTTTATGTACAGCTCGGTTTATATAGATGAAATAGCAAAGCATGAAGAAAAAAAAGTTGACGGTTTAATTACGGTTTTATACGAGCATTTTATGAAAAACCCCGTGGAAATGCCAAAGCTTTTTGTTACAATAAGCGAAAAAGAGGGCAACCAAAGGGCGGTAACGGATTATATTTCAAGCATGAGCGATGAAATGGCAATTAAAGTTTTCGAGCGTGTTTTCGTGCCACAAAAGTGGCATGTTTTATCGGATATTTATTGATTGAGCTTTTAAATGTATAATGGCCCTTTCAGGCATATATTAAAACTTTCCCAAATTAACAACTAACAGCTAAAAAAGGAGGTGCTGTGCGGAGTGATACCGCAAGAATATATACAAGAGCTCACACAGCGCAGCGATATTGTTAGTGTGGTGCAAAATTATGTGAGCCTTCGCCATAAAGGCAGAATTCACTCAGGGCTTTGCCCTTTTCACAGCGAAAAAACGCCCTCGTTTACAGTATACCCCGAGAGCAATTCTTTTTACTGTTATGGTTGCCAAAGTGGCGGCAGCGCCATAAACTTCATACAAAAAATAGAGAACGTAAGCTATGTTGAGGCTATAAAATTCTTGGCGGAAAGAGTGGGTATGCCCCTTTTCGACGATGATAACGATGAACTTAAACTGCGCTCGAGGGTTCTTGAAGTTAATAAGGCGGCCGCACGTTTTTACTTTAAAACCATGAACGAGCAAAACGGCAAAAATGCAAGGCTTTATTGGCGAAGCCGCGGCCTTTCAGACGACACAATTCGCCGTTTTGGGCTTGGCTTTGCGCCCGATAGCTTTAATGCGACAAAGGATTATCTCAAAGCGCTTGGCTTTAAAGAAGAGGAGATGCTTAGCGCAGGCATTATAAGGGCATCTGCCAAAGGCCACACTTTCGATTTTTTCAGGGGCCGTGCCATGATACCGATTTTCGATTTGCGCGGTAATGTTATAGCGTTCAGCGCGCGCAATATCAGCAAAGAGCAAAGCGGCGGCAAATATATAAACAGCCCCGAAACCATGGTGTATAAAAAAAGCAAAACGCTTTTCGCGCTTAATTTTGCAAGAAAGCAAAGCTCAAGGCGCTATATACTTTGCGAGGGCAATTTAGATGCAATTTCTTTGCACCAAGCAGGTTTTACAACAGCTATAGCCGCTTGCGGCACAGCGCTTACAGCAGAGCAAGTTAAAGTGCTTGAAGAATATGCAAACGAAGTTGTTCTTTGCTATGATATGGACGAAGCCGGGCAAAAGGCAACGCAAAAAGCATTGCGCCTTTTTGAAAACTCGCCCGTTAAAGTTACGGTTTTGCAGCTACAAAACGCAAAAGACCCTGATGAGTACTTGCAGAAATTCGGCGCGGATAATTTCAGCGCACTTTTGGAGGGCGCAAATAACTCTTTGGAATATGCACTGCTGCAAGCGAGGCAAAAATATGATTTATCGCTGGACGACGGCAGAGTGGCATACCTAAAAGAGGCGGCAAACACGCTTAGCGGCAAAATAACACATGTGGAGCGCGATGTGTACGCAGGGCGCCTTGCAGAGCAAACAAATGTTAGTAAAGCGGCGGTTTTAGCGCAAATAGAAAGTGCACAAATAAGAAACGAAAAGCTTTTAAAAAAACAAAGAGATAATAATTTATATAAACAAGGTGTTGGATACACCATAAATGTGCCCTACACAAAAGGCGGCCAAAAAGCGCTGGGCGTTGCCTATGCCGAGCAACAACTCGTTGCCGCAATAATGCGCGTGCCCGAGTATTTACAGCTTGTTTCACAGCATTTATCGCCAAAGCAGTTTATAAGCGAAGAGATGGCGCAGGTTTTCGAGCTTATGCTCAATAACCCTGATGGCCCTTTTGATATATCCGCTTTCGAGCAAGAGCTATCTCTTGAAGTAACACAGCTTTTAAGCCGCATTATAGCACAAAACTACGAAACATCGCTTAGCGAAGACGATGTGCGCCAGTATATAAAGCGCATTGTGCAAAGCGTTCCCATGAGCACAAACGCCGCACAAAAATCCACCAATGAAATTAACGATTATTTAAGCAAATTGAAAAATGACAAAAAATAAACAATTAGATTAGGAGAAACAAAAATGCCGGATAGCAAAAAAAATATTATTTTAAGCCTTGTAGAAACAGGTAAGCGCAACGGAAAGCTAACCACAAAGGAAATTAACGATGCTATGGAAGAAGTGGGGCTTGAAGTTGAGCTGGTAGACCGCCTTTATGAAATGCTTGAAGTTAATATGGTAGACGTTGTGGACGAAAGCGATGCAAGCGAGGAAGAATTTACGCTTACAGAAGAAACCGTAGACGTTTTGCAAACCGCACTAAGCGCAGAGGGCGTTAATATTGACGACCCCGTTAAGGTTTACTTAAAAGAAATAGGGCGCGTTCCCCTTCTTTCGCCCGAGGAAGAAATACATTTAGCGCAAACCATAAAAGAGGGCGGCGAAGACGGCGATAAGGCAAAACAGCGTTTATCCGAGGCTAACTTACGGCTTGTTGTTTCAATTGCAAAGCGCTATGTAGGGCGTGGTATGCAGTTTTTAGATTTAATTCAAGAGGGCAATTTAGGGCTTATAAAAGCGGTTGAAAAGTTCGACCACACTAAGGGCTTTAAATTTTCAACTTACGCCACTTGGTGGATTAGGCAAGCGATTACAAGAGCAATTGCAGACCAAGCAAGAACAATTCGCATACCTGTGCACATGGTGGAAACAATTAACAAAGTTAAAAAAATATCCAGCTTACTGCTTCACCGCAACGGCCACGAGCCAACCGTGGAGGAGATATCGTTAGAGCTTGATATGCCTATAGATAGGGTTCGGGAGATTATGCGTGTAGCGCAAGAGCCCGTTAGCCTTGAAACGCCTATCGGTGAAGAGGAAGACAGCCACTTAGGCGATTTTATCCCCGACGAAGATGCGCCTGTTCCGGCAGAAGCTGCAAGCCATATTTTACTTAAAGAGCAGCTTGGCGGCGTTTTGCAAACGCTAACCCCTCGCGAGGAGAAAGTTTTGCGCCTGCGTTTCGGCCTTCGCGATGGCAGGCCCCGCACTTTAGAAGAAGTTGGCAAAGAGTTCAATGTTACGCGCGAGCGCATAAGGCAAATTGAGGCAAAAGCTCTTCGCAAATTGCGCCACCCAAGCCGCAGTAAGAAATTGAGGGACTTTTTAGATTAATTTGCATTAAATTTAATAAAAATTTTCATATACATTGTTTAAACAAATTAAATGTTAAAAGCAATATTGTATTCATTTTTGGCGGAGTAATATATAAATGCACGAAATAAAATTTGGCAAGTTAACCTTGAAAAAAGGCGCGGCGCTGGCGCCTATGGCAGGCGCTACAGATAAAAGCATGCGCATTTTATGCGAAAATTTTGGCGCAACATTCACCGTTAGCGAAATGGTAAGTGCAAAAGCGCTTACCATGGGCGATAAAAAAAGCCCGCATTTAATGGCATCAAGTGGCTTAAAAGCGCCCTACGGCATACAAATTTTTGGCTCAAACGCCGAGGATATGGGCCGAGCGGCATCGCTTATTTGCAGCGGCAAATATAAAGCACCTTTCGACTTTTTAGATATAAATATGGGCTGCCCGGCGCCTAAAATAACTCAAAGCGGCGCCGGAAGTTCGCTTTTAAGAACACCGTCGCTCGCAGGCGCTATTGCAAAAGCGGTTGTGAAAAGTGCAGAGGAATATAATATACCCGTTAGCGTTAAAATGCGCATTGGCTACACAAACGATGCAAAGAGCTACACAGGCGTTGAAGTTGCAAAAAGGTGCGAAGAGGCAGGCGTTTTACTTTTAACCGTGCACGGGCGCACAAGGCAAGAAATGTATGCGCCCGGAATACACGAAGACGAAATTGCCAAAATTAAAGCGGCTGTAAATATACCCGTTTTGGCAAACGGCGATATAATAAGCGCACAAGATGCAAAAAACCTAATTGATAAAACAAATTGCGATAGCGTTGCAATAGCGCGCGGCGCGCTTGGCAACCCTTGGATTTTCAGCGAGATTAAAGCACTGTTCAGCGGCGAGGAAATACCGCCGCCGCCAAGCCTAAACAGCCGCTTTGAAGTGCTTAAAGAGCATATATATAATATGTGCGAGCACAAGGGCGAGTTTGTTGCAATGCAGCAGGCAAGGGGCCTTGCAGGCAAATATTTTAACGGCCTTAAAGGTGCGGCGGCTCTTAGAAGAGAGTGCAGCGGCATGAGGGTATATGAAGATTTGCTTAGCATAATCGAACGAGCTTATGCCTATCAAAAGTGATAGGTTTTGGGTAATTGTTTATTTGCTTTTAATAATATATATTGCTTTGTGTTTTCTTGTTTTTTGCAAAGCTTGCACCTTGTTTGTTCATTAGCTTTTAGGGTTCGAGTTTTGTGGTTCGCCCTTCTTTTCAGCGTGAA
>CAYJPD010000081.1:0-8150 GCA_964371975.1 uncultured Bacteroides sp.
CTTAAAATAGGCACACCGATATCTATAACATCTACGTTGCGGTTTGCAACATATTTTGCAATTGTTCCGCCGCCGCCTTGGTCTACTTTGCCAAGCTCGCCTGTTTGCCAAGTAACGCCTGCATCATCAAATATTTTTGTTATGTAGGCTACTGTTCTTGCGTCGGCATCGTTTGTGTCGCCTTTACCGCGCGAGCCTGTGTATTTTGTTACAATAACACCGTGGTTGAATTTTGCGCAGTTATTTTTTTCGCTAACATCGCCAAAAGTTGGGTCCATTGCAACGTTAACATCTGCTGATAGGCATTTAGAGTTTTCAAGCATTGTTATGTAATCTGCATTTTGCATATTTGCAAGGCGCTGTAGAAAATGGAAAGTGTAATCACACTGTAGGCCTGTTGTTCCGTTAGAGCCTGTTTCCTCTTTATCTGTAAGCACGCAAATATTTGTAAATTCAGGGTTTTGCTCATTTAACAAAGCCATTAGAGAAGTGTAGGCACAAACTCTGTCATCTTGCGCGTATGCGCCTATCATGCTTCTGTCAAGGCCAACGTCTTTTGCTTTAAATGCAGGCACCGCTTGTAATTCAGCCCTTGTAAAATCTCGCTCGGTTATGCCGTATTTCTCGTTCAAAATCTGCATTGCATACAGCTTAAAGCGGTTTTTAACTTCTTTGTCTTCAAAAGGAATAGAGCCTATCATAATATTAAGTTCTTCGCCTTTAAGGCCATCTGCAAGCTTGCGCTGGCTTTGTTGCTGGGCTAAATGCGGCAATAAATCTGTTATGCAAAAAACAGCGTCGCCCTCATGTTCGCCCATGCTAATTGTAACTTTAGTGCCGTCGGCTTTGTAAACAACGCCGTGAATGGACAAAGGCGTTGCGCCCCATTGATATTTACGCACACCGCCATAATAATGTGTTTTAAAAAGGGCAAATTCACTATCTTCATACAGAGGGTTAGGTTTTAAATCAAGGCGAGGAGCATCCACATGCGATATCACTAAACGCACGCCGTTTTGCACATTTTTTGTTCCTATAACTGCACAAATCAGCGCTTTTTCCCTGTTATTCACATAAATTTTATCGCCTGCTTTGTATTTTTTGCCTATGTCAAATTCTTTAAAGCCCGCTTCTTTCAACATTTCAATAGACGTTTCAACTGCGGCATATTCTGTTTTGGCTTTATCTAAGTACTTTTTATAGCCCTCGCAAAACTCGCTTGCTTTCTTTTGGTTTTCAGCATCAATTTCAGCTATATGCTCTGTTTGAAAAAGTAAAGCTTCGCTTAAAATTTTGCCGTCTTTCTTTACATCTTTTGTATTCTTGTCGGTTTTTGTCGTTTGTTTTTTCATAACTTCCTCCTGTTGTTTAGTTTTTATTTTTAAAGTTTTCTTGGTTTTATTTTCCGCTATTGTGTTTTTCTTGTGCGTTAGCTATGGTATTTAATACTATAATATGTAAAAAGAATATAAGCAATTTTCTGAAATTGGCATAAAAATTACTTATATAAAGCACAGTATTTTTCATATGCATTTTCAATTTTATATACATAAAAATTCATTTGCTCGTAGGGGAATGTGTGCAAAACGGTATTGTCGCTTGAGTATTCCTCGCTCAAAAGCAAATCGCCCACAAGGCCCATGCCGCTGTGGTATGCCGCCGCCGCTGTTGCTATATCGCCATTATAGCTTTCAAGGGCAACCGCTAAAAAATATGTGCCAAAACGAATATTTGTTTGCGCGTCAAACATATCGTCAAAGCTCAAATCTTCATTTGGCGCTATCATAAGCTTTATCCACTCAAATGTTTCGTTTGTTATTTGCATAAGGCCTCTTGCGCCCGCATCGCTCTGAGCGTTTTCGTCAAAGCCGCTCTCTGTATGTATTACGGCGTATATAAATTCTTTTGGCACATTATACTCTATTGCATACTCTTCAACAATCTGCTCATACTTTAACGGGTGCGCCACTTTATCGAATGTTACAACGGCAAATTGCAAAAGCAAAATCCCAATTACAAACAACAAAACAACGCTTAAAATTTTGTGCGTTTTATAAAATTTAATCATGTTTCTCCTAAATTGTTTTTGTTTTTGCAATTGTAACATGAAATTGTGTAAAAACCATGTCGATTAATCAGAGAATATATATTAAAAAATTATTTGCTAATTGTTTTATAACAGTCGGCTTGAAACTTAGCCGCTATTATTTATACTTTAAGCTCGCTTTGAACTATTTAAACTTATTGTTTTTTACTATTCTCAAAACAGCGCACATAAAAGTGTAAGGCATAGTGCCTTAGCTTTTGAATTTACGCTTTATAAAAAAGCTTACAACTATTAATTTCTATTAGCCAATTTTTCTAAAAGCTGCTTTGCTCTTTGCTCTAATTGCTTTTGTGTGCCTTTGTTATTTATCACATAATGTGCGGCTTTTAGGTACATTTCTTGCGGTAGCTGGCTGTTTAAACGCTTTTGCGCCTGCTCGCGGCTTAAACTGTCGCGCGCCTCAATCCTTTTAATCATGCCTTCTTCATCGCTAATAACAACAATAAATTCATCGCAGTGCTTTTCAAACAGGCCGCCAATAATAACGGCGCCATCTATAAAAACAATATCTTCGCCCCTGTTTTTAGCTTCTTGCACGCCTAAAAGCAGTAAGCGCACAATTTCAGGGTGGGTTATATCCGTTAGCGCTTTTGTTTTATTTTTGCTCTCAAAAGCCCTTTGAGCGAGAAGTTTTCTGTTTAAAGCACTGTTTTCAACTATATCCTCGCCAAATTCATTTTGAAGCTTTTTTAAAACCTCTTTGTTTTGCACCGCTTGTTTTGCGGCTAAGTCTGCATCTAAAACGGTAAAGCCCTCTTTCTCAAACAAGCGTGAAACCGTACTTTTGCCGCTTGCGCTTTTACCTGTAATTGCAATAATTTTCAAAGTTGCACCACCCTAAAGGCCGCCGCCCTTAAAATTCTGTTGTAAACCGCAAGGCCTATGCCCTCGCTGTTTGGGCAGTGTGCATAGGCTGTTTTTTTGCAAAGCTCGTCTAATTCTCTAAGCGATGAAAAAAGGTTTTGTGCCTGAGCTTTTGAGTTTTCTATTTCACCGTAAGTAACAGCTTTGCAATTAAGCGCATGCTGCTCGCCCTCAAAGCAAAGCGCCGCAACCTCTTTGTTTTTTTCGGCAATTTCATTAACATAAGCAATATATTTTTCAGCGCTTGCATCAACTAAAACAAGCTTTGTTTTTGGCGCATAATGCGTGTATTTCATGCCGGGAGATTGCACTTTTTGCTCGCTTTTAAGCTCGCTTGTAATAGCGCTTGAAACTTGTATTTCAATGCCCAGTGCATTTTCAATTTGCGCTTTTGTTATAATGCCAGGGCGCAAAAGCACAGGCGCTTCGTTTTCATTTGCAAGTGAAACAACCGTGCTTTCAAGGCCGTGTTCACAGGCGCCTGCATCAATAATATACTTAATTTTTGTGTTCATATCGCCAAAAACATCTTGCGCTTTTGTTGGGCTTACACTGCCGCTTGTGTTTGCGCTTGGCGCGGCAAGCGGCACACCTGCCGCTTTTATTATTTGAAGCGCCACTTCGTGCGAGGGCATGCGAACAGCTATTGTGCTAAGGCCTGCGCTAACCGAAGGGCAAGCCACGCCTTTGCTTTTAAGCACCATTGTTAAAGGGCCCGGCCAAAATTTTTGCGCTAAAATTTCTGCGCTTTTGGGCACATTTAATGCAAGCGAAGAAAGCTCGCTTATATGCGCAATATGGCAAATAAGCGGGTTGTCACCGGGGCGCCCTTTTGCTTTAAATATCTTTTTTACAGCGCTTTCATTTAGCGCATTTGCCGCAAGCCCATATACGGTTTCTGTTGGAATTGCAACAACTTCGCCGTTTTTAAGCTCCTTTGCCGCAAGCTCTATATTTTGTGCGCTGGGTATTAATATTTTTGTGTTAAACGCGTTTTCCAATTAGGCCTCCTCAGATGAAGCCTTAAGCTTCTCTGCCCTATCGGCTGTAACAAGCGCATCTATAACCTCTTCAAGCGAGCCGTTTAAAATTGTATCGAGCTTATAAAGGGTTAAGCCAATGCGGTGGTCTGTTAAGCGGCCCTGAGGGTAGTTATATGTGCGAATTCTCTCCGAGCGGTCACCCGTGCCAACCTGGCTTTTCCTGTCTGCGGCAATTGCGCTGCTTTGCTCTTCTTGCGCTTTTGCAAGCATACGGCTTCTTAAAACTTTAAGCGCTTTCTCTTTATTCTTAAGCTGGCTTCTCTCGTCTTGGCACTCTACTACCATACCCGAGGGCAAATGCGTTACACGTATTGCCGACGACGTTTTATTTATGTGCTGGCCGCCTGCGCCCGACGCCCTAAATGTGTCTATTTTCAAATCTGCCGGGTTTATATCTATATCCACTTCCTCGGCTTCCGGCATAACGGCAACCGTAACTGTAGATGTATGCACACGCCCTTGTGTTTCGGTTTCCGGCACACGCTGTACTCTGTGCACGCCGCTTTCAAATTTAAGGCGGCTATATGCGCCCTCACCCTCAACGGCAAAGCTAATTTCTTTAAGGCCGCCAAGCTCGGTTTCGTTTGCATTTATTACTTCATATTTCCATCTGCGGCTCTCTGCATATAAGCAGTACATACGAAACAGGCTGTTTGCAAAAAGTGCCGCTTCATCGCCGCCGGCGCCGCCTCTTATTTCAACAATAACGCTCTTTTCGTCGTTTTCGTCTTTGGGCAGCAGCAATATTTTAAGCTCTTCCGTAAGGCGCTCTATCTCTTTTTTGTTTTCGTCATACTGCGCTTGTGCAAGCTCTTTAAAATCGGCATCAAGGCCGCCCTCATCAAGCAAAGTTTTTGCTTCCTCAAAGCCCTCACTTGCCGCTTTGTACTCGTCATAAGCTTCAACAAGCGGCGTTAAGCTTTTATAGTCTTTCATAAGCGTGCTGTAAAGGGCGTTATTTGTTATAACGCTTGGGTCTTGCAATTTATTGTTAATTTCGTCATAGCGGTTTCTTACCGCCTGTAATTTATCTAACATGTTTTTTCCTCATCTATTCGCTAATATCGTTTCTTTCTATTTTTTTTATATTCTTTTCAATTTTACTGCGCGCGAGCATAACTTCCCTGCCGCATGTGTTGCACTTTATGCGAAAATCTGCGCCTATGCGCAGCACTGTAAAGCTGTTGCCACCGCACGGGTGGCTTTTGCGCACAATTATAATATCGTTTAAGCGTACATCCATATACTTACCCCTTGGTATTAATTTTCAGCATATATATTATACAGTATTAAGGCGCATTTTGCAAAACATTTATTATAAGTAAAAATAATTATAATTTTTACAATTACACTTGCATATAATATACCATTGCTAACAAAAAAGGATGATGTACAATGTTATTTTACCCCGAAAATACTTCCGTTTCCCTTACACCAAGTACAAAAGAAGCATTAACGCAGGCAATGCAAAGCAAAAAAATTTTAGAGGCAAAAGCTATTTCATGCGATGCAAACAAGAATTTGCACTTTAATTTGGGCGAATTGAAAGGTATTATTCCAAAAGAAGAATGTGTTTTAAACTATGACGAAAACACCGTGCGCGACATTGCAATTTTATCTCGAGTGGGTAAAAAAACTTGCTTTGTTGTGAAAGATATCGTTTCAAACGGCGATGAAACTTACGCTTTGCTATCACGAAAACAAGCGCAAGAGCAATGCACATTACATTACATAGATAAACTTAAAAGCGGCGACATTATAAGCGCAAAAATAACACACCTTGAAAATTTCGGAGCATTTTGTGATATAGGCTGCGGTATAAGTGCACTTTTGCCTATTGATTGCATGTCTGTTTCCAGAATTAGCAGCGCTTACGACAGGTTTTACAAAGGGCAGAATATATTTTGCGCTGTTAAAAGCAAAGACGAGCACGGCCGCTTAGTTTTAAGCACAAAGGAGCTTTTTGGCACATGGCTTGAAAACGCCGATAAATTCCACATAGGGCAAACTGTAATAGGCGTTGTGCGCAGTATAGAGAGCTATGGCGTTTTTATTGAGCTTACCCCAAACTTAACAGGCCTTGCAGAGCACACACAAAATGTGAAATGCGGGCAATGCGTTAGTGTTTTTATTAAAAATATTCAGCCTGAGAAAATGAAAATTAAGCTTTCGATATTGCAAACGGTAGAGCAAATTCCTACTAAAGAATATGAGTATACAAAAAAGAGCGGGCACATTTCAAGGTGGCTATATTCAACAAAAGGCTGCGCAAAATTTATGCAGACGGTGTTTGACGAAAACAGCACTTTGGATTATAATGAAACATATATACTTTAGTAGCTAATTTAGCTGTATATTGCAGTTTGAGCGATAGGATTATAAATATAACGAGAATGTTTTGAAATTATAGGTTTTGGCAAAACCACACATAAAAAATAAGATTGCTTTAAAATAAATTACACAAAAGCGAGGGCTATTATGTCAGCAGATGCTTTCACAAGCGGCGTTAAACCCGGCGGGCTAAATTCAAAAAGAGAAATAAGAATATTGCTATGCTATTTATTGAACAGCACCCACACCCCCGTTACAATGGAGCAACTTGAGGGCTCTCTTTGGGGCGAGGAGCTTGTTAATTATTTCGAGCTTGCCGTTGCCGTTGCAGATTTATGCGATAATGACTTTATTAAAAAAGAAGAAAACGGCTATGTTCTTATGCCAAAAGGCAAAGAAATTGCGGAATCTTTAAGCAGAGATGTTGCCATTACAGTTAAAGAAACCGCACTTAGGGCAGTTATCCACATGCAGCGAATGTCAATAAAACAGGCGCAGCACAAAACAAATATTGAAGAACTTGAAAACGGCTACAGAGTTACGGGATGGATGGAAGAAAACGGCGAGGAAATGTTTAAATTCTCGCTTTACATGCCCGATTTAGCAAGCGCAAATTTTGTTAAAAAGCAGTTTATTTTACATGGTGATGCAGTTTATGCCATTATGCTAAGCGGCGTAACCGCAAATGTTCCGCTTATAAATACAGCGTTTAAAACATTGGCCGAAGAAAACAACTAAAAAAGGAACCAATAAAGGAAAACAATTCGCCATAACATAAACTATTAACACTTTTCACTTGACATATAGCTAAAAGCATTGTAAAATAAAAAAGCTTAAAAAATTTTAAGTATATTTTACATAAAAAACGGAGATTAAAATGACACGTATAATAACAGATTCAACCTCAGATTTACCCGCAAGCTTTACAAAACAGCATAATATCACCGTTGTGCCTTTGAAAGTTATATTCGGCGAGGAGCGCTTTGACGACGGAATAGATTTAACCCCTGAAGAATTTTATGAAAAAATGGCAAACAGCGCCAAACTTCCCACAACAAGCCAACCCACACCCGAGCAATTCATGGCTGTTTTTGAAGAGGCAAAGCAAAATGGCGACGATGTTGTTTGTATAACAATCAGCAGTGAACTATCGGGAACTTACCAAAGTGCAAGCATTGCAAAGCAAGAAGTTGAATATGACAATATCCATATTATAGACAGCAAAAGTGCAACTTTAGCCGCAGGCCTTCTTGTAGAGCTTGCACTAAAACTTAAAGAGGATAATTTAAGCGCTAAAGACATTGCAAGCGAGCTTTTAATAGCGCGCGACCATTTACATTTACTTGCTATTGTTGACGATTTAACAAATTTAAGAAAAGGCGGGCGTTTATCGGGTGCGGCTGCAATTGCAGGCTCGCTTTTAGGCATAAAGCCTGTTATAGCTATTAACGGCAAGCTCGCCACACAACAAGCTCCCGACGGTAAAGTTAAACTTGCCGCAAAAGCAAGGGGCCTTGCAGGTGCATATTTAAACGTGTTTAAAATGATAGAGGCAATGGGCGGAGTTTCACAAAAATTCAGCAAAGTGCGCCTTGGTTATGCAGGCAACAAAAGCAGTTCTGTTCCTTTTGTGCAATACTTTGAAAACAAGTTAAACCTTAAACCTGAAGAAGCTCTTCCAATAGGCTCTGTTGTTGGCACTCATGCCGGTAGCGGTGCGGCAGGTATAGCATTTTTTGATGCGCAATATGCTTAGCCGTTAGGGAGTAATCCGAACACGCCTATTTTGGCAAATTATTGTGTTA
>CAYJPD010000082.1:0-8103 GCA_964371975.1 uncultured Bacteroides sp.
ATCAATATTTGCGTCCATGCTGCCCTCTATAATTTTTTGCGCTATTTTCTCTTCAATTTCTTTGCGCACAACGCGCCTTAAATCTCTTGCGCCATATTTGCCGCCCATTGCTTTTTTGCAAAGCAGCGCTAAAACGTCGTCGTTCCATGTTAGCTCGGCGCCCTTTAATTTAAGCGGCTCTATATACTCACTTAGCATTAAGCTTGCAACTTCTTTAAGCTCTTCTTCGCCAAGCGGCTCGAAAACCACAACTTCGTCTACACGGCTTAAAAACTCGGGGCGAAGGAAATCTTGCAGGGCTTTCATCATTTTGTTTTTGTTCACTTGCGACGCTGTTTTGTTAAAGCCTGCCTCGCCTGTTTTATCGTTACTTCCGGCGTTGCTTGTCATTGCAATAACTGTGTTTTCAAAGTTCACTGTGCGCCCTTGTGCGTCGTTAATTTTGCCCTCGTCTAATATTTGCAAAAGCACATTCATAACGTCGGGGTGGGCTTTCTCCATCTCATCAAAAAGCACAACGCTGTAAGGCTTGCGACGCACTTTTTCCGTTAGCTGGCCTGCCTCGTCAAAGCCAACATACCCCGGCGGCGAGCCTATAAGCCTTGAAACGGCGTGCTTTTCCATAAATTCGCTCATATCAAGGCGGATTAATGGGTCTACCGTGTCGAAAAGTTGCAAGGCAAGCTGTTTTACAAGCTCTGTTTTGCCAACGCCTGTTGGCCCCACAAATATAAAGCTTGCAGGGCGGCGGCGCGCAGAAATATCCGCGCGGCTGCGTTTAATTGCATTCGATACTAAATTCACAGCCTCTTTTTGCCCTATTACAACTTTATTCAAATTCTCTTCAAGCATTAAAAGCTTTGTGTGCTCGTTCTCTTTAATTTTTGCCGCAGGAATACCTGTCCAAAGTTCTATAACTTTTGAAACGTCGTCCATAGTAACATTTATTTCACGAACATGCTCTTTTTGCTTTTGCAGTTCTTGCTCTATGCGCAAAATTTCACTTTTAATATTCGCAAGGCTCTCATAGTCAATTTCCTGTTTTTGCTCTATTTGGCTTTCCATATGGTTTTCTATTTCAAGCTCTTTACTTTTTAATTTTTCTAACTGCTTAGTATTTTCAACATAATCTGCAATTTCAGGGTGGCGAAGCGAGCAACAAGCGCAAGCTTCGTCTAAAAGGTCTATGGCCTTATCGGGCAAAAACCTATCTGTTATATAGCGCTCTGCCAACGTTACCGTGCTGCTAACTATCATATCGCTAACTTTAACATAGTGGTAGTCTTCATAGTAATCTTTAATGCCGCGCATAACTTCAATTGCATCGGATATTGAGGGCTCTTCAACCTTAACAGGCTGGAAGCGGCGCTCTAAGGCTTGGTCTTTTTCTATATATTTGCGGTATTCCGCAAAAGTTGTTGCGCCAATAACCTGTATTTCACCGCGCGATAAAGCAGGCTTTAGTATATTGGCCGCGTTCATTGCGCCCTCAGAATCGCCTGCGCCTGTAATATTGTGTATTTCGTCAATAAACAATATTATATTGCCTGCCTCTTTAACCTCGTTAATAAGCCCTTTTACCCTGCTTTCAAATTGACCGCGGAACTGTGTGCCCGCAACAAGGCTTGTTAAATCGAGCAAGTATATCTCTTTATTGCGAAGCCCTGCCGGCACTGTGCCATTTGCAATATGCAAGGCTGTGCCCTCGGCAATTGCCGTTTTACCAACGCCTGCCTCACCTATAAGGCATGGGTTGTTCTTTTGGCGGCGAGATAGAATTTGAATTGTTCTGTAAATTTCCTTATCGCGGCCAATAACTCTATCAACTTTGCCCTCTTTGGCTTTTCCCGTTAAGTTTTCACAATAATTATCTAAAAACTTGCGGTTTTTTGCTTTATCGTTCTTAGCTTTCCCCTTTTTATCGCCATCTTCTTTTTTATTCCTACTGCTGAAAATGCTAAAAGGAAATGTGCCTGCGCCGCCGGGCGCAAAATCTTCGTCTTCGCTGTCGTCTTGTTCTTGTGCGCTCGCCTTAATTTCTTTTGCTATTTCTTCGGTGTTTGCGCCTTTAAGGCCTTGCATCATTTCGCTTAAATCCATGTCGCCACTTTCCATCATGTCTGTCATTCTTTCTTCCATGGCTTCAAATTCTTCAGGCGAAATACCGAAATTTTTAAGCATATCGTCCATAGGCTTTAGGCCTATTTCGCGCGCGCAAGAAAGGCAATAGCCTTCTGCCCCTGCGCTTTTATTTTCCATTCTTTGCACAAAAACAATTGCCGGTTTCTTTTTGCATTTAATACAAATCATTAAATAATAACCCCTGTTCTAAATTTAACGGATTTAACTCCATGAATGTGCTGTAAAGTATGCTATTGTCGAATATATTGCCGCTGCCCGGCACTATAACCATATCGAAAACTTGTACCACAAACCAAACAATTATTAGTAAAATAACAGTTTGAATTGCAGCGCACGCTACGCCAAGAACAATTCCAAGCCCTTTATTAGCTTTACCAAGTACCGGTATTTTATCAATAACTTTTGTTGTTTTTGCCAATACTTTAACCAATACCATTATTATTATGAATATTATAATAAAGAACAGCACTGCCATTGCTTGCACAACAATTGGCTGCACAAGGTTTTGAATAATGCTTGCTGTTATATCGTCTGTAACTTGCGATAAGCCTGTGCCGGCTGAATCTGTTAAGAAATCGCGCATAAACTCCGGTAAATTTGCAGCGTTGCTGCTTAAATACTCATCAAGCGTTTGCGAGCCCATATCGCTGACCAGCCCCGAAACATAATTTGTTAAAGGCGTTTGCAGCAATTTTTCGTAAATAAACTCTGATAGCGGCATGCTTGCGAAAAAAGCTACAAGCAAAGCTGCAATTTTACCTATAAAGTCTATAAAGCTTTTCACAAAACCTTGTTTAACAAAGTACACCACTGTTAATGCGAACACCAATATAAATATTGCATCTAAAACATAACCTAACCAACTAACCATAATTTTCATCCTTTTCTATATCCCAAATGGGTTTATTAATTTTTTTGCGCATTGAATATTTCAATGCTTTTTTATATTTAAACGACCTCATGTGGCAAAACGCACATGCTTAAAGGGGCAAAATGCACCTATAGCTCACACTTATTGTATGCAGCAAGGCAGACGTTTTGCAAACAATGCCAAAAGGCGCGCTTAATTGATAGCTTGAGCGTTGAATATTTCAATACTGCCTTGTGTTAATAAAAGCAATTCGTTTGCTTTTATTATTTGCACAGGCGTTTTTTGTGCACTTACTTCTTCAACAAATACTGCGTTTTCATCATATACTAATACGCTGTTTTGTAAAAAAGCATAAATATTATTATCAACAAAATCAATAGAGTTAACTATTTGCCCTGTGTATTCGCTTGCTGTGCTCTCAAGGTTTTTATTTAAAACAACTATTTGTGTTATCTCCGGGTAATTTTTATCGCCAAACAAAAGAACAATTTCGCCGCTTTCATTTATGCTTGCACTCCTGAATATTTTCTCACCGTAGGCGTATCTTGAAATTTCCTCGCCTGTGTTTTTATCATAAAAAGCTGTGAACGTATCGTAAATTACAAGCAGGCCATTATTTAAATACTGCATTTTTATTGGTATGCCCTCGCTGTTTTCTATGCTTGCGAGTTTTTCGCTTTTGTTTGTGCTATAAAACATTATATCTGTTGTTAATGTGCCATTTTGTGTATTTAACAGCGCTACAGCGAAGTTTTTATTGTTACTGTCGAAAGTTAAAGCTAATGGTAGCTCGCTAACATCGCTCCATTTCCATATGCTCTCAAACATCTCGTTGAAAATTTCAAGGCTGTTTTGTGTGAAAACAGCAAGCTTTCCGCTTTCGCTCATTTGCGCATATATTATGCTTGTATCAAATGTGTGTGAAAACAGTGTTTTATCCCTGCCCTCTACTAAAATTTCGTCGTCGCCTATGCTGTATAGGCATATTTTTGTATCGCTTGCGCTCATTATAGGCTGGACAAAACCGTGTGGTATGCGCCTTAGTACATTGCCTGTGTTATTATATATTATAACCTCTCTATCACCCAAAACCGCAAAGCCACCCGTTACTTTTTGCGCCTGTTTAATGCCATCTACAGGCACATTAATAGGGAAATCTTGCTCGCTCATAAAATAATATGTAACAGTGTTTGCAAATTCGCTTGCGCTTGCTATAACTCTTTCAAAAAGGCCCAAAAAATAGCAAAACACCAGCACAATGCTAACAACAAGCGCAATTAAAATTTTTGCCCTTCTCGCCTTTTTTTGCCGCCTTATTTCCATAATGCGAGGGTTATGATGCGTAAACGATATTGCTTTTTTGCCTTGTTTTCTTGCCACATTAAACCCCCATTATCAATAATTTACCTTATATAAAAACAAGCCATGCGCCGGGGCTGTATCGCCTGCGTTTTCTCTTTGCTTGCTGTGCATTGCATAAAGGGCGTCTTTCGCACTCATTCTTTTTGCGCCCACTTCAATTAATGTTCCCACCATTATTCTTACCATATTGTATAAAAAACCGTCGGCACATATGTGAAGCTTAATATAATCGCCCTGTTTTTGAACAGTGAAAAAATGCACAGTGCGTATTGTGTCTTCTATATCGCTTTTAGTATTCATAAATGCGGCGTAATCGTTTGTGCCACAAAGCAATTTTGCCGCCTCTTGCATGGCGTTTATATCAAGGCTGTAGGGCACCCTATAGCTGAAATCGCAATTAAAAACGTCTTCTATAGCGCTGTTGTGAATATTGTAAATATACTCTTTGCTTTTTGCGCTGTACCTTGCGTGGAAATCTTCGCTAACTTGCTGTGCACTTTGCACCCTTATATCTTTTGGCAAAAAGCGGTTTAGCGCAAGCGGTAATTTATACACGTTTATGGCTTTTGGCTGAATATAGCTTACACAATAACCCATAGCGTGCACGCCGCTATCTGTTCTTGAGCACCCTTTAACGGCAGGGCGAGTTTTATACAGCTTTTCCATTGCATCTTGTAATTGCTCGCAAATGCTTTTGGCATTATTTTGAACCTGGAAGCCGCAATATGCCTTGCCGTTAAACTGCAAAACTATCATAACATGCATTTTACACCCCTATGCGTGCAAAAAACAGCGAAGTTGCACCCATTATTACAAAAACAAGCACTGCTACAGCGCACACTAAAATATCTTTTGGCTTTAAGTGCAATTGTTTTAAGCGTGTTCTGCCCTCGCCGCCGTTATAACAGCGGCATTCCATCGCCATTGCAAGCTCGTCTGCACGCCTAAAGGCCGATACAAAAAGCGGCACTAAAACAGGTATAAGCGCTTTAATTCTGCTTTTTAAGTTACCTGAATCAAGCTGTGCGCCTCTGGCTTTTTGCGCATTCATAATTTTTTCGGTTTCCTCTATTAAAAGCGGTATGAAACGAAGCGCTATTGTCATTATCATAGCAAGCTCGTGCACAGGCAAGTGAATTTTAGAAAGAGGCGCAAGCAGTTGCTCGATGGCATCTGTTAGTGCTATAGGGCTTGTTGTGTATGTTAAAAGGCTTGTGCCTGCTATTAGGCAAATAATGCGCACAGCTATCATAATAGCATAATTAATGCCCTCTGTATATATTTTAAATATCCAAAGCGAAAAAACAGGCTCGCTTTCGCCTTGCATGAAAAACAAGTTTAAAACAGACGTAAATAATATTATAGGAATAATTGGTTTTAAGCTTTTCAAAATTACTTTTAGCGGTATTTTAGCAATTGCATAAAGCGCTGTTAAAAGCAAAACGCTAAAGCCGAGTGCACCGAAATTCGGCACTGCAAAAAGCATTATTATATAAACTATACTAAGAACAATTTTCGCTCTGGGGTCTAATATATGAAGGGTTGAGTTACCGGGGAAATGCTGGCCTATTGTAATATCTCTAAGCATTTAACCACCTGCGCTTTCTTTCATTTTTTCAAGCACGGTTTTAACTGCGTAGTTAACTGTGTAAACATCTGTTTTAATGTCTACGCCCATTTGCTTTAACTGCAAGAAAATTTTTGTTACTTGCGGCACACTTAAACCAAGTTCCAAAAGCTCGTTTGCGCGCGCAAAAACATTTTCTGTTTTATCATGCATAACAATTTGCCCGGCGTTCATAACAATAACTTTATCGGCATATTTTGCTATATCTTCCATGGAGTGGCTAACAAGAATTATAGTGCCACCGTTTTGCTCGTGGTACTTTTTTATTTGCCCTAAAATCATATCTCTGCCTGATGGGTCAAGGCCTGCGGCAGGCTCGTCGAGCACGAGCAGTTTTGGCTGCATTGCAAGAACGCCCGCAATGGCAACCCTTCGCTTTTGGCCACCGGAAAGGTCGAAAGGGCTTTTGCTTAGCATCTCTTCTTCTATGCCGCAAAAGCGCGCCGCAAGCATAACTCTATTTTGTATTTCATCATTTGAAAGCTGCATATTCTGCGGCCCGAACGCTATATCTTTGTAGACGGTTTCTTCAAAAAGCTGGTACTCGGGGTACTGAAAAACAAGCCCCACCATAAAGCGAAAGTTCAAAATATTTTTTGGCTCTTGCCAAATATCGGTGCCATTTATAAAAACTTTGCCGCTTGTTGGCTTATTAAGGCCGTTAAAATGTGACACAAGCGTAGATTTTCCACAGCCTGTTGAACCGATAACACCAATAAATTCACCCTCGTTTATGCTTAAATCAATATTATCAAGCGCTAAAGTTTCATCGGGCATACCTTTGTTATACACATAGCTTAAATTTTCGGTGCGCACTATCTCTCTAATTATGTTTTCACTCATTTTTCGGCACCTGCGCTTTCAAAAAGCTTATAAAGTTCCTGTGCACATTCTTCAAAAGTAATAATGTCTTTTGGCAAATTGACGCCATGCTCGCTAAGCAAAAAGCAAAGCTCTGCCGCTTGGGGCACATCTATTTTATAAGAGCGCACTTTTTCAATTTGGCTAAACACCTCTTTTGGCGTTCCTTGCATTGCAATTTCACCCTCGTGCATTACAATAACTCTATCTGCCAAAACAGCCTCTTCCATATAGTGGGTTATGTGCACAACTGTCATATTAAACTCTTTGTTTAATTTTTTAACTGTGCTCATAACTTTTTCTCTGCCTATAGGGTCGAGCATAGCCGTTGCTTCGTCCAGCACAAGGCAGCCCGGGCGCATTGCTATTACACCGGCAATTGCAACACGCTGTTTTTGCCCGCCCGAAAGCTTATGCGGCGCTTTATCTTTATGCTTTATAATGCCTGCCATAAGCATAGCTTCATCAACTCGCGCCCTAAGCTCGCTTTGTGGCACACCAAGGTTTTCAGGCGCAAATGCAACATCTTCTTCAACAATTGTTGCCACAATTTGATTATCGGGGTTTTGAAAAACCATGCCCACTTTTTGGCGCAATTCAATAAGCCTGTCTTCGTCGAATGTGGATATATCCATAACGCTAACACTGCCTTTTTGCGGCAGTAAAATTGCATTAAAATGCTTTGCAAGCGTGCTTTTCCCACAGCCGTTTGCGCCCAAAACAGCAACAAATTCGCCTTTTTCAACTGCCATGCTCAAATTGCGCACAGCTTTCTTTTTGCCCTGCGAATAGCTAAATGTTATATTGTTAACTTCTATCATATTTTGCTTATTTTCCAATGTTTTTCCCCACTGTTTTTGCTTTATCTCTTATTTTTTACTATATAAGGCTTCATATTCGTCTTTTAAAATAGACATACAAATTATATGTGCATATTCGTTTTTATTAAGAATGGCATTTCTTAGTTTGCCCTCTACTACAAAACCGCTTTTCTCATAAACTTTCATAGCCCTATCGTTATAAGAAAAAACCTCAAGGCCTACCCTTTGCAAGCTCAGATTATCGAAGGCAAAGTTTAAAATACATTTTGTTGCAAAAGAGCCTATGCCTTTATTAAAATACTCTTTATAAAAAATGCATATTCTAAAATGCGCACTTTTAACGTCGCTGTCTATTTCGTTTAAAACCACTTCGCCTATAATTTTATTTTCATCGAATATTAAAAAATCATATCTGCTGT
>CAYJPD010000083.1:0-7814 GCA_964371975.1 uncultured Bacteroides sp.
TTCATTAAATGCTCGCCCCCCTCGCTTATGCCCAGCGCATGAATATAGGGAGGCGTTTTAGGCAAATTTTCCTCAAAGCCAAGCGCGGCATTAAGAACAAAGCGCCTTATGCGTGAATGTGCATAGCGCTTAGATTTCATATGCTCGTAAATTTCATTTAAGCTTGTGCTTTTTGCGGCCGCTTTAAGTAAAGCGTTGTGTAGGCCCTCGCTGTTTGCCATAATATGTTCTGCTGTGTGCTCGCTTAGCGCGCGAAGCCTTGAAAGCACAGCTGTTTCATAGGCGCTTACATTTAAATAGTGCCCGTTTATAGCAGCGCTTTTGTAAATTTTATAGCATTTTTTTGGCACATATGATTTTATTTTTTTTACATTAAAATCTTCGTTTTGCCCTTGTAAAATATTGCGCAATGCGCTGGCGCTTGCAATATCGCTTGCTTTTTTTAGCTCTTCGTCGTGGTTTGCGCCTTTGCGCTTTAAAGCAAGGGGTTTAGGCTTATCGCCCTTTACATTTAAAAGTGCACAGCAATATTCAACCGCTAATATATTATTTGGCTGCTTTAAAATTGTTGCACACTTCTCGTCTATTTCAAAAAGTGCTTTTTGCCTTGCCACCGCATAAGACGTTTTCTCGTTAAGGCTTTGCTTTAGCTTTTGCGCATACTGCGGCGAGTTTATAATTTGCGCTGTTTTTAAAAGCAAAGCGGTTTTTGGCGTTTCTGCGCCAAACGCTATGTAATCGCACACATTTAAAGCGCATAAAATTTCAACGGCGGCTTTTGCAAAGCCCTCGGCAGATAAAAGCGCATAGGGCGCCGGCAAGCTTAAAACTAAGTTAACGCCTGCTTTTAAAGCGGCTTTTGTGCGCACAGGCGCCGGGAAAATAGCGCACTGCCCCCTTTGCACAACGCCAGGGCTGCAAACTGCAATAATATGTGTAAAACCCTGTTTTTTCAGCATTTTTATTTGGTGCTCATGGCCGCTGTGAAACGGATTATACTCGGCTATTATGCCGGCTATTTTCGTTTTTACCATTTTTCACTCCAAAAACCTTTATTTTTCATAATCTTTTTAACGTTTTTCTTGAAAAACTTCTTAATTCATTATATAATATATTGTGCGATAATAAAAGTGCTTTAGCGCTTAAAGGAGATAAATATGAAAATTTTAGTAATTAACTGCGGTTCAAGCTCTCTTAAATACCAGCTATTGGACATGCAAACAGAAGAGGTTCTTTGCAAAGGCAATTGCGAGAGAGTTGGCCTTGACGATAGCTTTGTTACACATAAAGCCCATGGTAAAGAGTGGCGTGTAGATTGCGATTTCCCCACCCACACAGAGGCTTTTATGAAAGTTGTTCTTCTTATGACAGACGATGAGTTTGCTGTTATAAAAAGCAAAAGTGAAATAGACGCTATAGGCCACCGTGTTGTACAAGGCGCAGAAATTTTCACAAAAAGCGAAATAGTAACAGACGAAATTATTAAACAAATTGACGATGTATCGCACCTTGCGCCCGTGCACAACCCTGCGCATGTAAAAGGGCTTAACAGCGCTAAGGCTGTTTTTGGCGAAAACGTGCCAAATGTTGCGGTATTTGATACAACATTCCACCAAACAATGCCGCCTAAAGCTTATATGTATGCCATACCCTACGAGCTGTATGAAAAATACTCAATTAGGCGCTATGGCTTCCACGGCACAAGCCACAGATATGTTAGCCTTAAAGCCGCTGAATTTTTAGGCAAAAGCAGAGATGAGCTAAAAATTATAACTTGCCACCTTGGCAATGGAAGCAGTATTGCCGCAATAGACCATGGCAAATGCGTTGATACAAGTATGGGTTTAACACCGCTTGCAGGCCTTATTATGGGCACACGCTGTGGCGATATAGACCCAAGCGCAGTTACTTTTATTGAAGAAAAAACAGGCTTAAGCGGCCAAGAAATGGCAAATTACCTAAATAAAAAATGCGGCTTGCTTGGCGTTTCAGGCGTTTCAAGCGATAAGCGTGATGTTGAAAAAGCAGCAAACGAGGGCAATGAGCGCGCGCAGCTTGCAAGGGAAATGCTGCAATATCAAATTAAAAAATATGTTGGCTCCTACGCTGCGGCAATGGGCGGCGTTGATTGCATTGTTTTCACTGGCGGCATTGGCGAAAACGCTCCAAACACACGCGCAGGCGTTTGTGAAAATATGGAGTTTTTAGGTGTTAACTTCAGCGCACAAGAAAACGAAAAAGGCCTACAAGGCAGAGATATGTTTTCAGTATCCACACCTGATAGCAAAGTTAAAGTGCTTGTTATTTGCACAAACGAAGAGCTTATGATTGCGCGCGACACACAAAAATTAGTGCTTGAAATGAAAGCTTAAGCTTATACACTTAATTTGAGGCTGTTGCATTAAGGTAAAATTGTACAAATATTATTATAGGGGCGCCTCTATACGAGCTGCACGAAAACTAAGGTATTCCTCAATTTCGGGCTATAGCGCAAGCAGGCTTTTATGTTTTTATTTGTTTTACAATTAATTACCTTAGTGCAACAGCACATTTATTAAAGCCACTTTTAAACGGGTATAAAAAATCGGAGGTTAATATGAAATATTTAATAGCGTCAGATTTGCACGGCTCTTTATATTATGCACAAAAAATGTGCGAAATATTTAATAGCGAAAAAGCCGACAAAATTGTGTTTTTAGGCGACGCCCTATACCACGGCCCCCGCAACCCTTTGCCTAAAGATTATAACCCCCTTGCGGTTAGCGAGCTTTTGAACAGCATGAAAAGCAAAATTATAGCTGTGCGTGGAAATTGCGACAGCGAAGTTGACCAAATGGTTTTGGAATACCCCATTATGGCAGACTATTTAATTTTAAACGATGGTGAGCGCTCGCTTTTTATAACACATGGGCATATTTATAACGAGCAAAATTTGCCGAGCCTTGCAAAAGGCGATGTGCTTGTGCACGGGCATACGCATGTGAGAGAGCTTAGCGATAAGGGCGATTATTACTTTTTGAACCCGGGCAGTTTATCTATACCTAAAGGCGATGGTATAAACGGCTATGCGGTTTTAGAAAACGGCGTAATTAAAACAAAAGATTTGCAAATGCAAACACTTTGTGAGCTAAAACTATAATGGCTGAAAATATAAATGCAAGCAGTATAGAAAACAGCATACAAAAAAAATATAAAAAACCTATTTGGCACAAGTTTATCGGCGCTTGCAAGGATTATAACCTTATTGAAAGCGGCGATAAAATTGCTGTGTGCATAAGTGGCGGCAAAGATAGCTTTTTGCTGGCTAAATGTATGCAAGCGCTGCAAAAGCACAGCGAAAAGCCTTTCGAGCTTGTTTTTTTGTGTATGGACCCGGGCTACAAACCCGAAAACAGGGCGATAATTTTGCAAAACGCAAAGCTAATGCAGCTTGATTTGCATATATTCAACACAGATATTTTTGCAAGCGTTGAGAATGTGCAAAAAAACCCTTGCTATTTGTGCGCGCGTATGCGGCGTGGGCATTTATATAAAAACGCACAGAGCCACGGCTGCAATAAAATAGCACTGGGTCACCATTTTAACGACGTTATTGAAACAGCCGTTATGAGTATGCTTTACAGTGCACAAATTAAAACAATGCTTCCCAAATTGCACAGCACAAATTACAAGAATATGCAATTAATACGCCCGCTTTATATGGTAAACGAGAAAGACATTAAAGCGTGGGTGCGGTATAATTCGCTGCAGTTTTTGCAGTGCGCTTGCCGCTTCACAGAAAAAGATGAAAACCACGAGCAAAAAGGCGCAAGGGCGGCCACAAAAAAATTTATTTCTATTATGCAAGCAGAGCACTCCTCGGCCGAGCTTAATATTTTTCGCTCTTTGCACAATGTTAATTTAAACCTTTTGCCCTCTTATATTAAAGACGGCGAATTGCACAGCTTTTTAGATGATTATTAAGCGCTTGTTATTTTAAATTCATTAAAAAACAAATATTTTATAACAAAGCAAAAACTATTGAACGGAGAATAAAAGTGAAATTACTTGTTGTGGATTCCAACAGCATAGTTAACCGCGCATTTTACGGCATTAAATTGCTAACAACACGCAGTGGGCAATACACAAATGCCATAACCGGCTTTTTAAATATATTGCTTAAGCTTCAAACCGATGTAAACGCCGACGAAATTGCGCTTGCGTTTGATTTAAAAGCGCCTACATTTCGCCACGAGCAGTATAGCGGCTACAAAGCTAACCGCAAGGGAATGCCCGAGGAACTTGCCGCGCAAATGCCCGTTTTAAAAGAGCTTTTAACGCTAATGGGCTTTAAAATTATATCGGCAGAGGGCTTTGAGGCCGACGATATTTTAGGCACACTTGCAAACGCTTGCGAGCAAAGGGGCGATGTGTGCGTTTTGGCAACGGGAGACCGTGACAGCCTACAGCTTGTTAGCGAAAAAACCCATGTGCTTTTGGCAACAACACAAATGGGTAAAAGCGTTACGAGCGTTATGGATATACAGGCTATAATGGAAAAATACGGCGTTCTGCCACAGCAGTTAATAGACGTTAAAAGCCTTATGGGCGACGCTTCGGATAATATTCCGGGCGTTGCGGGCGTTGGCGAGAAAACAGCGCTTAGCCTTATACAGAACTTTAAAAGCTTAGACGGCGTTTACGAGAATATAGAAAACAGCCTAATAAAAAAAGGCGCAAGGGAAAAACTGCTAAAAGATAAACAGAACGCCTATTTAAGCTTAGAGCTTGCGAGAATTGTTAAAAATGCCCCCGTGCCAACAGAAAGCGGCGCTTATAAACGCAGTTTTGACGCTAAGAATTTAGCGGCGGCGGCAAGGCTTTTGCAAAGCCTTGAAATGTACACCACCATTAAAAAATGGGGCCTTAACGATGTGCAAAATTTTGCCGGCGAGGGCGATAGCGAAAAGCAAGAGCCTGCAAAAAAACTCAACTTTGTTGACGCTAAAGCTTTGCCGCAAAATTTTAAAGCAGAAAAAGTATATATATGTATGCCCGAGCCAAGTGAAGACAAGCAGCTTTCTTTTGAGGATATGCAAAGCGAAGAACAAAGCACAGACAATATACTAATTGTAGAAAATAGCAATATTTATACAATTAGTGTTGAGAGCGAAGATTTTACTGCTTTGCTTTGCGATGAGAGCATTAAGAAATATTGCTTTGAAGCAAAGCCCTTATATCACCTTGCTTTAAAAAGGGGCAAAACTGCTAAGGGTATAGTATTTGATGCGAAAATAGCGGCTTATTTATTACAGCCCGATGCAAAAACTTACACAGCATTGCAATTGGCGCAAAGCTATGGCGTAAAGCCGCTTTTTGAGGCGAAATTTGAAGAGGCGGCAATAATAAAAGGGCTTTGCGATGAGCTATGCGCTCAATGCGAGCAAACGGGCATGAGCAAATTGCTTAATGAAATAGAGCTGCCGCTTTGCGAAGTTTTGGCAGATATGGAGCACGAGGGCATACAGGTTAACAAAAAAGGTATTGAAGACTTTGGCGTTGAACTTCAGGCCGCTTTAAAAGTTGAGCTTGCGAAAATTTACGAAGTTGTGGGCTATGAATTTAATGTAAACAGCCCAAAACAGCTTGCAAAGGCGCTTTATGAGGATATGGGCTTGCCCACAGGCAAAAAGACGAAGAGCGGCTATTCAACAAATGCCGAAACGCTTGAGTATTTAAAGCGGTATTCACCCGTTATAGAAAATATTTTGCAGTACCGAACATATCAAAAGTTGAATTCAACATATGTTGAGGGGCTTTTGAAAGTTATCAGCGAAGACGGGCGAATTCACTCCACATTCAACCAAACGGAAACACGCACAGGTAGAATTTCTTCGGGCGAGCCTAATATGCAAAACATTCCCGTTAGAACAGAGCTTGGCAGCCGCTTTCGCAAATATTTCACAGCGCCACAGGGCAAAGTTTTGCTCGATGCAGACTATAGCCAAATTGAGCTTCGCATTTTAGCGCATATATCTGAGGACGCGGGAATGATAGACGCCTTCAACAGGGGCGCAGATATCCACCGCTCTACAGCGGCAAAAAGCTTTGGCGTTAGCGAAGAAGATGTAACGGCGCAAATGCGCTCTTCCGCAAAGGCGGTTAATTTTGGCATTGTATACGGCATAAGCGCGTTTAGCCTATCTAAAGATATACACGTTAGCGTTAAAGAGGCCGACGCTTTTATAAAAACTTATTTTGAAAATTTCCCGGGCGTAAAATTTTATTTAGACAAAACGGTGGCAAAAGCAAAAGAAGATGGCTTTGTTAGTACGCTTTACGCAAGAAGAAGAAATTTACCCGAGCTTGCAAACAGCAACTTTAATGTGCGCTCTTTAGGCGAGCGCATGGCGATGAACACGCCCATTCAAGGCACAGCAGCAGATATAATTAAGCTTGCCATGGTGCGAGTATATAACCGCTTGAAAAAAGAAAATTTAAAGGCGAAACTTATACTGCAAGTGCACGATGAGTTAATTGTGGAATGTGATGTAAACGAAAAGCAAGCGGCGCAAAAGGTACTGCTTGAAGAAATGCAAGGTGCTATGCAATTATGCGTGCCATTAAGCGTAGATGTAAACCATGGCCAAACATGGTATGATGCAAAAGGGTAAATTATGACGATAACATGCAGAAAAATGCAAAAAGTAGACGCAAAAGCGGCATATGAAATTGAAAAAACCGTGCAAGACGGCTGGAGCTTAGCTGTTATTGAGGGCACATTTAATTACGATAGCAACAAATGTTTTGTGGCAGAGATTAATGGGCAAATTGCCGCTTTTTGCTGTTTTGAGCATATATTGGATACCGCAAATTTAAACGCAATAAGCACAAAGAGCGAGCACCGCAGAAAAGGCGCGGCGAGTGCGCTTTTGCACTATGCTTTTGAAAGCTTAGCGCAAGAGGGCGCAAAAACATTTTGGCTTGAAGTTAGAAGTGAAAACAAAGCCGCTATTGAATTATATAAAAATTTAGGCTTTAATCAAAACGGCATGAGAAAGGGCTTTTACAGCGAGCCGAAAGATGACGCTTTTTTATTTTGCAAAAGCGTATAATATTAGCACTCTGCGAAATATTGCATTTATATAGCACATTTATTTAAAAAGCAAAAGATAATAAAAATAGAAACGGAGATTAATTTATGGCACAAAATCACAACCACAGCTGCTCTTGCGGGCATGAGCACGAGCACGGGCATGAGCACGGGCACGATTGCTGCAAGCACCACCAACAAGCAAATGTTAGCGAATTAAGCCAAACCGAGCAAGAGTTTTTAGCGCACCTTGCACAATATCAATGCTTGCCTGTTGCACAATTTGTAGTTAAAAGCTCAAAAGAGAGCGATTTTGAAACAGTTGCACTTGCGCCTGTTTTTATCACACAAACAACAGATACAATGCAGCAGGTAAAAAACTTTGGCAAAAAGCTAAGAAACTTAGAAGAAAAAGGTTTTATAGAGCTTGATTACGACATACCCATTAATAATTACGATTACAGCGAATACCACAATTCACAGCTTTTTGAGTATTTTAAGGCTACAGTTGAAGAGGGTAAAGGCAAGGATAATTTCCTTGGGGACATTGCTGTTATGCAAACAGGTAGCATGGTTTTAGCGCAAAACAATTAGCCGAAATAGGCGTGTTCGGATAACTCCCTAACGGCTAAGCGAACTTAAATAAAAAGGCACTAACTTTTAAAAAAGTTAGTGCCTTTTTTAGGTGCTTTTAGGTGCTTTTTTAGGTGTTGCTTTAGATGTTTTTAGTGTTTGCTTTAGA
>CAYJPD010000084.1:0-1562 GCA_964371975.1 uncultured Bacteroides sp.
CAAACCAATTTACACAGCTTGAAATGCTTATGAACGAAATGAACTCTCAAAGCTCTGCTTTAGCTTCTCTAATGGGTGGCTAATAGTTTTAGCAATTTGCCTATTGCCAATATTGAAGGGAGCACTATTATGGAAATGCGCGGCTATAAGCATTATAAAGAGGAAGCTGTCCTCACAATGACACAGGGTGAGCTTTTAAATTTGCTTTACGACGAGCTTGTTAAAAGGCTAATGCAAGCTGAGATGATGCTTGATAAAAAGGAATACACAGCCTGTGAAATTTGCATAGATAAAGCCGATAGAATTATTAGGCATTTAAACGACACGCTTGATAGGCAGTACCCTATAAGCGCTGATTTAGCGCGCCTTTATGAGTATTTCTTATATGAGCTTGCCCGTGTTAAAACAGGCAGAAACAAAGAAGAGTTAGCAAGGGTAAAAGGCATGGTTACCGAACTTCGCGACAGCTTTAAAATAGCAGATAAAAATGCAGTGCCGGAGCTTAAAGTTGCCGGTGGTGGCCTTTAATGCTAAGCGCAAACGATTGTATGAGTGCGCTTTTAATACATAGGAAAATTTATGCGGCACTTAGTGAACTTCAAGATTTAACGCAAGAGCTTTCCTCCGCTTCGCAAAGGCGCGATGAAATAAGCATAAGAATGTTTTTAAGTATGCGTCAAGAGCAGATAAACATGCTTTTGGAATATGAGAAAATATTAGATAAACAGTGCAGAGATTTAAAGCAAGAGGATAGGCAAGCACTTGAAAAAGTTTTGAAAGAGGCTAAAAGTGATTTCCCCGTTTCAAACGAGCTTGCAGCGCAAGTTATGCGCAATAAACAGCTGCTTTCAAATGTGCGAAAACAAGATAAAGCGATAAGCAAAAAGCTTGGCGGCCCAAAAAGCTATTATAAAGATTAGGAGCAGCTATGCCGGATATTTGCCTTGAAAATATTACGACATATATCGACAAAAATAAAAGCAATGGTATTTTCGATATAAATTTGCAAATAAAGCAGGGAGATTTTTTGTTTGTGGTAGGCGAGAACGGTGCAGGAAAAAGCACGCTACTTAAAACTATAACGGGCGAGCTTACACCGCATAGCGGCAATGTTTTTATAAACGGGCTTCACACAGAGCACTTTAAAGAGCAAAAAAGCAACAAGCTTAAATTTGGCGTTATGGCGCAAGGCACATACCTTTTAAGCGACGAGAGCGTTTATGAGGCAATGCAGCGAATAGCGGTTATTGCAAGCGGCAGAATAAAAAACACAAACAGAATAGACAAAGCGTTAAGCCTTGTTGGTTTAAGCGGTGTTAAAAGCAGAAAAATTAAAGAGCTTAGCGCCGGCGAAAAACGCAAAGTGGAACTTGCGAGGGCGCTTATGGCAAGCCCGCATGTTTTAATTTTAGACGAGCCAACAGCAGGCCTTGATAACGATGCAACGTGGGATTTACTTAATTTACTATTGGAAGTAAACAGAAAAGGTACAAGTATAGTTATGGCAACCCATGCAAAGCAATTTGTTAATGTTTTGCGCAAAAGGGTGCTTAGGCTTAAAC
>CAYJPD010000084.1:1662-7665 GCA_964371975.1 uncultured Bacteroides sp.
ACCCATGCAAAGCAATTTGTTAATGTTTTGCGCAAAAGGGTGCTTAGGCTTAAACGTGGCAAAATTATTGCCGATGATTTATACGGAAAATATGGCAGTTAACACCTGCTAATTTTTGTTGCTGTGTGAAAATATAGCACTTAGCATAAATATAAGCTTGCAAAATGCGTTAAATAAGCGTTTTTTGTAGCAAATGCAAAACATTTGTACTGAGTAATAGGTTATTCAGGAAGCTTTATTATATAATATTTTTTGGAGGTTTAGTTAATGAAAGGAATTAAAGATTGGTCCGTTAAAAAAAGCATGACAATTTTAACAAGCGGAATTATAGGCATAATGACAATTTTAATTGTAATTGCTGTTTTTATGCTTTCCAGCACAGGTTCAAGCTATAATCAGCAAATAGAAAAAACGCTTAAACTTACAAGCGATATTACAAAGGCACAGCTTTTGGTTTATGAAGTAGCTGTCGACGTTCGAAATTTGTCTATAACCGGCTACGACCAAGCCGTTTTTGACGATATGGAACAAGAAATCTATGCGTTAAATGAAATGCTTGAAATTATAGCTGCAGAGTACCCCGGGCAAGATAGTGCAGCTGAGGATTTCAAAACAGCCGTTTATGCATGGGAGCAAGTTTTCATGGGCATTTATACAGCGCTGGGCGAGGGCGATGTTGATCTTGCACAGCAGTTAATTGTTGAAGAATGCACACCCGGTTTAGAAGTTGCACTTGATTTGGGAACCGCGCTTAGCACAAATATTACAAATATAAGTAATGCAGAGCTTGCCCAAATTGCAACAACTGTTCAAATTTTAACAATAGCAATAAGCGTTATAACATTCCTCTTAATAATAATAGGCGTTATATTAACAGCAAGGCAAGTATCGCGTATAACAAGAGCTATAGACGTTGCCAAAAACGGCGTTCTTGCAAGCAACAGCGGCGATTTATCGTTTAATGTTGATTACTACAGCGGTAATGAGCTTGGCGAAATTTGCGAGAGCGTAAGGCAATCGCAAAATAATATTCATGGTATGATTGGCGAAATGGGGCGCATAGTTCAAAATGTTGTTGCCGGCGATTTAAGCACAGGCGCAAACGGCGAATTCCCGGGCGAGTATAAAGCTGTTAAATTAAGCCTTGATGAGTTGGTAGATTACCTAAATAAAACCATGTCTACCATTAAAGAGATGAGCGAGCAAGTTACAAGCGGCGCCGAGCAAGTTGCAAACGGTGCACAGGCATTGGCACAAGGCGCAACAGAGCAAGCGAGCAGTGTTCAAGAACTTGCAGCAACAATTGGCGAAATGGATGCAAATGCACAGCAAAATGTTAAAGTGGCACAACAAGCAAACGAGGGTTCATCTTCAGCTTCCGAGCAAGTACAAAGAAGCAACGAGCGCATGAAAGAGCTTCGCACAGCAATGCAAGAAATTCTTGTTGGGCAAACAGATATTGGCAAAATTTTGGATACAATTGAAAACATTGCATTCCAAACAAATATCCTTGCACTAAACGCAGCGGTTGAAGCTGCACGTGCAGGCACCGCAGGCAAAGGCTTTGCTGTTGTTGCAGACGAAGTGCGCAACCTTGCCTCTAAATCTGACCAAGCTGCAAAACAAACGAAAAAGCTTATTGAAGATGCAATGGCGAGCGTTGAGCGCGGAACAAACCTTGCAGAAGACGTTGAGAGCAATATGGAAAAAACAGTTGAGCTTGTTCAAAGTGCAATTGTTCTTATTGACCAACTGTCAACTGCATCAATTGAAGAGGCAAACAGCATTAACCAGTTAAGCATTGGTATAGACCAAATAGCTGCTGTTGTTCAAACAAACTCTGCAACAAGCGAAGAGAGTGCTTCAGCAAGCGAAGAGCTTAACGGCCAAGCTTCACGCATGAAAGCATTAATAGCACACATTAAGTTTAAGGAAGGCTATTCACATGCAACTGCCACAGTGGAAAATAACGATTACGATAGCTACCAAGAACAAGCGCTTGCTTTAGATGATGGCGACAAATACTAAGAGCATTTTATAAACAGCAAACCTTTATAAAAGCAAAAAAAGCTACAGGTTTTTACCTGTAGCTTTTTTGTGCTATTCTTGTACATTCATAGAGAAAAACGCCAATGGGTCAATATATTCGCCGTTTTGCTTAACTTCAATGTGAACATGTGCGTCAAGCTCTGCCTCTACGGGTATTTCACCGCTTTTGCCAAGCTGTGCGCCCTGTTTAACATCATCGCCTTCTTTAACTTTTATATCGTCTATGCCACATATTCTAATTATAATGTCGTCTTTTTGCAATTCCACAATGCCGCCCCAAAGTGCGTCGTTTTCAGCAAATAGCACTTTTGCGTTTGTAGGTGCACTTATTGTTGTGCCAATATCTGCTTTAACATCTATGCCGTTGTGTGTTCGCCAATCGCCCATTGTTTCGTTGTAAACAAGCTCGTTTGCGCTATAGCCCTGCAATGTCGAGCCCTTTAGCGGCCATACCCATATAGCGGCTTGCGCTGTTTGCAATTCCGGTGGCTGCTCTAATATTTCTGAGGGCGCAAGCACATTTTGCTGCGCCGTAGATGAAACAGGCGGCGATACTGATGTTTGTTGCGATTGTGATGAGCTTACTGCCTCGCTCGAGGAGCTGGGAGGCACTATAGGCACGTTCTCCTCTTTTACTTCTACGTCTGCGAATGGTTCGTTCCATATTGTGTTTTCCTCCTGATGAGTTATTTCAGGCCTTGGCGCTATTTGTTGCTCTTGTGTGGTTTGTAGACGCTGCATCATAGCGCTTATAGATAGGTAGCTTGCAAGCGCCGCGCCAATTATAACAATTAGCAGCGCTAAATAAAAGCCTTTACCTTCCCAAAATTTTTTTAAGTTATTTTTATTCATTTTGCGCACCCTTTCTTGCCGCTGAATTTATACAATGATAGTTTAGACAAAAAAATTATAAATATACATATAAATTTAAACGGCTATCAAGTATTTTGCGCTTACGCTTTTTATATACATTTTTTGTAAATTATTGTAATAATGCGCGTAGATTTGATGTTTTTTTGCCCATAGCGAATGTATTAAAGCTTTAAGTATTGCGTTTTAAGCAATAAATGTGTAAAATAAATATTGTAATAATTTTTGCCTTTATTATTTACTATAAATAATGTATAATATAAATTAGGGCGAATAGGCGAACATTAAAGCCCATTTTGAAATATAAGCATTTTATTTTTGAAATAAAGCTGCTAAATCTCGAAACTATGTTAAACAAAACAAGTTTATAAAAGAGAAGGCGAGCTGAATTTATTAAAACTTAAACAGCATTAAAAAACAAATAATTGCGCTATATAAAAAAGCGCATGAATTACTATACGAAAAGAGGAACAGCAATGAAATATTGTGAACGCTGCGGCGAGTTATTGCCAAAGGGAGAAGCACAAGTTTGCTTAGCATGTGCAACTGTGCAAAATAGCGGCGATAACAACGAAGGTGTTTTTTATAATATGGAAGAACTGCCTTTAGAAAACGACATAATGCAAAGCAAAAGTCAACAGCCTTACCATAACAGCTATGCCGCTTTTGACGACAATGGCCCAACTTTTGGCGAATTGCCCTTGGAAGATATTAAAAGCGCAAGCGTGAACAGCCATTCAAAAAGCAATTTAAGGGCAAAGCCTATAAGCGAAGTTGATAATTCGGCAACGCGCATGATGCCGCCTGTTAAAAGAGCGACAGAACAAGCAAGCGGCAAGGCAAAAGCGCCTGTGAGAAGAAGCACGCAGAGTAACAGCGCCGCCAATAAACATAGAAAGCGCACACAAATAGCGCTTATAGCTATGATTGCAGCACTTTTAATTTTAATAGCAACGCTTGGCACTGCAATTTACATGGGTAATAAATATAATATTAATGATGACTTTGCACAGCTTAAAAGCGCGCTTTTAGCAGGCGATAGCACTACAGTAAAATCTATGATGTACTCTGAGAGTATAGATATAACCTCTGCCGATGTAAGCACTTTTATGCGCTCGTTTGGCAGTGAAGAAAAAGTAAACGCTTTAATGGCGCAACTTGCAATGCAAGTTGAGGGCACAGGCGAGGCGGTGCAATACAGCGCAATATTTGCACATTTAGAACCTGCGCCTTTAGGGCATAGCGAGCTTAAACTTGGCATAAACCCTGTTTCGCTTCAAGTAACTTCAAATGCAGCAAGCACACATGTAACTTTAAACGGTGTAGATGCACAGCCAAGCGAGGAAAACGCGCTTTTGTTTGATAACTTAATGCCCGGCTTATACACAGTTGTAGTTAGGGGCGAAACGCAATTAGGGCAAACTGTAGAGGGTAGCCCTGTAGATGTGGAAGTACTAAGCAGTGACGCACCTGCAACATTTGACGGTGCGCTTCCAATTTCCGATGTAACCGTTAGCGGCACAATGTCTGACACTGCAATTATATTTGTAAACGGCACACAGGTTTCACAAACGCCGGTAAATATGGTAGTAAGCTTACCGCAACTTCTTGTGGGCAGCAATATAAGCATGGAATACACAACGCCGTCGGGTGCTGTTTTAACCGCTTCGGTGCAATTTAACGACAGGGCTAACACCGCATTAGAGTTTACAAACCACACTATGGCGGGCGGAATACCAAGCCACGCTGAAATTGAAACCATTATGCGCACATTCTACACATCTTATATTAACGCAAATAACGCAAGGGACATAAACTTGCTTACAAATGTTACGCCCGAGCGCAAAGCGCTTATGACAGGCGAAATAACACGCGAGAAAAATGAAGTTTCCACATTCTCAAGCTCTTCTGTAAGCACCGCTAATATAGAGGAATCTTTCGATGGCGATGCACCAAGCATTATATTTAATGCAAACGCAAAGTACACAGGCGTTATAACAACAAAAGACGCCGATGATAACGATGTAACGTCGTCTTTAGCGTATGATATTTACTACACAGTGGAAATTATTTACACGCAAGATGCATGGCTTGTTAACAGACTTGCAATTGCCTCAAAAGAATTGTATGATGCAGGGCAATTTGCGCCTTTTGCATAAGGCAAAAAAGGCGTTATAAATAGAATTGGAGCAAATATGCAAAAATTTTTTAAGAGGTTTAAAAACCAAATAAAAAGAATAATAGAAAATGTTAAAAAAGGTAGCGTTGTAGATATTGCAATAGTGTGTGCTTGCGGAGTATTTGGCTTAAGCGTTATAATATTAGGTGCAAGTGCAATAATGAGCGGCTTTAGTGGCGCACAAACACCTTCCTCTGTTGCGCAAAGTGTTGAAAATAGCGCCTTGAACAGCACAGGCGATAAAAATTCTGCCTCGCAAATAGTACCGTTTAACCCGCAAAGTACAAATTCACAAAGCAGCAGCTCGCAAAGCGGTAATTCGCAAAGTTCAAGTGGCGGCGTGGTAAGCTCATCGTCTTCTGCGCCATCATCTTCAAGTTCTTCTTCGGCTGCGCCAACACCGGCGCCAAGTTCAAGCAGCCAAAGCAGCTCGGGCAGTCAAAGCAGCTCGGGCAGCCAAAGCGAAATTGTAGAGCCCATTTACGGCGAGGCGGTATGGCACGGCCCTTGCGATAACCCCTACGAGGTGCGCACTGCAACAAACCTTGATGAGGACGACGAGCGCTATGAAATAGTAACAAATTTGCCACCGCAAGGCCACGATTTTGATACATTGCCGGCTGAAATTATACTAAACGATGAAGGAATACAAACTTACACAAGGTACACATGCAATACTTGCGGCGCTGTTTGGAACGAAGAGTATATTGCAGACGCCAGCGTCCCCGACGACAGCACGAGTGGCGATAGCATATCAGGCGATACATCTATGGACGATAGCGATTCAGAGTAAAAAAGAATAGCAAGCAGATGCTAAAAAAGTGGGCACTCGTATGAGTGCCCACTTTAAATTCAAGCTTTAGCGCAAATAAACCCCCAGTTTCACTGGGGGAATTAAAAAATCT
>CAYJPD010000085.1:0-7559 GCA_964371975.1 uncultured Bacteroides sp.
ATAGGTTCAAAGAATTTTTTATACCGCCAAAAGTTCTAAAACAAGAAAGTGTGCTAATGTAAGGCTTTCGCCTTACGAGGTGCACTACCGCAGTTTTCGGGCTTTTGGCTAAATAAAACACCAAACCGCTTAAAGGCATGCCTTTAAGCGGTTTTATTTAAAATATATTTTTCATCATTCGGCTTTTCATAAACTCTTCAAAGTTTGCATATTTTTGAGTAGGTGCTCTTCTTGTTATCAGCTTAATTCCTGTATCCACTTCTTGCTTATTATGTTTATCCGCTGTATTTTTTACATTTTGCTGTGCGTTCATTTTGCTTTTATCTTTTTTCAAATTTGCACCGCTTTGCACGCTGCTGTTTTGCGCATTATTTCCTGCGCTATTTGCTTTTTGTTCTTTAGATTTTTTATTAAAAAACTTTCTGCCTTTGCGTTTTTTATTGCTCCGCATATCGTTTTTACCTTGATTGCTCGCATTATTCCCTTGCATGTTTGTTCTCCTTATTTTAATATGCTTAGCCATGTGAAAAGCGCATAAAGCGAAAAATTTATGTGAGGCAAATCGCCTTACTTATAATTTTCAAACAAGCACTGCTTTTTTAATTGCTTGAAAACGCAATAACTATTCACTGCTCTTTTTTTACTGTTCACCGTAAGTGCATATTTCACATAGCTATAATATATTGTATTATTGTAATTTTTAGCTATACCTATATGTATTATAGCACGATTTTTAAGATTGTGCTATATATATTCTAAAAAATTGCTATTTTTTTGTAAAATTTGCATGCATTATAACGGAACTGTGCCAAAATTATATTTATATAAAATATTGTAATGTACTTGCTTACAAACAGCTTTATATTGAGATAGTAGCATTAATTTTAAGTTTGCATTTTCTTTTAAAAAACGCTATAATTAAAGTTATGGTAATAATTACAGGTGTTAAAAACTTGCGAATTAAAACTCTTAACGATATATCAATATTTGGAGGTTTCATGTCTTTCTTTATTTTATTGATAACAGCTTTAGCATTAGCCGCAGACGCCTTTGCCGTTAGCGTTAGCAACGGTATTTTTTTTGCAGGACAGCCTCACAGAAAAGATATTGCAGCAAGCGCTGTTTTTGGAATTTTCCAAGGTATTATGCCAATATTCGGCTATTGGGCAGGGTTTGTTTTTGTCGGCTACATTAGCCAAATAGACCATTGGATTGCTTTTTTCCTTTTGAGCGCAATAGGCATTAAAATGATTACCGAAGCGCTAAAAGAGCAAAAAGATACGGATATTAACAAAGCGAATATTATGACCGTGAAGCTTGTTTTAACGCAAGGGCTCTCTACAAGCATAGACGCATTTGCTGTTGGCCTGAGTTTTGCCGCCTTGAATGTAGATATTTACCCCGCCGCTTTAACCATTGCACTTGTAACGTTTTTCTGCTGTTTAACAGGGCACTATTTAGGCAAGCAAATAGGCAAAGCCTGGGGCAATAAGGCGCATATATTAGGGGGCATTTTACTTATAGCAACCGGCGTTAATATTTTAATAGAGCATTTGTTTTTATAATTTTATTAATAACATTTCACACTGTGTATCAACGGCTATGTTTTATTAATTAACAATGTGTTAACACTGTATTAACACATTGTAATTATACTATAATATAAGTTATAAATAAATATACATTCAAAATAAATTTCACATAAACTATGTGAAAACGGAGGATAAAATTTGCTTTCACGTTTCAGCGTTAAAAAGCCCTACACTGTTTTAGTTAGTGTAGTTCTTGTTTTGGTTTTAGGCATTGTTTCTTTCACAGGAATGACAACAGATTTATTCCCCGAAATTGAACTGCCTTATATTATTGTTATAACAACATACCCCGGGGCAGACCCTGAAAAGGTTGAGGCAACCGTAACGCGCCCTATTGAAGCCGCAGTGGGCACCACGGGCGGCATAAGCCATATCACAAGTACCTCTACGGAAAATTTCAGCATGGTAATGCTTGAATTTGAAGAGGGCACAAATATGGACGCCGCTATGATAGAACTTAGCGGCAACTTAGATATTGTGAGCGGCGGTTTTGATGATATTATCAGCACACCCGCCCTTTTGCGCATGAGCCCCGATATGCTTCCCATAATGCAAATAAGTGTTGATAGGGATAATATGAATTTGCAAGAGATATCTAATTTTGTGAATGAGGATATTATTCCGCGTTTAGAGCGCATTGAGGGCGTTGCAAGCGCAAGCGCAACAGGCATAATTAATACGCAAATTGACGTTACAATAAACCAAAGCAAAATAGACAACATAAACCAAAGCGTTTTAAACAGTGTTGATGAGGAATTGGCAAATGCAGGCGTTGAACTTAACGATGCCAGAAACGAAATTGTAAACGGCATTGCCGAGCTTGAAGACGGCAAAACCGAGCTTGATACCCAAAGTGAAACAGTATCAGACGAGCTGAGCGTTGCAAGCGCAGAAATAGATATAGCTGCTGCACAGCTTGCCTCTACCGTTGCGCAGGAAACTGTGCTTTTAACAAACCAAATGGCATTTACCGCAGAAAAAGCTGCAATTGAAGAGGTAGCCGTGGCGTACGACACTGTTAATGCGCTTATGCCAACAGTGTTCGTTCCTATTATTGAGGGAGCGTTACAAGGCTATATTTATACTACTATAACCAATAATGCCGCAAGTGTAGACCTTGTCGCAAACGGAATACAACGCCCGCCTTATGCAAGTTACACCGAAGCATACACAGCTTATACCACTTACCAAATTATTGCACTGCAAAAAGACCCCACGTTAGACTTACCTGTTTTACCGCCTGTTATTCCAAGCGATATAGGCCTTCTTGCAGATATTGACCCTGATGTTTTCAACCTTATTATTGCGGCTATAGACAGCGCCCTAAACAGCCCAACATCCCCTGTTCCTTTGCCACCGGGCTTTGATACCTCTATGCTGACAAGTTTAACGCAGGAAAATTTAATTATGTTACAGCAAGCCTCCGAGCGTTTACCGCAAATTGAGGCAGAGCTTAATAATATAAATACCCAGCTATTAACTATAGAGGCAATGAAACCGCAACTTGAAGACGCTTTAAACCAATTAAAAACCGCTTATGCAGAGCTTGAGAGCGGAAAAATGCTTGCCACAACAGGCTTTGCCTCAGGGCAAGCGGGCATTGAAGGCGCAAAGCTTCAGCTTGACAGCGCCCTCATTGAAATAGACAGCGCCCTTGAAGATTTTGAAGAGCAGCGCGATGCAGCTTTAAAACAGGCGGATATAAGCGGCATTATTACCTCTGATACAATTCAGGGCATATTAATGGCGCAAAACTTTGCTTTGCCGGCAGGTTATATAAACGAGGACGGTATTCAGTACCTTGTTAAAGTGGGCGATGAATTTCAAAGTGTGAACGAGCTTGAAAACACATTGCTTTTCGATTTTGAAGATATTGAAGACGTTGGCAATGTTCTTTTAAAAGATGTTGCAGATGTTATGGTTATAGAAAACAGCGAAAACGGCTATGCCATAATAAACGGTAACGACGGCGTTATTTTAAGCTTACAAAAGCAAAGTGTTGCCTCAACTTCAACGGTTTCAAGCCTTGTTAATAATGAAATTGAAGAGCTTATGCAAGAATATGAAGGCCTTCACATAACAAATTTAATGGACCAAGGCGACTATATAGACATTATAGTAAACAGCGTTTTAAATAACCTTATTTACGGCGGTTTACTTGCTGTTTTCGTTCTTATTCTGTTTTTGAAAGACTGGCGCCCCACATTAATTATAGCAATAAGCATACCTTTCAGCTTGCTTTGCGCTATAACCGCTATGTATTTCACAAATGTATCTTTAAACTTAATTTCCCTTTCAGGCCTCGCTTTGGGCGTTGGTATGCTTGTGGATAACAGCATTGTTGTTATAGAAAATATCTATCGCTTGCGCGTTCAGGGCGTTAACCCCGCACGTGCGGCAATTCAAGGCGCTATACAAGTTTCAGGTGCAATATTCGCCTCTACTTTAACAACAGTTTGCGTGTTTTTACCAATAGTTTTCACCGAGGGTATAACTCGCTCTCTTTTTGAAGATATGGGCTTAACCATAGGCTATTCATTGCTTGCAAGCCTTTTTGTAGCCCTAACATTAGTGCCAACTTTAGGCGCAACGCTTATGAAAAACTCGCCGCAAAAGAATTTCGGCTGGTTTAACAGCCTTGCAAAAGGCTATACAAAATCGCTTAAGTGGGCGCTTAGGCACAAAGCCGTTGTTTTACTGTTTGCAGGCGGCCTTTTAGCATTTAGCGTTTTTGTAGCGCTAAATATGGGCACCGCTTTTATACCGAGTATGCAATCGCCGCAAATGAGTGCAAGCGTTTCAATACCCGAGGGCTATAACGAAGAGGACACAAAAGCTTTAACGCGTGATGTCGCTGAAAGAGTAGAACAAATTGAAGGAATAGACACCGTTGGCGCCACAAGCGGCTCAAGCGATATTATGAGCATGGGCATGAGCATGGGCGGCTCAGGCAGTATAAACCTTAACATCCTTCTCGAAGATGGAACGAGTGTTTCAAACGAGCAAATAACAAATGAAATTGTTGCCATAAGCGAAGAAATGGGCATTGAAGTTAATGTGCAACAAAGCACAATGGATATATCGGCACTGGGCGGAAGCGGCATTGAAATTGTTATATCAGGCCAAGATTTAGACGATATACAAACCGCCGCGCAAGATGTTAGGGATATTCTTGCAACTATACCGGGCACTATTGAAATATCACAGGCGCAAACCACGGGCAACGATGAAACACGCCTTACTGTAGATAAAAACAAAGCTATGCAAAAAGGGCTTACAATAGCGCAAGTGTTCGGGGAGTTAAGCTCTGCCTTAACGCCCGAAACGCAAAGCACAACGCTAACTTTAGAGGGCACAGCTTACCCTGTTATGATTATCCCCTCACAGGAGGACAAAATAACGCGCGACAATTTGCTTGATTACACATTTGATGTAACATCGCCAACAGGCGAGGAGAGCACCGTGAAATTGAGAGATATAGCCACTGTTAGCTATGCCCCGGCACTAACTTCTATTTCAAGAGATAGCGGCGCAAGGGTAATGAGCGTTACCGCCGCTGTAGATATCGGCTACAATGTAGGGCTTATAAGCAGAGATGTGCAAAGCGCTTTAGACGATTACACGCCGCCAAACGGCATAGAATACAGAATTGCAGGCGAAAACGAAAGCATAACAGCCGCTTTTACAGATATGGCACTTATGATTTTATTGGCTGTTATATTCATATATTTAATTATGGTGGCACAGTTCCAAAGCCTATTAAGCCCCTTTATTGTTATGTTCACAATACTTCTTGCGTTCACCGGCGGCCTTTTAGCGCTATTTATAACCGGGCAAGTTTTAAGCGTTGTTTCGCTAATAGGCTTTTTGGTGCTTGCAGGCATTGTTGTTAATAACGGCATAGTGTTTGTGGATACCATAAACCAAATGCGCATAAGCGGCGTTTCCCGCAGGGAAGCTATTATAGAAACAGGGCGCCTTCGCCTTCGCCCTATTATTATGACGGCTCTAACAACAATTTTAGCTATGCTAACAATGGCTTTAGGCATAGGCGAGGGTGCGGAAATGACGCAAGGCCTTGCAATTGTTACAATAGGCGGCCTTTTATACTCAACACTGCTAACTTTATATGTTGTGCCTGTTTTATATGATATAATGCGCAAAAAAGAAATTTTAGTGATAGATGACAGCATTAAAAGTGAAAGCGATATAATTAAGGACGAGTTTTAACTAATAATACACGAGGAGGAAAATATGTCTAACGAAACAAGTAAAATTTTTGAGACAATTGCCAGTGCCGCAAGCGAAGTTGTAGACGAAGCGAAAGACGTTGCACAAAGTGCAGGCAAAGTAGTTTCAGAGCGCTACGGCTCGGTTAAACTGCGCTTTGAGCTTGCACAGCTCCAAGAAAGCCAAAACAGTGTTTTTTCGCAAATTGGCCGCACATTATTTTTAATTCACAGCGGTGTGTTAAAAAATGAGCCGTCCCAAAGCGACGATAACTCCACCACGCCACAGCAATTAATAGACGACCTTTTACTAAACGCCGCAAAATTAGACGCACAAATAGATGTTATCCAAATGCAAATTGCATCTGCACAAAGCAAAAAGCTATGTTCAAGGTGCAAAAATGCATGTTTGCAAAGCGAAGCATTTTGCTCTGCTTGCGGCAACAAATTATAATATTACCAAAAAGAGGGATAACACATGTTTAAAACCATAGGAATTTTAGGGGCAATGCCCGATGAAATAGCGCATATAAACGCTAAGTTAACCGATAAAAAACAAACAAAACTGGGCGGCAACATATTTTATGAGGGCAATTTACATGGTAAGCACGTTGTTTTAGTTTGTGCGGGTATAGGCAAAGTGCATGCCGCCGCCGCAACACAGCTTTTGGCAACTTTTTTTAACGCAGATTGCATTATTTTCAGCGGCATTGCCGGAAATATGACAAGCAAAATTGGCGTTGGCGATATTGTTATAAGCGATGTTGCCCTTTACCACGACGCTGAAAACCGCATGATAGCAGATACTTACCCACATATGCAAGAGTTTAAAGCAAACGAGCATTTAATTACTTGTGCCAAAAGCGCATGTGAAACATTGGGCGTTAAAAGCATTGTTGGCAAAATTGCCACAGGCGATAAATTCATAGGCGACAGCGAAACCAAAAATGCTATTGCAAAATTTTGCAACCCCGATTGCGTTGAAATGGAAGGCGCAGCAGTTGCGCAAATTAGCGCAAAAAACGACTTGCCCTTTGTTATTTTAAGAGCTATGAGCGATAACAGCGACGAGCACGCTTTCGAAACACTTGTTGGCAAACCGTTTGACATTAGCGAATATTGCAAAGCCGCCGCACAAATTTGCGAAGAAGTAGTTAAAAACACATAAGTTTTCAATGTTAATTATCTATAAAAAACAAGCGCACATTTTTTAATGTGCGCTTGTTTTTTTATTAAAATTAATAGCCTTGTTCAAGTGCTGTTTTTGCCTCTTCTTCGGGCATGTTTTTTAAGGGAAATTTACCTTTTAATTTTATTACAACAACAAGCGCTAAAGCCGCGTTTGCCGCAATAAATAATTCTATAATAATAACGCTTAAACCGTATGCGCTCATTATAACGGCACTCGCATCTATTACAGTGTGCCAAAGCATAACAACCCCGGTGCAAACAAGCAGTTTTTTAGCCGTAAACCCATAGCAAATTATAAGCGACGCCGCTATGTGGAACACAACTGTGAGCACCCTTTCAACCCCTGCAATTATAAACATATAAGGTGCGGTTTGCTCAAAAGTACTTGCCAGGCTTAGCGCAAGTTCTTCACTGCCCAAAAACTGTGTAAGCCCTGCCACGCCTTGCGTATTAAGCATAGCGGCAATAATAATATTGTTAATATAAGTTAAGCCCACTAAAACTATTGCCTCAATTGAGCCGTGCCCAACGCCTGCGCCAAGGCCAA
>CAYJPD010000086.1:0-7448 GCA_964371975.1 uncultured Bacteroides sp.
TCTTTTGGCATTTCTTTATGGCAAATATCTTTTGCATAAAGGCATCTGTTTTTAAAAGGGCAACCTGTACTTTCAGGTGTCCACATAGAAATTTCTGTCTCTTCGCTTGATTTTACAGGCAGCTTCACTTCTTCTGTTCGCTCCGGGTCCGGTGCGGCGGCAACAAGCAGCTGTGTGTATGGGTGTTTTGGGTTGATAATAACTTTGTCAACATCGCCATGTTCTACAATATGCCCTGCATATAAAACAATTATTCTATCGGCAAAATACCTTGCCGTTGCAATGTCGTGTGTTATGTATATGAAAGACTTGCCATGCTCGCTTTTAAGCTTATTCATCAAGTTTAATACACCAAGACGTATTGAAACATCAAGCATTGATGTGGGCTCGTCTGCAAAAATAACCTCTGCGCCTGCTGCTAAAACCCTTGCAATATATGCCCTTTGTTTTTGCCCACCGCTAAGCTGGTGCGGATATTTATTACCTTGCTCTTCCGGCGGCACTAAACCCACAAGCTCTAAGGCGCTGTCCATCAAATATTTTTCAGATTTTGCATTGCTTTTATGGTAAAGTTTTACCGGCCTCTCTAAGTGGTAATATATGCTGTGTAGTGGATTTAGCGCGCTAAAGGGGTCTTGAAAAATCATCTGCGCCTTTTGGCGATAATTTTTTAGTTTATTGCCTTTTAATGCATGTACATCTTCATTTTCAAAGCTCATTTTTCCGCTTGAAGGCTTATGAAAGCGCATGGCAATTCTGCAAATTGTAGATTTGCCGCAACCGCTCTCGCCAACAACCGCAAGCGATTCCCCTTTGTGCAAATCAAAGCTTACATCGTTAAGCGCACGTAATTTATTCGTTTTTGAAAGCAAACCTTTTCCGCTCACATCAAAATCCATAGTTAGGTTTTCCACTTTAAAAACCACGTCTTTATTATTAGCCATTTTGCACCTCACTTTCAGCTTTTACCAAAGGGTTGTGACAGTAATAAAAATTGCCGTCATTTTCTGTTTTCACAGGCTCTTTTTTATCGCACATTTCACATTTGTTAAAACACCTTGCCTCAAAACGGCATCCGTCGGGTATATTTTTAAGGTCTAATGGTGAGCCCTCAATGCCCTCCATATATTCAATTTTACCTTTTAATGAGGGGAAAGAATTTTTAAGGCCAAATGTGTATGGGTGGCTTGGGCTGTGTAATATTTTGCCTGTGTTTGCCTTTTCAACAATTTTGCCCGCATACATAATTGCAACATTATCGCAAAACTCCATCATTAAACTTATATCGTGCGTAATAAACAAAATAGAAAAGCCGAATTTTGCCTTTAACTCGTAAATTCTTTTTAAAATATCACGCTGCACAACGGTGTCAAGCGCTGTTGTGGGCTCGTCTAAAATAAGCAGTTTTGGGTTTAGCGCAAGCGCCATTGCAATAACCGCACGCTGGCGCATACCGCCCGAAAATTGGTGTGGATAATCTTTCAAGCGCTCTTTAGGTATGCCTACAAGCGCCAAAAGTTCCTCGGCTTTTTTGCGGCTTTCCGCTTTATTATTTGTTATGCCGTGGTATTTATATATTTCGTAAAACTGTGTTTCCATTGTTGCAACAGGGTTTAAACAGTTCATTGCACTTTGAAACACCATTGCAGTGTCTTTCCAGCGGAAATCTTGCAATTTTTTGTCGTTATATTTTAATATATCTTCGCCGTTAAAAATTATTTCACCGCCTGAAATTATTGCCGGTGGCCTGTGCAAACGCATTAAAGAGTATGCTATTGTGCTTTTTCCACATCCGCTTTCGCCTGCAAGCCCAAGGCTTTGGCCCTCTTCTATTTTAAAGCTGACATTATCTACAGCCCTAACATAAGAGCCATCGCCTGTAATGTAATCTACGCAAAGATTTTTAACTTCTATTACAGTTTTCATCTTTTTAAATTCACTCCTTTTGCAGATTTATCTGCTTATAAATTGCAAAATGCAAAGTTACTTTGCTACTCTTTTAAGCTCGGCTTTTCTTGCTTTATAATAGTTTTTCATTATTCTTTGCGCCTTTAATTTTGGGTTAGAAATTTCATCAATTGCAAAATTTATAAGCGTCAAACCCATGCCTATCATTACAAGTATTGCTATAGCGCCTGATACTTCAAAGAAATATCCACTGCGGAATGCTCCCGAATTTTGTGCGTTAAACAATATTGTGCCAAGAGTTACAGAATTAGGATTACCAAACCCTATAAATTCCAGTGTTGCGTGCGCCATTATTGAGTATATAAGTGTACCAACAAATGCACTTGAAATAATTGATAACATATTTGGCATTATTTCAAAAAATAGTATTCTGAATTTGCCCTCTCCTAAAGTTTCGGCACTGCGGACAAAATCCCTGTTTCTAATACTCATCGTTTGCGCCCTTAAAACACGAGAGTTCCATGGCCAAGAAGTTAAACCGATGATAACGCTTATTAATAATGGCGAAACGCCACCCATCATTGAGGCTATTAACAAAAGCAATACTATTGTGGGTATAACCATCATTATATTAGTAACGGTGCTAACAACGCTATCGTAAACGCCGCCAATATAGCCTGCGCTAATACCCACTATCATGCCAAGCAGTGTTGTTATGCTTGCCGCTAACAGCCCCACAAGTATTGATTGCCTGCCTCCATAAAGCGACTGTGCAAACACATCTCGCCCAAGGCTTGTTGTTCCCAAAATGTGCTCTGCATTAGGTGCTTCGTGGTACATGCCCTCAAACCTAAACATAGGGTCATATGTTGTGAAAAGCGGTGCAAGCATTGTGGCCGCAAGCACAATGGTAATAAGCGATATGCCCAGTGTAAATTTTGGGCTGTCTTTTAAAAATTTTATAGCACTTTTAAATTTGCTGTTATTTTTTTGCATTAATATTCATTCCTTTCTCATCTACTTGCCGGACTGACGCCTTGTGCGCGGATCTAAGAATAAAACAGCAATGTCTGCAAGTAAATTTGCAGAAAGCATGAGTATTGTAGTCATAAGAAGAATGCCTTGCATTAAAGGATAATCACGCGCGCCTATTGCAGAAACCATAACTTGCCCAAGGCCCGGATAATTGAATATCTGCTCGATAATTATCGAACCACCAAGCAAAAATCCCACTTGCATTGCAAGGCTTGTAATTACAGGCAAAAGCGAGTTTCTTGCCGCATAAGAGAACATTATTTTTTTATCGGGCAAACCTTTTGCAATGCCCATTGTTATGTAATCATCGCCCAATTGGTTTATCATATTGGCACGCATACCCATAATGCCGCCAAGGCCTGATATTACAATAGCTGTTACAGGCACAAATGCATGGTATAAAACATCTAATACATAATCTAAAGGTGTTTCGGGCATAAAAAGTGGCGTTACAGCATAGCCTAAAGGAAAAAAGCCTGTGTAGCATAGCGCAAACAAAAGCACAATAGCTGTTACCACACTTGGTACATTTGCTAAAAATTGTCCGCCAACGGTAAGTGTTGTATCTAACGCAGAACCACGGCGCCAAGCTACAAGAATACCCAGCAAATTATTTAGCAAAAAGCCAACAATAAGCGCAATGCCCATTAGCAAAACTGTCCACTGCAAACCTCTTGTAACAGCTTCTGTAACTGTTTGAGGGAAGTAATAAAACGAAATTCCCCAATCACCCGTTAATATGCTGATAATGTAGTTAAAGTAAGTTATAATTAAAGGCTCGCTTGAATTAAAGCCAAACATTTCTTCTATTGCGGTAATTGTAGCAGGGTCTATCCTGCCGCCACCCTGTGCTAATTCCGACAGATACATTTGAACAGGGTCACCCGGCATCATTCGCGGCAAGAAAAAATTAAGCGTTACCGCACCGAAAAATGCAGTTATATAGAAACCTAACCTTTTCAAAATATATTTCATAATTATCTTCCCTTTCAGGCTGTGTATTTGATGACATTACGCATATTTTACAGCAAGCCCTCTACCCCTTAAAACATTGCTTTGGAGTAGAGGGCATTTGAGTTAAATTTGTTTTAAGCTACCGGCTCAAGCTCAAGTAATCTTAATATTTTAGAATCGTGCATTGTAATTGCAGGGTAGCCTGTTTCAGTAGATGTTGACCAACCTGTAAACCTTGCGTCGCTGTAAACAAACCAGTTTCCGTTGTAAAGAACAGGAATGTTTATCATATTTTCTGCAAAGTGTTGCTCAATTTGAGATGTTATTTCAAGAACAGCCTCTTCACTTTCAGCTGTGGGCAATTGTGAAATAAGTGCATTCACTTCTTCGTTAATATAGTTTGTTTGGCAAACGCTCCACCATGTTGATGTTAATGCTCTGCTCGAATCGCCGATTGTATCCCAGTAGAATCTGTAAATATCGCTCGCTTGGCCGTTTGCTGTATAAAGCATATCCCAAGCACCTGTTTCCCAAACTTGTGTAACCATTGAAAGTTCAATTGGTGTTGATGTTGCATTTACGCCGATAGCTTGCATACCCTCTGAGGATATTTGAGCGCCGTCGTTCCAGTCGCCCCAGCCTGCCGGAGAGATGATATCAAATTTAATTTCTTTGCCTGTAGGTGTTTCAACAAATCCGTCGCCGTTTGTGTCTTCATAGCCTGCTTCTTCTAAAAGTGCTTTTGCCGCGTCTATGTCGTATGTTGTGTATTTTGCCATCTCTGCCTGCGCTGTGTCGTCTGCATATTGCATAAGTTGTGGTGGTAAGCCAGTGTTCGGCGGCACTGTGTCTTCAAGATAGCCAAATACCGCTGAATCGATAATGCCTGTTCTGTCAACAGCCATTGAAAGTGCACGTTTGAAATCAGGGTCGTTAAATGCTTCAAGGTTACCCTCGTTAGTTGTCATATAGTTCATAGATAGCCTTACACCATCATTCATGCCGTACCAGTACTTTTTGTTAGGATCGCCTTGCACGTAAGTTTCTTCAATGTTCGGAATCATGATATGCGCCCAGTCTACACTGCCTGTTTGTAAAAGTGTAAGAGCTGCATCATTTGAGTTAAACTGTGGGCATCTTAATTCGTCAACTTGTAAATCTTCACCTTGCCAGTAGTTGGGGTTTCTTCCTAAAACAATCATTTCAGGCGCAAAAGATATTACTTCGCTGAAAGCGCCTGTTACAACAATTGAATCGGTATCGTAAACAAATGTGGCCGGGTCTGTTACTTCGCTCCACACATGCTCCGGTATCATCCATTTATTTGTAAAAACTGTGTTTCTGTGGAAACGATTTTCCTCTGTCATAACAATATCAACAGTGTAGTCGTCAATTTTTGTTACGCTTTCAATTTTGCCGGCCCCTGATTCTGATGTCCAGTCGCCGGTTCTGTCAATGTCAGGATAATCTTTTGAGTAAACGAAAGAAAAAACAACATCGTCTGCATTAAAATCTTCGCCGTCGCTCCATTTAATTCCTTCGCGAACTTTTACAGTTAGTGTTTTGTTGTCCTCGTGTGAAATAATGTCTTCAGCAAGCCACATTATTTCTTCGCCACCTTTATAGTTATCAAAAATCATAAGTGGCTCGTACATAAAGCCTTGTACAAATTGGTATACACTTGCAGATAGTGGGTTAAAGTTATTTACCCAACCGTCTGTTTGGTCGAATAAAACTGTAAGCGCATTGGGGTCAGTGCTTGCTTGCTCACCTGTTTGTGCATCACCCGATGTTTGCTCGTTTGTTTGTGCACATCCTGCCAATACCGACAATGAAAGCGCCAAACAAAGTATAAGTGCCAATGCTTTTTTCCATGTTAAATTTTTCATTTTGTTCCTCCGTTTTTATATTAATAATCGTATAAGATTATCTTTTACTTTTTAAGTGGTACGCAGATAATTTTAACTTCAACGTTAAAGTTAAAATTAAAAAAATAATACTTTATACGCCGCACTCTATTGCATGAAAAGGAAATTCACTTGCGAATATGTAGTTAATGTGCCATGCTTTAGTAAAAATGTTGCATGTTCGAAATGTTACTTTAACGTTGTAGTAACAGAATGCCATTGCAACCAAGTCTTGTCAATAAGTTTACATCATCTTCTACATTTAGTTCAAATTCATTGTTCACTATTTGTACATTTTGCATAAGGAAAATTTCAGTTTTTTATAATATCATTATTTTTTATTTATGTGTTTTAAAATTGTGCACCAAGCAAACTTGGTGCTAATGCTTAAATTAAGCAAAAAAGGCATTAAGTGCAAACCTGCATTTAATACCTTTTATATTATTCACTTATAACTTTTACACTTGTGCCTTTTAAAAGTTCGCCTTTCACCTGTACTGTTCGCGGAATATAACTTTTGGGTTTTTCAACTGCTTCAATAAGCAGTTTAACAGCTTCATAGCCAATTTGCTCTGCATTCTGCTTCCATGTCATAAGTTTTGGGCGTATAACTTGCGATATGCTCATTCCATCGAAACCTGCAACACTAATGTCTTTACCAATTTGTATATTTCTGTTTTCAAATGCATTTAAACCACCTATAAATGCAAAATCATCCTGGTAAAATATAAATGTAGGAGGCTCTTTCATATCCAAAAATTCATATGTTATATTCTCAGCAGATTTTGGATCATGGTAAATGCCCTCTTTTATATATTCATCTTTAACTATTATTCCAAGTTCCTCGCAAGTTTTATAAAAGCCTGCAATTCTTATTTTGGTAACCATATTAATCTCGCCATGAATAAGTGCAATTTTTCTGTGGCCCATATCATACGCATATTTAACCATGCTATTCATAGCATATTCATTATCTGAATTAACGGCACTGCAATGGCTGAAATGATAATCGAGCACAACAACAGGCACACCGCTTTGCGCAAGCTCTACTACTTGGGGGGTTTCAAATTGAGAAACAAGAATTAAAACACCATCGCACCCATGAACATTTACATATTCTACATAGCTAAGCTTTTCATCGCCAAACTTATCACTAATAAAAGTAACTGTATAGCCTTTTTCTCTTGCGTTTATAATAAAGCTGTTTAAAATACTGGCAAAAAACTCGTGTGTTATGCCGCTTTGTGTGCCGTCTTCGAGCAAAACGCCAAAATTATAAGAACGGTTTGTTTTAAGCCTTACAGCGGCAGGGTTTTTGATGTAGCCCAATTTTTTTGCAGCCTTTTTTACTTTATCTATTGTGGCCTTGCTAATATCCTTTTCATCTCTAAGCGCTTTGCTAACGGCAGTTGCCGATATTCCACACTCTTTTGCTATTTCTTTTATTGTTACCATTTGCCCACCTCTTTTTATTTACTACAACGATGTAGTAAGTTGCAAAAAAAAATATGCCCTATTCATTCTTTTATTTTTTCATTTACCATAACACTTATTAATAAGTTTAGCATAACACATTTAGAAATTTTGTCAATACTGCAAAATACATAAAACTCGGCACTAAATTTGTGCCGGGTTTTGTTAATT
>CAYJPD010000087.1:0-5436 GCA_964371975.1 uncultured Bacteroides sp.
ACCCATTCACAATGGACAGCAAAGCACCTACTGCAAGCTATGAAGAGTTCATTAAAAATGAAACTCGCTACAGCCGTTTAGTTCGTGCATTCCCGGATAGAGCTGAAATGTTGTTTGAAAAAGCAGCAAATGTGGCACAAGACAAATACGAGTATCTATCTCGCTTAGCAGAGCTTTATAAATAAGCATAGTTTATAAAAGAACAGCGAGGTTAAAATTAAAGCAATAATGCATATTGTTTGTTATTGCTTTATTGCGAGCTTTCTGTTATAACACAATTAAAAACCGCTTAAAAAGCAATGCTTTTTAAGCGGTTTTATTTTGTATAATTATTTTCACATTGCAATTGCATGGATACATTAAAAAATAATAACTCGGGTTTACCATTACAAGCATCAATGTATTATTTTAAAGAGAGAGCCCGTGTGAAAAAGCAGTTTAAAAGCAAGTTCAAAAAACATAGTATTTGCATTTTAGCTTGAAAAATTGTATAATAATATTCGTATACCTTGTTAAAATGAAATATTATTATATTTATTTACAATATATTATTTGCAAAATAATTATATAATTAAATGTATGAAAGGATTATTTTTATGAAAGTACCAATTATACCTTCTATATTATCTGCAAATTTTGCAACGCTTGGCGAGGATTGCAAAAAAACTATGGATTACGGCGTAAAAGAATTGCATTTTGATGTAATGGACGGGCATTTTGTGCCTAATTTAACCATAGGTGCACCTGTTCTTTCTTCGCTTAAAAAATATTTGCCAAACGCAGTTTATGATGTTCACCTTATGGTAACACACCCTTTAAATTATATTGAGGCCTTCGCAAAAGCAGGCGCAAACTGGATAACATTCCACTGTGAAAGCGAAAACGACCCTATAAAAACAATAGACGCTATACGTAAAAACGGCGTGCTTGTTGGCGTATCTATTAAGCCGTCAACTCCGCCGCAGGCAATTTTACCATTACTGGATAAAGTGGATTTAGTTTTGATAATGTCGGTAGAGCCGGGTTTTGGCGGCCAAGAGTTCCTACCGTCTGCTCTTGAAAAAATAACGTTTCTTCGCAAAGAAGCAAATAGCCGCGAGCTTCATTCGCTTCGCATAGAAGTAGACGGCGGCATAAACGCACAAACAGCGGCACTTTGTGTTAAAGCAGGTGCAAACGCTCTTGTTGCCGGCAGCAGTATTTTCAGTGCGCCCAGCTATGAGCAAGCTATAAACGAACTTAAAGAGGCTGCTAATAAGGCCCTTAACGCTTAGCCGTTAGTAACTAATATAATGCACGCCAAAAAATATAAACGGAGAAATTTATGCCCAAAGATACAATTATACTTCCCCGCCACCCTGCCGGCGCAACATATACAGATTATATTTTTATGACAATACCTCTTTACGGCTTTAGCGTTTACATGTATGGTTTTCGCGTGTTAATGCTTGCGCTTTTAGCTATTATTACAGCTAATTTAGCCGATAGGGCTATAAGCGCAATAAGGCGTATGCAAAGGGACAAAACCGAAATTAGCAGTATAGCTTTTGCGCTTATTGTCACTTTAATGTTGCCCGCTAATATATCTTATTATATAGCAGTTGCCACTGTGCTTTTTACTGTGCTTATTGGCAAGGCCGCTTTCGGCGGCTATGGCTTTTATGTGTTTTCCCCTGTTGCGGTTGGCTTTTGTATATCAGCTATAAGCTGGCCTGTGCAAATATTCAGCTATGTGCAAAATAATAGCACACTTGTACTTTTCCAACCAATAGTTGCGCAATTAAGCCCCGGTGTTTTAACCGTGTTAAAAGCCGGTGGGCGCCCTGCACTAAGCAATTTAGATTTGCTTTTAGGAAATTACCCCTCACCCATAGGCACAAGCGCCTTTTTAGTGCTTATTGCCTGTGCGGCATTTTTGTGGATGAAAAAGCGCATAACATTATACTTACCTTTAATATATATATCTGTTTGTGCTTTAATTGCGTTTTTATTCCCGCGCATTGGCGGCTTTAGCAATTCTTGGAGCATAGAAAGCATGACACTACGCCTTTCTTCGGTTTATTTTGAATTGCTTGGGGGCATAATAATTTTTGCGGCTATTTTCCTTTTAAACGATGATGTTTTACTTCCAAAACGGCTCGATGCACGAATTATCTACGGCATTTTGTTTGGTATTTTTACTATGCTATTCCGTTATTTTGGTTTTTACGATATAGGAACTTGCTTTGCTTTAATTTGCACAAATGTTTTTTCTTTAGCCCTTGATAAATTAATGTCGCACCTATTCTCAAGAACATTTAAGCAGCGCATTAAAATGAAACCCACTGCACCAAACAGCTTGGAGGGCAAAAAATGAGCGAAAAAAATAAAAACGCGCTTGAAAACGAGGCAGTAAATAGCGCACAAAATACAAATTCACATAGTGCAATCTCTAATAGCAAGCCTACGCTTGCTGCACCGGCAAACTTGCAAAATACAAATGCTCAAAGTATACCCACGCCTACTGCACAAGAAAAACCTCAAAGCGCACAGCTTCAAGACGCAAGTGCGCAAGGCGAATTTGAAAAAGATAAGCCCGATTATATTATAGCATTAGAGCGAAAAATCAGGCGCGAGCGCATTTTATTAAACAACCCTGTTATAATGCAAGGTTTAGGCCTCTCTGTTCTATTGGTTGCATGCCGCAGTGGGCAAAGCGCGCTTGTTTTAAGCGTTGCCGCTTTTTTGCTTTTAATGCCCACACGCTTTTTATCAAGCATACTGTGTCTTCGTATGCCTGCACGTTTTAGAGGTGTAATATACGCCCTTAGCAGTGGCATTATATTCATAGGTGTTTACCATATTATCACCCTTTTGTTTTCAAGCGCAAATATAGTTCAAGTAGGGCTTTATTTGCCGCTATTGGTTATGGACCCAATTATTTTAAAGCGCTATGAAAATGTTATACCCGAAACGCCGATGAAAGCTATAAAAAAGGGCCTTACCACCTCTGCAGGGTATGTGCTTGTTTTAATGTGCACAGGAGTTTTAAGGGAATTATTAGGCGCAGGAACATTTTTCGCAATACCTGTTATCGCTAATGCTCCGCTTCCCATTGCGTCACTTCCTGTTGGCGGTTTCATTGTTTTTGCTGTTTTAATGGCTGCGTGGCGCGGTATTGCCACAATTATTAAACGCTATTTACATGAAGCCCAATTTGTTGCCAACGAAAAATTTTAGTATAAAACACATTCAAATTTATTTAATAATTATAAGAACAGGGGTTGTTTTACATAGATAACGTAAGAGAAGTTTTTGATGCAATACTACTTTTTATTAATTACTCTTTTATTGCCGTTTTTATTCAAAACGCTGTTTTAGGGCGCGCACTCGGCATTAGTAGGCTTGTTAAAATTGCACAAGATAGCGACAGCGGTAAAGTATTTTGTATTCTTCTTTGTGTGGTACAGCTTATTTGCGTTCCCTTATCCTATTTCGCATTGCAACTTTTCGACGAAACTTTCTTATACATAGATTATATAAGGCCACTTATTTTAGTTGTGTGCATAGGCATAACATTTTTGTTCTTACTAATAGCTTTAGCCGCGGTTTTAAAACCTGAGCATTCCTCTTATGTTCTCAGTTTTTTACCCGCCGCATGTTTTAACTCCTGTATTTTAGGAACATTATTAGTAGGCTCTATTCAAGGTTTTGGCTTTGCTCAAACAATGGGTTTTGCGCTCGGCAGCGGCATAGGTTATTCCGCTGTGCTGTTTTTGCTAAAGCTTGGCGAAGAGCGCATACAAAATATTGCTGTGCCTAACGCGTTAAAAGGTTTACCCATAAATTTAATTTACCTTGCAATACTTTCACTTGTTATTTACGGGCTAAACGGAAATATGCTTTCATTGTAAAAATCATGTTTCACCCTTTTTTCACAACAATATGCATTTTTTTTCATAATTAAAATATATAATTAAACCATGGCAATAAATTTATCGGTTTTATAATATATTTGCTTTAGTAAAACCACACATGAATTTATTAAAAGCATAGCTAATTAAAATTACTTTGCACTATATGCCGCAAGAACAGGAGTATTTTATTATGAACAACAATAACCAAAACAATCAAGATTATAATTATTCAGATTTGTATAATAATATATCAAATCGAAATAACACCATGGCACCTGATAATCAAAGCGGGCAATATTCCTATTCCCCCGGGCAAATACCTCATGCTGTGAGTTATGAAAACTACACCCAGCCAACGGGCGATGCACCAAAAAAACAAAAACGCGAGGGCAAAGGCAAAAAAGTTATTTCCTTTATTTTAGCAACAATTTTCTTTGCCGGCATAAGTGTTGGCGGCGGATATGTTGGCAGCCTTTTAGCTAATAACGGCCAAACAGGCTCTACAATAATTAACCAAACTATAACAGACGGCACACAAAGTGGCGCTGTTGCTACCGCAAACAGCGAATTGTCTGTATCTGAAATAGCAAGCATTGCTTCACCAAGCGTTGTTGAAATTATGACAGAGCAAGCTGTTTTGAATCCTGTTTTCGGCCAATATGTTGCCGATGGCGCAGGTAGCGGCGTTATAATTTCAAGCGATGGCTATATTATAACAAATGCCCACGTTATAGAGGGCGCACAGCAAATTAAAGTAACTTTAAGTGATAAAACCGAGTACATTGCCCAGGTTGTAGGCCAAGATGTTATGACAGATTTAGCAGTGCTCAAAATAGATGCAACAGGCCTTCCTTCCGCAACTTTAGGCTCATCTGACAGTTTAGCGGTAGGCGATTTTGCACTGGCAGTTGGCAACCCCTTGGGCACATTGGGCGGCACAGTAACAGATGGCATTATATCTGCGCTTGACCGTGAAATTTATGTAGAGGGCCAAGAACTTACACTGCTTCAAACAAATGCAGCGGTTAGCCCGGGTAACTCGGGCGGCGGCTTGTTTAACTCTCGCGGTGAGCTTATAGGCATAGTTACGGCAAAATCCGGCGATACAGAGGCCGAGGGCCTCGGCTTTGCAATACCAATTGACAATGCGCTTGAAATAGCCACCGAGCTTATGGATAATGGCTATGTTACAGGTAGGCCCGCAATGGGAATTACCGTGGCACAAATAAGCGACGAGCAAACCGCAATGCAATATGGTGTTAGCCGTTTTGGCGTTTATATTATATCTGTAAACGAGGGCAGCGGCGCACAGGCTGCAGGCCTTACCACTATGGATTTAATTATAGGCATTGATGACATAGCTGTTTCCTCTTCCAGTGATTTGACAGATTACCTTGAAACGAAAGAGGTTGGTGATGAAGTTCAACTTCAAATAGTGCGCGAGGATAAAATACTCGCAATAAACGTTACATTGCAAGAGCGCAGCGCAACCGCAGACGCAGATGCAAACGCTGATGCCGAAGAATTTTTCGGTGAGGAT
>CAYJPD010000087.1:5536-7297 GCA_964371975.1 uncultured Bacteroides sp.
GACTTATTTGGCGAGGGTGACTTATTTGGCGATGGCGATTTAGGCGACCTTTTTGGTGAATAATAGCTGCAAACTGCAATAATATATAAATTTTGGGCAAATTAAATTTGCCCAAAATGCAATTTGCAAGCTTGTACATAAAGCAGCAAAGTATTTAAAAGCAAAAATAGGTTTCTCCATTTGCTATAAACAATTAATAGAAAAGCAAAAAAAATTAATATGAAAGTGTGAATGAAATTGGCAAGTGCTCGTTATACGTTAAACATAAAGCATGAAGAGAATGAACCCGAGAAAATATATACAAAAAAAGAGAAGTTTGCTAATTTTTGGCACTATCACAAATATATAATTTTAGGAGCTATTGCTGCACTGATATTAATTGTGTTTTTCATAGTAGATGTGTTATCTGTTGTTGAGCCTGACTATAGCATAGGCCTTTTAAACCACTCTTCTTTACCGACACAAGCAATAGAGGCCTTAGAAGCGCAACTTGAATTGCAAGTAGACGACTTAAACGGCGATGGCGTAATTGAAGTTTTTGTTAATCAATACACTTTAGCTTTGCCGTCAACCGCTTCAAGCTCAGAGCAACTTATCGATAATTCGCAAGCGAACTCAAATTATGTTGACCCGAGCGTTCAAATGGCAAGTGTTACAAAATTTTTAGTAGATTTACAAGAGGGTACCAGCATTATTTTCTTAACAAACGATGTTCAAAGCTTTGAAGAGCAATATGGCATTTTTGCATACAATGACGGCTCAACGCCACCGGAGCAAGCGCAGATAAATTATGACGAACTGGGCGTTTTATGGCAAGACAGCACCACGCTAAGTTCTTTTGAGGGCGAGTTTGCTGATACTATGCAAAACACTTACTCTTTGCAAGAAACTTTTAGCGATTACACCATATTACTGCGTTCTTACCATGATACCGCTATAGAAAAAGATGATGATATGTTGCCGTATTATAATGCCAATATTGATTTATTTAACAAATTAATTCAATAATTTAATACTTTTCCCTTTTTAAATGAAATTCTATATTTATAAAAATGCTGTGGTGAAATTGAACTATTTCACCACAGCATTTTTATTCTTTACTCTGTAGGAATATCGCCTGCAACCTCTTGCGTTGCCTCGGGCGTTATAACTTCTTCATTGTCTACCGCTTCTACATTTTGCGCCATGTCTGCTCCATCTGTTACAACAATAACCTCCGCTTCGCTTGCAAAACTATCATTTGCCTCAATTTCCTCTTGTGCTAACGGTGCGCCCGCTTGCTCTGCGCTCTTTAGTGGTAAAACCTCTCCCGATGGCTTTTGCAAAATATACGCGCCCACCGGTTTATTCTCTTGCACTAAAACTATAGCATAACTTTTTACTTCTTCTGTGCTTTGCGAGGGCACTAAAAGCGCCCATTTATCAACTTGCTTGCCTTTGCTTTTGTCAAGCGTTAAGCCGCTTTGCTCTATAACCTCGTTAAAAGCATCAAAACTTTCATCCCACGTTTTAGGCACTGTAACGCTGGTTACTGTTGCTGTTGCTAAATCTGCCTGTACGCCAAAGCCCTGCAAAAATGTTACTAAATCTTGCGCGCTTGAAAGTGGCGCATCAAGCCCAAGCAAAACCTCGCTGCTGGGTTCATCATTGCTAAAAAATAGCGAATTAACGCCAAATATTGCAATTGCAAGAAGCGCCACACACAGCGAAATTACACCCGCTTTTTTTAACCCTTTTTTCCTTAATGTCATTACAAACACA
>CAYJPD010000088.1:0-7113 GCA_964371975.1 uncultured Bacteroides sp.
AAATCAAAAAGGCCAACTAATCCCCAGTTTATTCCGCCTATAATAATTAGCAATAGGCAAATTTTATAAAATACGTTCATTTTAACACTCCTCATGTTTTTTACAGCATTTGTTTTTAATTACTGTAATATTTATATTAAAATTATGTGTAAAATATGTTATAATATACATAAATATAAATAAATTGTATTTTAAATGTTTATTAGTTTAAAAGGAGCGAGTATGCAAGGAAATTCAAATAATATTAATGAAGCAAAACAATTGTTAGCAAACGCACAAACAATTGTAATAGGTGCAGGTGCAGGTTTATCAAGTTCTGCCGGCCTTGAATATACAGGCGATAGATTAAAAACTAATTTTGCAGATTTTGTTAGCAAATATAATTTTGAAAGCATGTATGAAGCTGCATTTTATAATTTTGAAACACTCGAAGAAAAATGGGCTTATTTCAGTAGACATATTATGTTAAACAGATATACAATTAAAAATAGTGAGCTATACAGTAATTTATTTAATATAGTCAAAAACAAAAATTATTTTGTAATTACAACTAATGTAGACCATTTATTCCTCACTTGCGGTTTCGATAAGCAAAGAGTTTTTTACACCCAAGGCGATTACGGCCTGTGGCAATGCTCTGTACCATGCCACAACGAAACATATAGCAACGAAACACAAGTAAAAAAAATGCTGAAGCAGCAAAAAAATATGCGTATCCCAAGCGATTTAATACCATATTGCCCTAAATGCAGTGCGCCTATGTCCAACAACCTTCGGGCAGACAGCACATTTGTAGAGCCTGTTGGATGGCATAGCGCTGCCAAGAGATATGAGGATTTTTTAGTTAAAGAAAGCGGCAATGAAATTGTGTTTTTAGAACTGGGCGTTGGTTACAATACACCCGGAATTATTAAATATCCGTTTTGGCAAATGACTTATCAGTTTAAAGCGGCAAAATTAATTTCTATTAATATAGAAGATAGTTTTGTGCCTGATGAAATTAAAGAAAAAAGCATACTCGTTAATGGAGATATAGCGCAAATAATAGATAGCTTGCATTAATATAATATGTTTATAATGCAAATAGTAGGGCAAAAAGCAAATTTATTTTGAAAATTATTGAAACAACACATTTTTTGTGTTAATATCTAAATCAATTAAGATATAAAGTTTATATATATTTTATGAATTATGAAACTGCATATTAAACAATTAAATATAAAATTATGGGGGATTTATGCATAATACAAGATTAATTTGCGAGAACACTTATTGGGTTGGCGCAAACGATTTAAGGCTTTCACTGTTTGAAAATATTTTTCCGATACCGTCAGGTATAGCTTACAACTCATATTTAATTACAGATGAAAAAACAGTGCTGCTTGATACTGTAGATAGCTCTGTGGGTGAAAGATACCTTGAAAATGTTAAGCATGTGCTTAACGGCAGAAAATTAGATTATTTAATTATTAACCACATGGAACCCGACCATTGTGCAACAATAGAGCAAATTTTATTGCTTTACCCAAATGTTAAGTTAATTTGCAATACAAAAACCGTTGCAATGATTAAGCAGTTTTACAATTTTAATGCAGATAAAAATATTGAGATTGTAAAAGAGGGAGATACACTTAAAACTGGCAAACACGAGTTTGCGTTTTATTTAGCGCCTATGGTACATTGGCCTGAGGTTATGGTAACATACGATATATTTACAAAAGCGCTTTACACCGCAGATGCTTTTGGCACTTTTGGCTCGCACGAAGGCAAACTTTTTGCAGATGAAACTAACTATAGCGACGAATTTTTAAACGAAGCAAGAAGATATTACACTAATATTGTTGGAAAATACGGTGTACAAGTAAGTGCGCTTTTGAAAAAACTTAGCAATTTACACGTTGATTTCATTTGCCCGTTACATGGCCCTGTTTGGCGAGAAAATATAACATTTATTTTAGATAAATACTCTAAATGGGCTAAATATGAGCCTGAAGAAAAAGGCGTTGTAATTGCTTATGCAAGTATTTATGGCAACACAGAAAATGCTGTGCAAATTTTAGCATCTAAACTTGTTGAAAAGGGTGTTAAATCTGTTAGCTTGTATGATGTGTCCTCTGTTGATGAATCTTATATTATTTCTCAAGCCTTTAAATACAGCCATTTAGTTTTTGCAAGCGTAACTTATAATTCAGCTATTTTCCCAAAATTAGAACATGTTTTGAATGAATTGAAACACCATAATTTCCAAAACAGAACCGTTAGCATAATTGAAAACGGCAGTTGGGGCATAGTTAGCGGCAAACTAATGACAGAAATAATACAAAGCATGAAAAATATGATTGTGCTTGATACAAATGTTAGAATTTTATCCTCTGTTAAAGAAGAGAATTATGAGCAAATTGAGAATATGGCAAATGAAATTGTAAAATCATTAAACGCATAAAACTTAAATTTATTTTACAAATGAAATAATTACGAAAACGCAACTTAACGAAATTCGTTTTGTTGCGTTTTTTATGTTGAAATAATAGAAAATCATTAAAATTTAACATATTAACGAAAAATATAGCAATTTACACAATGAAAGCTCAAAAGATTTTACATAAATTCATCACATTTTTTTTGTTAAGTTATTTAAATAACTTGTATAATATGCTAAAATATTTCTATTAGTGGTTTACTTTGGCAAAGCTTAGGTAAACGGCACGAAAGGAAGAGGGAATGCAACTATGAATTTTACAAATGATAAAATAAGAAATGTGCTTGTTGCCGGGCATGCCGGCTCGGGCAAAACTTCTTTAGTGGAGGCAATGCTATTTTTAACCGGTGGCTCAGATAGGCACGGGCGTGTGGAAGACGGCAACACTGTTTGCGATTTTGATGCTGATGAAGCTAAACGCCGAGCATCACTTTCACTTGCAATAGCACCTGTTATAAATAACAATGTTAAAATAAATTTACTGGACAGCCCGGGTTTATTTGATTTTGCAGCAGGGCAAGCAGAGGGCATTTATGCAGCTGAAAGCGTGCTTGTTTGCCTTTCAGCGAGAAGCGGCCTATCGGTTGGCGCGCAAAAAGCATATAAAAACGCAGTTAAACACAATAAAAGTCATATGATTTTTGTTAGCAAAATTGATAGCGAAAATGCAGATTTTTATAAAGTATTCGAAGAGTTAAAAACAGAGCTTGGCCCTTCAATGTGCCCTGTTGTTGTACCAATTGAACAAGCAGGCGGGCGCGTATATTTAAATTTAATAACACAAAAAGCTTACAGCTATGTTAACGGCAACCCTCGTGAAGTTCCCGTGCCAAGTTACGGCCACAGAGAAAACGGCCTTATAGCCGCTATGAGCGAGGCTGTTGCTGAAACAGATGAAGCTTTAATGGAAAAATTCTTTGAAGGCGAAGCATTTACGCAAGAAGAGCTTACAGAAGGCGTTAGAATGGGCGTTAAAACAGGCGCTATAACACCAATATTTTGCGGTGCTCCCACAAGCCTTGCCGGTATAGATTTAGTGCTTTGGGGCATTGAAAAGTTATTGCCAAGTGCTGCAAGGGGCGCAAGCACTGTTGCTAAAAACAACAAAGACGAAGATGTTGAAATTGTTTGTGAATCTACCGGCGATTTATGCGCTTATGTATTTAAAACAGTTGCAGATCCTTTTGTTGGAAAACTAAGCTATATAAAAGTAATTTCAGGCTCTTTTAAACCTGATAGTGCTATTGTAAATGCAAGAACAGGTGAACAAGAGCGCTTTGGAAAATTGCTGTTTATTAAAGGTAAAAAACAAACAGATGCCACTGAAATTTCAGCAGGGGATATTGGGGCAGTTACAAAACTTGCAAGTGCACAAACAGGTGATACACTTTGCGCACCGGGTAGAGTAGTTAATCTTCCAAAACCGCAATTCCCAAACCCAACACTTTCAATGGCAATAAAGCTAAAACAAAAAGGCGATGAAAGCAAAATTTCTTCATCATTACAGCGCCTTATGGAAGAAGACCCAACGCTTACGTATAAAGTTAGCACTGAAACTGTACAGCAAATTGTTTCCGGCCTTGGCGAGCAACATTTAGATGCTGTTTGCGTTAAGTTGAAATCAAAGTTCGGTGTAGATATTGCGCTATCTAAACCACGCATTGCTTACAGGGAATCTATTCGTAAAAAGCACAAATCACAAGGGCGCCATAAAAAGCAAACAGGTGGTCACGGCCAATTTGGCGATGTTTGGATAGAGTTCGAGCCCACAACTGACGGCGATTTCATTTTTGAAGAAAAAGTTGTAGGCGGCGCTGTTCCTAAAAACTTCTTCCCGGCCGTTGAAAAAGGCTTGCATGAAGCCATAGCACACGGCGTGCTTGCAGGTTATCCTGTTGTTGGTTTAAAAGCAACATTGCTCGACGGTAGCCATCATCCTGTAGATTCATCTGAAATGGCGTTTAAAATGGCAGCTAAGGCTTCTTATAGAGCTGCGCTACCAAATGCAGGCCCTGTTTTGTTAGAGCCTGTAGGCGTTTTAAAAGCAACTGTACCCGGTGATTTAACCGGTGATATGATGGGCGATGTTACAAAACGCAGAGGCCGCGTTTTAGGTATGCAGCCCGGTGAAGATGGCGAGCAAATTATTGAAGCTGAAGTTCCACAAGCCGAAATGCACGATTTTACAACTTTTATAAGGCAATTAACTCAAGGCAGAGGCAATTACGAGTTTGAATTTGTTCGCTATGAAATAGTACCTTCAAATTTAGAAGAAAAAATAATTGAAGATGCTAAAAAATATATTACTGTTAAATCTGATGAAGATTAATTTGTTTTATTGTATTTAATATAAATTGTAGGGCGAGCTTAAAGCTTGCCCTGCGGTTTTGTGCAAACTGCTAAATTTTTCAAAAATGGTATTTTCCAAGGATAAATTGCGTATATATTATAAAAGTGCTATGCAATTTGCACAAAATTCTAAAAAACACTTGACATTATAGCGTAAAAACACTATAATTCACAATATTGTGGAACTTTTTATATTAACTTTAATTAAAAAAGTATTTTATCTATTACTTTTTTATGTTTGCGGCATATAAGGTAAGCGATTGAAACAATAATATTTTAGTTTTACAATATTAGCAAATTTTACTGAGGAGTTCAATTAAGATGACCAACCCAAACAAAGAAATTTTAATGACATATGCAGGCCTTCAAGAACTGGAAAACGAGCTTGAAGAGTTAAAAACAGTTAAACGCAAAGAAGTTGCGGAAAAAATTAAAATTGCCAGAGGCTATGGAGACTTGTCTGAAAATAGCGAATACGACGAGGCTAAAAACGAGCAAGGGTTTGTTGAAAGCCGAATTGCAACGCTTGAAAAAACACTTAAATTTGCACGTGTTATCGACGAAGATGAGCTTTCTACAGATGCCGTTGGTATTGGAACACATGTAAAGCTTGAAGATGAAGACGGCGACATTGAAGAGTATGATATAACGGGCTCAACAGAGGCAGACCCATCTAAGGGTAAAATTAGCGATGAAAGCCCTGTTGGCGCAGCACTTATGGGGCAAAAAGCAGGGCAAACCGTTGATATTACTTTACCTAACGGGCTTGTAACGTCGTATAAAGTGTTAGAGATAACTCGAGGTTCGATATAACGCAGAGCAACTATTTTAGCAATTATTTTAAAAAATTAATTTGCAAAATTAAAAAAGGTGCCATGTGTACCGACCACGAAATGTTAGATTGTAAATCTAACAAAGTTGGTCGGTATTTTTTTATTTAAAAATATGATATTTTATGTTATAATAAATATATAGCCATAAATTTAACGGAGGAATAAAATGAAAGCAAATAATGAAAACGAATTGCTGCAAAATGCAGAAAATGAAAATGTTATAACCGAGAAAGAATACGGTGAATTAGTTGCAGTTAGAAGAGAAAAACTGAAAAACTTACAAGATGAAAACCAAAATCCGTTTTTGAATACAAAATATATACAAGACTCTTTTGCAAGTGAAATAAAAGAAAACTTTACTGAAGCTAAAGAGGGCGAGCAAGGGCGTATTGTTAGTATGGCAGGCCGCATGATGAGCAAACGCATTATGGGTAAGGCAAGCTTTGCCGATTTAAGAGATACCAGCGGTAATATTCAGCTTTATGTGCGTAAAGACGCAATAGGCGAAGATAAATACCTAAACTTTAAAAAATATGATATCGGCGATATTATTGGCATTAAAGGCGAAGTTTTCAGAACACATATGGGTGAAATATCTGTAAAAGTTAGTGAAGTTGTACTACTTAGCAAAAACTTATTGCCACTACCCGAAAAATTCCACGGTTTAAAAGACCAAGAAATTAGATATCGTCAAAGATATGTAGATTTAATTGTTAACCCAAATGTTAGGGATGTTTTTGTAAAGCGCAGCCAAATTCTAAAGGAAATTCGCATGTTTTTAGATTCAAAAGGCTTCCTTGAAGTTGATACGCCCATATTATTGCCGCTTGAGGTTGGTGCAGCTGCACGTCCTTTTAAAACACACCATAACACTTTAGGCATGGATATGTATTTGCGCATTGAAACAGAGCTTGCCCTTAAACGCCTTGTAGTTGGCGGTATGGACAGAGTTTATGAAGTAGGGCGTATTTTCCGCAACGAGGGTATGGATACAAGGCATAACCCTGAGTTTACCACTATAGAGTTATACCAAGCTTATACTGATTATATGGGTATAATGGATTTAGTTGAAGAGTTATATATAGATATAACTAAAAAAATATGCGGCAGTACAAAAATTACATATCAAGGTATTGAAATTGATATGGGTAAATGGGAACGCATGAGCATGGCAGAAGCTGTTAAAAAATACAGCGGTGTTGATTATTATGAATGGACATCAGACGAAGATGCGAGAAACAGCGCAAAAGAAAAACACGTTGAAGTTGATAGCAATGCTACAAAAGGTGCTGTTTTAATTGAACTTTTTGACGCTTTTGCGGAAGAAAAGCTTATACAACCAACATTTATATATGATTACCCTGTTGAAAATAGCCCTCTTGCTAAAAGAAAAGCAAACGAGCCGGAGTTTACCGAACGCTTTGAATATTTTATAAACGCATGTGAATATGG
>CAYJPD010000089.1:0-6986 GCA_964371975.1 uncultured Bacteroides sp.
ATGACGGAGTCAAAGTCCGTTGCCTTACCGCTTGGCGATAACCCAGTATAACCGGCGGTTTTGAATGCTTGCCGGTATTTGTGTGTGCAAAGCACATGGGGTGGATAATGGGATTCGAACCCACGACATTCAGAACCACAATCTGACGCTCTAACCAGCTGAACTACATCCACCATATGGCGCGCCCAAAGGGATTCGAACCCCTGGCCTACTGCTTAGAAGGCAGTTGCTCTATCCTGCTGAGCTATGGGCGCAAAACAAGCCCTTGTAATAAGACTGCTTTTATATTTTACTATAACGGCAATACTTTGTCAATAAAAAAATGCTAATTTATTTGTTTACTTGCCATTTATTTCTTTTTATGTAATTTGTTTGACTAAGTTACCAAAATATTAATGTTTGCTGTTTAGGCCTTGTTAGTAAAATCAAAATTAAAAATTAGAAATAAGCTGCTTTTTAACAATTAACTTTACATTAAAAAAGCTAAGCTATTAAAAAACAACTAATTTCTATCAGTTAATATCTAATATCTAATTACCAAAGCTCTGTTACTTCTTTATAAAGTTGCACATAGCTTTTTGCGCTTGCACTCCAGCTATTATCACACTGCATGGCACGCTTAACAAGTGCTTGCCACTCTTTTTTATTCTCATAGCTTTGTTTTGCACGCATTATGGCATCTACCATATCCTCGGGCGTATATGTTAAAAATGTAAAACCGTTGCCTTTACCGTCGCCGCTATCTTGCACGCTGTCTTTAAGGCCGCCTGTTTGGCGCACTATAGGCAGCGTTCCATAGCGCAAAGAAAGCATTTGCGAAAGCCCGCACGGCTCGCTTTTACTGGGCATTAAGAACATATCCGCACCGGCGTATATTTGCCTTGACACCGCAGGTATAAACGCAATTTGTACACCCACATTATCGGGGTTTTTTGCAGCGAAATCGCTGAAAAACTCCTGATACTCTGTATCGCCTGTGCCAAGCATTACAAACTGCATGCCGCTGTCTACTATATCTTGCATTGCGCTTCGCACAAGGTCTACCCCTTTATGGCCAACAAGCCTTGTTACCATTGCCACAAGAGGTTTGTTTTCATCTTTTAGGCCAAAGTGCTTTAAAAGTGCTTTTTTATTCGCTTCTTTGCCTTTTTGCACTGTTGTCACTGTGTAGTTTTTAGCAATGTTTTTATCCGTTTCGGGGTTATAGCTCTTTATATCTATACCATTCAAAATTCCGCAAAGCTTATACTGCTTTTCCTTCAATAGGCCGTCTAATTCGTGGCTAAACCAAGGGTCAAGTATTTCTTTTGCATAAGTTTGCGAAACTGTAGTAACTTTATCACTGCACTCTATAGCGCCTTTCATAAAGTTTATGCACTTATCATATTCCAATATATGCGCATCGTTTTTGCTGATAGATAAAATTTCCTCTAAAAGCTCGTAGCCATATTTGCCCTGATACTGTATATTGTGGATAGTAAATATAGTTTTAATTTGTGAAAACTCGTGCAAGTGGCGATAGAATAAGTTTAAGTAAACGGGCACAAGCGCTGTTTGCCAATCGTTTGTGTGAATTATATCGGGCACAAAATCTATATGGAACAGCGTTTCAAGTATTGCGCGTGAGAAAAAAGCAAAGCGCTCTGCATCGTCATAAAAGCCATATAGGCCGTCACGGCTGAAATAGTATTCATTATCTAAAAAGTAGTATACAACGCCATCGTGTGTTAACGAGAAAACTCCGCAATACTGTGTGCGCCAGCCCACAGGCACGGTAAAATTAGTTATATATTGCAGCTTTTCTTTGTACTCTTGCTTCATATCTTTATAAAGCGGCATAATTACCCTAAGCGCCACTCTTCTGTTGCGAATAGCTTTAGGCAGGCTGCCGGCAACATCGCCAAGCCCACCAGAGGCCGCAAAAGGAACAGCTTCACTTGTGCAAAACAAAACATTCATTTAAAAATCTCCTTTATTGTGCAAGGGCGCTTTAATTTTATTGCCCTTTATAAATATACGCCCATTTAAAGCGCAAAGCGAGCGCAACCACAATACAGTTCACCTTAAACCGAACTTATGCAGTGCCTCTCGCTTTTAGCGGTATAACACCTTTTAGTTTAATGGCTTAACTCAAAGCCTATAGCACTTAAACCACGGTGTTTTTCTCTATGAAAACAGGGTAATTATCATTGCCGTGTAAAACTTTACCCCTTGTTATTTTAACGTTTTTATCTGTAACCGTGTTTGTTAAATTAACGTCTTCCTCAATAATGGTGCCCTGCATTAAAACACAGTTGCGCACGCTGGCTCCCCTGCTTATTTTTACGCCACGGAACAAAATGCAGTTTTCTGCCTCGCCCTCAATTAAACAGCCGTCTGCAACTGTGCAGTTATTTGCTTTGCTGTCCATTGTATAGCGCACAGGTGCTTCGTCGCGCACTTTTGTGTAAACAGTGTGCCCGCTGCCAAAAAGCTCATTCAAATTATCGCCGTTCAAAAGGCGCATATTTTCATCAAAATAGCTTTTCAAGTTATAAATTCTCGCACGGTAGCCTTTGTATTCATAGCCCCTTGCATTCATTTTTTTAAGTAAAGGCGCAATAACTTCACGCTCAAAATCAGTGTAATTTTGAGTTAATGCATTTTTTATCATTAAAATTAAAGTTTCCCTGTCCATAACCATAACATTCATGGAAACATTGTGCTCGCCACCACGATATTCATTAAAGCAAATTTGTGTAATTTGCCCCTCATCGTCCATAACAAGTGTTTGGTTATCTTCTTTAAGCTCGTTTGGTATTTCAGATTTCTCATAAACTATTGTTAAATCTGCTTTGTTTTTAGTGTGCGCATCAATTAAATCGGTGTAATTTAATGCGCTTGCAATATTGCAATCACTTATAATAACATGCTTTTCTTTTTTGTCTTCTAAAAACGGAAGTATATTGGCAAGCGAGCCAATTCTGCCGCTGTTATTTGAATTTGCTGTATTTGCGTTTGGTGGCACAATAGAAAGGCCTCCGCGCTTTCTTGCTAAATCCCATTCACGCCCATTTCCTAAATGGTCCATAAGCGATAGAAAATTATCTTGCACTAAAACGCTCACGCTTGCAACGCCGGCGTTTACCATGCCTGAAAGGCAAAAGTCAATCATTCTGTATCTGCCTGCAAAAGGCACGCTCGCCATAGGGCGTTTGCGCACAAGCGCGGGCACAAGTGTATCGTAAGTATTAGGGAAAATAATGCCTATTGCGTCTACGTTTGCGTTAATCATAATGTTTCACCCTCCTGTGCGTCTTTTTCAATCATTGCCTTTGGTGCTACAACGGCATTTTCATCAATTTCTACTTCAGCTCCAACAACGGCAACGCCCCAGTTTTCAATGCCTTGTTCGCTCATTTCTTCAGGCTTTGCGCCTATTCTTGCACCTTTGTTTATAGTAACATTCTCTGCAATAATTGCATATTCAACTTTTGCGCCCTCTTTAACAATTACGCCCGGCATAATAATACTGCTTTCAACAACTGCGCCTTTTTCAACTTTAGCACCTGCAAAAATTATGCTGTTGTACACTTCGCCCTCAATAACACAGCCCTCTGTTAGCATAGAGTTATCCAGCTTTGCACTTTGGCCTATATAATGCGGTGGGTTACCGTGTGTGCGTGAGAATATCCTCCAGTTGGGATTCCATACATCAAGCGGAACACTGGGGTTTAACAAATCCATATTAGCTTCCCATAGGCTATCAATTGTGCCAACATCTTTCCAGTAGCCATCGAAAGCCCAAGCTATAAGTTTTTGGTTCTCTTTAAGCATTGCGGGTATTATATTTTTGCCGAAATCGTTATCCGACGTTTTATCGTTTTCATCTTGTGTTAAGTATTTGCGAAGTTTTTCCCATGTGAATATGTAAATTCCCATGCTCGCAAGTGTAGATTTCGGCTCTTTTGGTTTCTCTTCAAATTTAGTGATATTTCCCTGTTCGTCTGCCGTCATAATTCCAAAGCGCGACGCCTCTGCTAAAGGCACATCAAGCACAGCTATTGTGCAATCTGCCTCGCTTTCTTTGTGCTTTGCAAGCATATCGCTGTAATCCATTTTATATATATGGTCACCCGATAATATAAGCACATACTCAGGGTCGTAGCGCTCTATAAAATCTATATTTTGGTATATTGCATTCGCTGTTCCCTTATACCAATCGCTACCGCTGGCTTTTTGGTAAGGCGGCAAAACATGCACGCCCCCGTAAAGGCGGTCTAAGTCCCATGGTTGGCCATTGCCTATATATTCGTTTAGCAAAAGGGGCTGATATTGTGTTAGTATACCAACTGTGTCTATGCCTGAATTAACACAGTTAGATAGCGGAAAATCTATTATGCGATATTTCCCCCCAAACGGAACTGCTGGTTTCGCAAGTTTTTTTGTTAGCGCATATAAGCGCGAACCTTGGCCGCCGGCAAGCAGCATTGCAATACACTCTTTCATTTTACTCTCCTCTTTATTGTTTGTTTAGGCACGTGCAAAACGCCCTTGCAGTGAAGTTATTTTTTGCACCTTCACATTTCACTTTTAGTTCATCACATTATGTTTTTTGCACATGGCTATTATTTGTTACTATTTTCGTTTCAAGTATTTCACTTGCTTTTTTTTGCTGTAACTTTTTGCTTTTGCGCAGTTTTCGCCTTTACTTCTATTTGCTTTTTTTCCTGTGGTGTGCTTAAATACAAAACGCTAAGCGCAGGAATTTGCACCGATATTTGATGCTCAAAATTGTGCAAATTACCTTTTTTAGAGCGCATAGCTTTAATTTTAGTGCCCTCGCCGCCAAATTGCGTTTCATCCGAGTTAAATATTACATTATATGTTCCCTGCCTGGGTACGCCGAATTTGTAATCGCTATGCGCTACAGGTGTGAAATTACATATTGCTATAATTTCCTTGCCGCTTTTATCGCGCCTTATAAACACAATAATGCTTTGGCTGTCATCGTCCGGCACAATCCACTGAAAACCGCCCCATGTGAAATCGTCTTGCCACATTGCGCATGTTTGTTTGTAAAATTTGTTAAGTTCTTTCACATAGTTTTGCATTTGCTTGTGCTTTTCAAACTCTAAGAGCATCCAATCTAACTGCTTGTACTCCGACCATTCCGTAAACTGCGCAAACTCTTGGCCCATAAACATAAGCTTTTTGCCGGGGTGCGCCATCATATAGCCGAAAAACGTGCGCATATTGGCAAATTTCTGCTCGTAATCTCCTGGCATTTTATTTATTAAACTGCCTTTGCCGTGAACAACTTCATCGTGGCTAACCGGCAAAAGGAAATTTTCGCTAAAAGCGTAAAAAAAGCTGAAAGTAACTTTATGGTGGTTGCCCTTTCTAAATAGAGGGTCTGTTTTTATATAACTTAGCATATCGTTCATCCAGCCCATATTCCATTTGAAGTTAAAGCCAAGGCCGCCATCTTCTGTTGGGTAAGTTACAAGCGGAAACGCCGTGCTTTCCTCTGCTATCATAAGCGCATTGGGAAAACGCAAAAACACTTGCTCGTTAAGCTTTTGCAAAAAGGCTATAGCCTCTAAATTTTTATTGTCACCGTAAATATTAGGCAGCCACTCACCGTCGTTCCTGTTGTAATCTAAGTAAAGCATACTTGCAACAGCGTCTACCCTTAGGCCGTCTATATGGTATTCGCTAAGCCAAAACAGCGCCGAGCTTATTAAAAAGCATTGCACTTCATTGTTGCCGAAATCAAAAACCATTGTGCCCCACTCTTTATGCTCAGAGCGAGGAATTATTTTATCTTCATAACATAAGGTACCATCAAATTTGTAAAGGCCAAATTCATCTTTCGGGAAATGGGACGGAACCCAGTCCATAATAACATAAAGGCCTGCTTTGTGGCACTCGTCTATAAAATATTTAAAATCGTGAGGTGTGCCAAAGCGGCTTGTGGGCGCAAAATAACCGCTAACTTGGTAGCCCCAACTGCCATCATAAGGGTATTCTGTAATAGGCATAAGCTCCACATGCGTGTAATTCATTTCGCACAAATATGGTATTAACTCTGCGGCTAAATCCCTATAACTAAACGGCTCACCGTCATCATGTGTGCGCCAGCTGGCAACGTGCAGCTCGTATATATTCATTGGCACTGAAAGCGGGTTTTGCTTCGCTGTTTTTTCAAGCCAAGCGCCATCGCCCCATTTATAGCCGCTTAAATCGTAAACTTTGCTCGCATTAGACGGCCTTGTTTCTGTGTGGAAAGCGTAAGGGTCTGCCTTGTTTACAAACTCGCCCTTTTGTGTTTGCACGCAGTACTTATATGCATCATACTGTTTTACATTCTCAATAAAGCACTCGAATATTCCACTGCCTTGTACAGTTTGCATTATATTTGCACTTGCGTCCCAATCATTAAAGCAGCCAATTACGCTTACGCTTTTTGCCTTTGGCGCCCAAACACAAAACCTAACACCATAAGCTTTGCCCCTTTTTTCAAAATGAGCACCAAAAAAACTATGGCAATTAAAATTCTCGCCTTTTTTATATAAGTATACGGGTAAATCGCTATTTTTTTCTTGCAAATTTTTATTGTTTTCACTTTGAGTGCTTTTCTTATTCAAGTTATGCCTCCGTTCAATTCTCAACATAGTTAAAAGCAAAATTAAAGTTTAAACCTCAAAAACCGTTTGAAACTTCTATAAGCGCTACTTATATTTTAAACCATTTTATATGTCGAAAAAAATACTATTTAAGCTTATATTTTATGCAATGCAAATCAGTTTAAAATTGATACCTGAAAATGTATTATTGTATTCATTTTTTCATCAAAATAACATTTTTATTATGCAACTTGTATTAAATGCATAAATTTTCACCTTATTTTTAGTGCATAATACATTATTAATAAACTCTTTACTATTATATTAACCTTTTTTAAAGTTTATTTCAAGTATTTTCAATAAATATTTAACAATATT
>CAYJPD010000090.1:0-6858 GCA_964371975.1 uncultured Bacteroides sp.
TGCAGATATTTTAGTTGCCGCTATAGGCAAAGCAGGCTTTGTTACAAAAGATATGGTTAAGCCCGGCGCTATTGTTATAGATGTTGGCATTAACCGCAATGAGCAAGGCAAATTATGCGGAGATGTTGCATTTGACGAAGTATGCGATATTGCAGCGCATATCACGCCTGTGCCCGGTGGCGTTGGCTTAATGACAAGAGCAATGTTAATGGAAAACACCTACAAAGCTGCTTTAATGCAATTAAAGAACGCTTAAGTCAAAGTTTAGCTTTTTTATACAATGGTTTTTTAAAGAGAGTTAAGTTAAAGTTTCAAAGCTCTATAATTATTGTTACAGCGACAATTTTAAACAAAAAAACAGAGCATAATTTGCCCAAGTTTATTTGCAAAGGCAAAATATGCTCTATATTTTTTACACTTACTTATTATTATATTTTTTAAGTAAACTCTTTATTTTTAAATGAGGATCTATGATATTTCCAATAGACATTTCGTGGTTTAGCGCATAAATAAAATATGCTATATATTTTGAAACATCCACTTCATGAAACCATTCGCGCTCTAAAAGCTCAGGTGTTCTGTATGTTAAATTTGTTCCGAAAACCCCGGTAAACATACCGTTTTTGTACGCTTCATCAAAAGTATCAAGGCCGTTAGTAAATATAGCATATGTTGCATTTATAAATATTCTTCCCGCATTTTGTTTTTTTAGCGCATATGCAATATCAAGCATACTATCACCTGAAGATATAATATCATCAGCTATAAAAATATCTTTGCCCTCAACGCTTTCGCCTAAATATTCGTGCGCTACAATTGGGTTCCTACCGTTAACAATGCGAGAATAATCTCTGCGCTTATAAAACATGCCAAGGTTAACGCCAAGAACAGAGGCATAATACATATTTCTATTCATCGCGCCCTCATCCGGGCTGATAATCATAAATTTATCAGATGACATATCAATATTCTTAAATGATTTCAACATTGTTTTCATAACTTGATATGTTGGCATTATATTGTCAAAGCCCATAAGTGGTATCGCACTTTGCATGCGCGGGTCGTGTGCATCAAATGTAACAATATTATCAACGCCCATAGCTTGCAGTTCTTGCAGTGCAACAGCACAATCAAGGCTTTCTCTATAGCTGCGCCTATGCTGGCGGCTTCCATATAAAAGCGGCATTATAACATTTATTCTATGTGCTTTGCCACTCGCCGCTTGTATTAACCTTTTTAAGTTTTGAAAATGGTCGTCCGGCGACATGCAATTAACGCTATTGAATATATTGTATGTTTCACTGTAATTGCCAACATCAACAATAAAATATAAATCATTTCCGCGCACTGTAGATTTTATTATGCCTTTTGCATCTCCGGAAGAAAACCGCGGACACTCTGATTCCACAATATAATTATCTTTTTCTGCTTTATTACTGTGCTTCCATTTCTTTAAGTGCTTATTTATTTTTTCGTTAAGATCCTCTGCGCCCGGTACCGCTATAAGCCCTATAGGCGCTACAGATTCACCTAACTGTAATATTCCTTGAGGGGTTCTTGCCTTTTTTTGCATAACGCTCTCCATTTCCGCTTTTAAATTGCCCATTATATTACTATATTATTGTATCACAAAAATATAGTAAATTAATATAATAATAATGAATAAATTTATTTTCGACATTTTGTAATCAATTTTAAAAAAACTATAAATAAAACTAAACAAAATCACTAAATATATATTATAAAAGTATAATAAACTAAAAAAAAGAAATTATTTTAAAGTGATATATTGCAAGATGTTGTCAAATAAATTACAATATAATTGTTATGCGCAATTTATTGCGGTAATTTATCAAATATATTTTATCAATTATGAGGTTTTTATGATAATCAATTTTTTTCGCACCATTATATGGTTTGCATTTTTCATAGGTTATTTAATTTTAATTATTCCTTTACAAATTATAGGAATGAGGGCTTTAAGGCGCAAAGATTATAAAACATCTGACGAAATTTCAAGCAAGCATGTTAAAATTTGGATAAACACTCTTTTAAAAATTGCAGGCGCAAAAATTATTGTAACAGGTAAAGAGAATATTCCAAAAGACAGAGCTTGTGTTTTTGTTGCTAACCACCGAAGCCAATATGATATTCCTATTATGCTAACTAAAATTACTGAAAAGCCAATAGCACTTTTGAGCAAAATAGAAGTTGATAAATTACCTTTTGTGCGCAAATGGATGCGTATGCTTCACTGTGTTTTCGTTGATAGGAAAGATGCAAGGAAAAGCATGGCAGCTTTAAATGAGGCAATACAAGTTGTAAACAGCGGCTATTCAATGGCTATATTCCCCGAAGGCACACGCTATAAAGGCAAAGAGGGCGATATTGGGGAATTTAAAGCAGGCGCCTTCAGAATAGCAGCTAAAACCAAAGCACCTATCGTTCCCATTGCAATAAGCAACAGCAGGGCTATTATGGAAGGCAACCATAATATAATGACGCCGGGTGTTATTCATGTTAAAATTTTACCTTGCTTTAATACAGAAGAATTAACAAAAGAAGAAATAAAACAATTGCCGGAAACTTTAAGTGCACTCATCAAAGAAAATTTAATTAAATAAATATAGTTTCAGAGGTATAATAAATGGAAAATATTATAACAGCGTTTATGTTAACGCTTATTGCAGGTTTAAGTACTGTAATCGGAAGTGCTTTAGCGCTTTTCACCAAAAGCACAAATAAAAAATTCTTATCGGTTTCTCTTGGTTTTTCAGCAGGCGTTATGATTTTCGTTTCATTTGTTGAAATTTATAATAAAGCACAAGAATCATTAATATCTTACACAGATGTTAAAACAGGCAGTATTCTTACCGCTGTAGCTTTTTTTTCAGGTATTCTTATTATAGCTGTTATTGATAAACTAATACCGTCGCACGATAACCCCCATGAGATAAAAACTATAAGTTATGAGGACCATGAAATAGCAAAACAAGCCGCTATTAAAAACAAAGAAGATGCAACAAAAGTAAAGCTAAAGCGAATGGGCATTTTTACAGCTCTCGCCATTGCTATTCACAATTTTCCCGAAGGGCTTGCAACGTTTGTTACTGCACTTACAGAGCCCACATTAGCAATACCTATTGTAGTTGCCATTGCCATTCACAATATACCGGAGGGCATAGCTGTTTCAGTACCCATTTACCAAGCTACCGGCTCAAGAAAAAAAGCGTTTTTTTACTCTGCACTATCGGGATTATCTGAGCCTGTAGGCGCTTTAGTTGGCTATTTAATTCTTATGCCGTTTATGACAGATTTAACTTTTGGCCTTTTATTCGCTTGTGTTGCCGGTATAATGGTATTTGTATCTTTAGACGAGCTTTTACCTTCCGCCAGAGAGTATGGCGAGGCTCACCTATCCATTTACGGCTTAATTGCCGGTATGGCTGTTATGAGCATTAGCCTATTATTGTTTGTTTGAAAATAGTAAATTAAATTTGACATTTGTTAATTATATGTTATAATTTTAATTAATAATAAAACAGGGGTGCTGTAAGGCTGAGATATAAACATTATGTTTATTATCCCTTTTACCTGATCCGGATAATGCCGGCGTAGGAAGTTTTATACAATTATTTTTGTGTATTAGCGCCTACATTTTATGTGGGCGCTTTTTTTTGCAAAAAATTATTTTGGAGGATTTTTATGACAACAACTATTTCAAAAACCAGAACAATGATTGAATGTGCGCTTATGGTGGCCATAGGTACGGTTTTAGCACAAATTAAAATTTTAGATATGCCTTACGGTGGCAGTTTAACTTTGTTTTCAATGCTACCTTTTGTGCTTGTTTCTTTTAGGCACGGTTTAAAATGGGGCCTTCTTTGCGGCCTTGCAAACAGCCTTTTGCAAATGCTGATAGGTGGCTTATACCCACCTCCGTCCGGCACTTTAATTGCATTTGTAGGTATGATTTTATTAGATTATATTTTAGCATTCAGTGTATTAGGCCTTGCATGCTTTTTTGCAAAGCCGGTTAAAAATAAAATGGCAGCAATTGCTTTTGGAACTGCTACAGTTTGCTTTTTGCGGTTTGTTTGCAGTTTTTTAAGCGGCACAATTATTTGGGCAAGTTTTTCAAATGCGGTAGAGCTTTCAAACGCAGCATTAGGTAGTTTTTTGTACAATGGAGCGTATATGTTGCCTGAAATGATATTAACTACTATTGCGGCTTTATTGCTTTATAAATCTGCACCGTCTGTTTTTGCAAATAGCAATAATAACTAAATAAATATATTAAATAATATAGCAATGCACATGGTATTTTATATCATGTGCATTGCTATATTCTACAATTTTTACATTAATTTTTATTCATATTAACCATAATAGGTTTTTTATTATACATATAGCACAATTTTATTTGCATTTTTGCACATAATTAACATGTAAATTTCCAAATATTGTGTGATTTGGGGAAATTCTGGGTTTTGCTTACTTTTCGTTAGTTGAGATTTAATTTTAATTCAACTAAACTATTTATATAAGTAAAACTTAAATGAAAGGAGTACTGTTATGGTTAATATTGAACAAACTATTGAAAGAACAGCTACAAGCTATTCGCTATCGGCAATTCAGTCCAAGTATATTTACACATTAAACAAATTCACTGTTGATAAAAACGAATATAAATTATGCATAGCAGAAGAAAAAGAAGGTAAAATTGTTGTGGAATTTAACAAAATTATAACTTGCAATAGCGAAACTGCCGATTTTGTGATACAATTATTATATAATAACTGTGTAGCGCCAATTCACTTAAATGATATTTTAGAAGATTTAGGTTTATAATAATTTGCTTGATATATTATATTTTGCGCAGTACAATATAATAATACATATATCTCTGTTGCGTTAAAATTGCATTGTAAAGCGTTAAAAATATTTTCAATGGTAACAGCGCTAAACTAATTTAATTTATTTAAGGAGGTTTGTTTTGAATTCAAAAAAAATTAATATTCTTATAATAGATGATGATATTGAATTTTGTTTTCTTTGCGCGCAAAATTTGCCCAAAATCTCCGATATTTATAATTGTGAAATTGCTACAGATGGCATGCAGGCTTTAAGCATGATTAAAGCAAAGCAATATGATTTACTGATTTTAGATGCCATAATGCCTGTTATGGACGGTTTAGGCGTTTTAAGCGAGCTTTCAAAATTAAAACTAATTTATACACCAAAAATTCTTGCTATAACTTCAAGCGACATTAATTATATTTCTAAAGTTATGCTTGATAACGGTGCAGACTATTTTATGCCGAAACCGCAAAGCATAAACGAGCTTGCCGATAGGCTGCAATATATAATTTTAAGCCCGCTTTTTAACAAAAAACCAAAGGATTGTGCGGCAAATTATGCCCTTGGAAGCAAAAATGACGATGAAATTTTTGCTATGCTAATGTTAAAGAAAATTATTTCAAAAAAAGTTCTTGAATATGGCATACCTGCGTATTTAATAGGTTATAATTATTCTGTTAGCTTATTATATCATCTAATTGTTTTAAAGCACTCAAACCCAACTTTATTGCAAGTATACGACATTATAGCTAAAGAGTATAATACAAATGCCAAGTGCATTGAAAATGCTATAAATATGGTTATGAAAGTAGCTTTAAAAAACAATACTCCTGCTTTAAACAGTGTTCTTGAAATAGCAAATTTATATGGAGCAAATAATTTTTCAAACAACAAGTTTTTTTCTTTATTACTATTTGATATTGAGCAAAGCTTATTGTCTTTTGTTAGATAATATTTGCATTTATTTTGCTATAAATAAATAACTTATAAGGATTGAATATATGCCGTTACATAATAACCCTACACCGTTATCTGAAAATTTAAGCGAGCTTTCAATTTTTGCCCATAATTTAAAAGACCCTCTATCCTACGCAATAGTTAGCTTGAATTCCCTTATGGTTTTAGCTGAGGAGTTAAATTTCGAAACACAAGAAAGCAAAAGTAATTTTGATGCTATTTTATCTATTGTAAAAAACAATATTTATAAAGCTATCAGAATATCGAATAATATTTTGGATACACAAGCGTTTACCAGAAATGATAGTAAAATTTTTATTAAGCCTTGTAACATTACCGAGTTATTGCAAAATAATTTGCTTATAATTAAGGAAGTTTTACGCTTAAAACATGCAAATGCCACATTTATTACAAATGTAAGCGAGCCTTTTTACGCATGTGTAGATGAATTTGCCCTTGAGAGGGTTTTGCTAAACTTACTTACAAATTCAATAAACCACTTACCTATAAAAGGCGGTATAATATCTATCATTCTTAGGGTTGAAACCAATACTTTTTGTATTGAAGTTAAGGATAACGGCTCGGGTATTGATGAAGAAACCATGCCATATATTTTTGATGAATTCTACAAAAAAGCTACCGGCACTGTAAACGGTGCAGGCCTTGGGCTTTTTATTGCAAAATCGCTTATAAACTTACATAATGGCAGTATAAGCGCACAAAGTGTACCATTTACCGAAACCACCTTTACCGTCACTTTGCCACTTGAAACAAATGAAGTGCACGTTGTAACGCTAAACAGTGAAATTGATGTGCCCTTTGAAGTAAAATTTGATAATTTAACACAGCATGAACTTTCCACTTTAGAATAAATGTAAATTTTTATTAGCCGCTTAACTTTTGGCTTTACTTTACACCGAAAATATAGTAATATATTAAAGAAGTATTTTCTTAATGAAAGGTGTAAACTATGGCTGTAAAGTATAAGCGGCTTTTGCTTAAATTAAGCGGTGAAGCGCTAAGTGGAGATAAGGGCTTTGG
>CAYJPD010000091.1:0-6854 GCA_964371975.1 uncultured Bacteroides sp.
TCGTCTACCATGCCGCGCTCTGCCGCTTTATATGGCGTTGCAAACTCTTGTTTATAGTCGGCTATTTTTTGTGCGCGTTCGTTTGTATCGGCAGTGTCCCTAAAAATTATATTTGCAGCACCATCGGGGCCCATAACTGCAATTTCAGCGTCCGGCCAAGCGAAAACCATGTCTGCGCCAAGCTCTTTACAGCACATTGCCAAATATGCGCCGCCGTAAGCTTTGCGCAAAATAACGGTTATTTTCGGCACACGTGCCTCGCTGTAAGCGTAAAGCATTTTTGCGCCGTGCCTTATTATGCCACCATATTCCTGTGCGCTGCCGGGCAAAAAGCCGGGCACATCAACAAAATTCACAAGCGGTATATTAAATGCATCGCATGTTCTTATAAAACGTGCGGCTTTATCCGAGGCGTTTATATCAAGGCAGCCTGCAAGGAAACTTGGCTGGTTTGCAATAATGCCAACGCTTTTGCCGCCTATTCTCGCAAAGCAAGTTATAATATTCTGCGCATAAAGCGATAAATAGTCGTAGTAATCTTCGCCGTCTACAACAGCTTTTATAACATCGTACATATTGTAGGGTTTGTTGGGGCTATCGGGCAAAAAGTCGTTCAGCGTTGCAATAATTTTATCGGCCTCTTCTGTGCATGGAACGCAAGGAGCGTTTTCTTTGTAATTAGACGGAAGGAACGACAAAAGGCGCTTTATTTCATTTATGCACTCTTCGTCGGTTTTGCACATAAAGTGTGCAACGCCGCTTGTTCTATTGTGTGTTAGCGCGCCGCCAAGTGCCTCTGCGCTAACATCTTCGCCCGTTACCGCGCGAATAACATCGGGCCCTGTAATGAACATTTTACCTGTTTTATCCACCATGAATGTAAAATCTGTTAAAGCGGGCGAGTAAACAGCGCCGCCTGCACAAGGCCCCATAATAGCTGTTATTTGAGGAATAACGCCCGAGGCTTTTGTGTTGCGGTAAAATATTTTGCCGTAGCCGGAGAGCGCATCTATTGCCTCTTGAATTCTTGCGCCGCCGGAATCGTTTAGGCCAACCAAAGGTGCGCCAACGGTTAAAGCGTTATCCATAACTTTGCAAATTTTATTAGCCTGCGCCTCGCCCAAAGAGCCGCCAACAACTGTGAAATCTTGCGCATAAGCGTAAACTGTTCTGCCGTTTACTTTACCGTAGCCTGTAACAACACCATCGCCGGGGTAGGCTGTTTTCTCCATGCCAAAATAAGAGCAGCGGTGCTTTACAAATGCATCTATTTCAGTGAAGGTATTTTCATCGAAAAGCAAATTTAGGCGTTCTCTTGCAGTTAATTTGCCTTGTGCGTGTTGCTTTTCAATGCGCTTTTCGCCGCCGCCTTGCAGAATTTGAGCCTTTTTTTCAAGCAATTCGTTTAACTTGCTCATTTATATTCCCCCTGTTAATGATATTTTTCGGTATAGTCTTTTACTTGCTCGTCTGTGTAATTTAGCATTTCTTTTAGAATTGAAGCTGTGTGCTCACCCAAAGCCGGCGCATGTAAAGTGGGCAGTTCATCTTGTGGCGCAACGCTGCTTAATTTAACAGGGTTACCCGCCACTTTAATTTTGCCTAAATTGGGCTGGTCTACTTCAATTAGCATATTGCGGCTTTCAACTTGTGGGTCGCTGAACAGTTTATCTATTGTGTTTATTGGCCCTGCGGGTATGCCGTTTTCAATGCAAATTTTCATCCACTCATCAGTGGTTTTATGTATAATTTTCTCTTGGAAAAGCTCTGTTACTTCGTGTAAACGCTTATTGCGTTCGGGGTTTGTTGCATATCTTTCGTCGTTAATAAGGTGCTCGTTATCGGTTATTTTACAAAACAGCCCAAATAATTTATCGTTGCCTGCGGCAATAATTATGCGGCTGTCTTTAGTGCGGTAAGCCTCAAAAGGCGTTATTGATGGGTGCTTTAAGCCGAGTGGGCCCGGCGCTTTTCCCGTCATGCTTGTTTTTGTTATAGCGTTTTCTAATATGGATAATTGACAGTCGAACATGGCAACATCTACTTTTTGCCCCTCGCCTGTTTCTTTCCTTTGGTAAAGCGCTGTTACTGTGCCAAAAGCGCCATACATGCCGGCAACAATATCGCCTATGGAAACGCCAACACGAACAGGGTCTTTGCCCTCTTCGCCTGTAACGCTAATTATGCCGCCCATGCCTTGAACAATCATATCGTATGCAGGGCGAGCAGAGTAAGGCCCTGTATGGCCAAAACCGCTCATAGCGCAATATATTAGCGCAGGGTTAAGCTTTTTAAGCTCTTCATATCCAAAACCAAGCTTTTCCATAGTGCCGGGCTTGTAATTTTCCGTAACAACGTCAACTTGTGTGATAAGCGTTTTGAAAATTGCCTTCCCCTCATCGCTTTTCAAGTTTATAACTATGCTTTTTTTACCGCGGTTTATGCTTATAAAATAAGCGCTTTCGCCGTTTTTGTGAGGCCCATAAGCCCTTGAATCATCACCTGTGTTTGGCATTTCGCATTTAATTACTTCAGCGCCCATATTAGCAAGCATCATTGTGCAATAAGGCCCTGCTAAAACACGGGTTAAATCCAAAACTTTTATTCCGCTTAAAGGTTTGTTCATCATTAAAATCCTCCTTTAATTTATATATGCATAACGCCCAAACCACAGCGGTCGTGCCCTGTGATAAGGTGCATACTCGATTCCCCAAAAGCCGCCACGGCTATCCAGTTATCTTTGCGCACTATTGCTATTTTAAGCGCAAGGTGTGTTGTAGAGGCTGTGTTTATAAGTATACCTCTTTTTGCCTCTTCGGCGGCGTGTAAAACAGCGTGCAGGTCTGTATCTGTTTTTTGTATAACATTTTCATTTAAACAAGCGCCTATAACGGCTTTGTTCATTTTAATTTTGAACTCCTCGTCAGACTTACCGCCTATTTCGGTTACAACCAATTTGAAGCCTCGTGAAACAAGAAGCTTTTTAACGTGGCTTTCGTCTGCCATTGTTCTTGTTGCGGCAAGCATAAGCGCGTTGTAGCCAACGGAATGCTCGCTGTGAGATATTACATCGCTAACCTTAATAGAATCTTGATTGCTCATGATAATTTTATTCTACATTGCACGCAAGTAATTAGCGGCTTGCTTTTGCAATAGTAAAAATCCTCCTTGTTTTTAAATACAAAAAAGAGACCGCAAAAAACAAACAAGATTTTTACACTCTCTTACACTCAAATATATTTCTTTTTTTTCTGTGCGCCAAAACGCAATTTCTCAAACGCTCACATAACTTTTCTTATTATATCGTACTATTTTATATGTGAATTGTCAATAGTTATAATAATTTTTATTAAATAATATAAAATAGCATGAATACATTTCATTGTGAATGGTTTGTAAAAATGGCTAAATTATGCATAAATGAAAACATACTGTAAACAAATGCTATATTCTATTGCGAATATGGCATTATAATTATATAATAAATTTATCAATAAAGAATATTTCTTTTCGTAAGGAAGGGGCAATTGGTGCTTGAAGAACAAACTGCAAAATTTTATGAGAGGGCGTTATGGGCTTGATGCCTATGGGCGCTTTTTAAGCACAGCTTCACTGATATTTGTGTTATTGGGCTTGTTTTTAGCGCCTTTAAATCCACGCTTTAATTTGCTTTCAACATTGGGTTTTGTTCTAATAATATATAGCTATTACAGAATATTCAGCAAAAAGCATTCAAGGCGCGCGCAGGAAAATTATGTTTACTACGGCGTAATGGGCGGTGTTAATGCAAAAATTAAAAGGGTTAAAGATAAAATTGCAATATCGCGCACACACAAAATTTTTAAGTGCCCTAAATGCAGCCAGAAATTAAGAGTGCCTAAAAACCGCGGAAAAATTATGATAACTTGCAAATGTTGCAAGGCAGAATTTATTAAAAAAACATAGTGGGAGTTAAAATGCAAAATGCATTTGAACGCAGTGAAATGCTGTGGGGCAAACAAGCACAAGAAAAACTTGAAAATTCACATATAGCAATTTTTGGCGTTGGCGGCGTTGGCGGCCATGCACTTGAATGTGTTGCGCGCTGTGGCATTGGGCAAATAACGGTTGTAGATAGCGATGTTGTTTCACAAAGCAATATAAACCGCCAAATACTTGCCACATGCGATAGCGTTGGAAAACTTAAAGTAAGCGTTGCGAAAGAGCGCGTTTTGCAAATAAACCCAAGCTGTAAAGTAAACGAAATTAACATGTTTTACTTGCCTTTAAATTCGCATGAAGTGAACGTTAGCGAATTTGACTATATTATAGATGCAATAGATACAATGAGCGCAAAAATAGAGCTTATAGTAAGGGCGAATAGCTTTAATATACCTATAATAAGCAGCATGGGCTGTGGCAACAAACTAAACCCTGCCGATTTTTATGTTAGCGATATTTACAAAACAAATACCGACCCTATTGCTAAAGTTTTGCGCCGTGAACTTAAAAAGCGGCAAATAAGCGGGCTAAAGGTAGTTTGCAGTAGCGAAAAAGCAATGAAGCCCGCCGCAAGCGTGCAAGAGGGGCAAAAATTCATACCGGCAAGCGTTAGTTTTGTGCCGGGGGTTTGCGGCATGATAATGGCAGGCGAAGCTATAAAAGATATATTAGGCATAAAAAACGAAGCGTTATAAAGGAGTTTTAAACGAAACAGCTATTTGCAAAAGTTTAAATACTATGTTAGCGAAGCTATATAAATTAAAAAAACTTTTAAAAGAGCATTGCTCTTTTAAAAGTTTTTTTGTTGCCACAAAAACAAGGCTAAAACTGCTAATCAATATAAATTTATTGAAAAACAATAAATTTATATTGACAAACAGGGCGAACTGTGATAAGCTTTGCTTAATGCAATTTAAAACACTGAAATGAAAAACGAAATATTGCAATTTAAAATTTAGCTGTAAAACTTGCAAATAAAATGTAAGTTTTACAAATGAAACGTGCTATCGGGAACTCTAAAACCTAAAAGAAAAGCAAAACGATGGAGGGATTTATGAAAAGCGATAATTTGCTAAAAAGAATAACAAAAATATTGGTGAGCGCAATATTCTACACGGGGATTATTGTAACAATAAGTGTTCCGCTTTGGGCGAGCGTTTTTTACAGGTATGTTAATTTAGAGCACCGCCACTATAATTTTATGACATTTATGCTAATACTTTCGGGCGCGTGTGCTGTTTATATACTTTATAATTTAAAGCTTATTTTCAATACGCTAAACAGTGACCCTTTTATTGAAAAGAATATAAAATGCCTTTTTAACATGGGGAAAGTGTGCTTTGTTATTTTTGTGATATATGTTGTTAAGCTAATATTTTTACCAACGCTTGCAAGCGTGATAATAATTGTTGTTTTTGGCATGGCAGGGCTGTTTTGCTTAACAATAAAGGATTTATTCGCTACAGCTGTACAGTTTAAACAAGACAACGACATGACAATTTAAGAGGTGTAAGATGAAAATTATTGTCAACTTAGATGTTATGATGGCAAGGCGCAAATTAGGGCTTGCCCAATTGGCAGAAAAAATAGATTTAACGCAGGCGAACTTATCTATATTAAAAAACAACAAGGCGAAAGCTATACGGTTTTCAACATTGGAAAAGCTGTGTGATGCCTTGCAATGCCAACCGGGCGATATTTTAGAGTATGTAGAAGATTAAAAATTTATTTAAAAGAGGGATAATTATGCAAACAAATAAAGACAGGCTAAAACAAATTTATTTATTTTCATTTTTAAGCAGCGCAGTAATTGTGCTGTTTACATTTGAAAACTATGCGGGAATTGGTATTACACTTTGCGCAATAATCAATAGCGCGTTATTGTTTTGGGTTTTAGCAAACAAAGAGCAAACAAAGAATAAAAAAGCATTTTTGTGGCTTGTACCGTTGCTTTTACTTGCGCTTTCCTATACGCTAAGGGCAAACAGAATGTTGCATGCACTGAATGTTATAGTTAGCGTGCTTTTAATTTGCGCTATGCTGTTAGATTTGCAAAACAAGTTAAACTTCTTCGGCGGCGGCTTTGCATTTTTAGCAAAGAGTATAGGCAATGTTTTTGTGCCGCTTACGTTTGTTGGCAAGTTTTTTGCAAATTTGCCTGTGCTATTCGGCGCTAAAAAACAAAGCGGAAAAGCTTATAAAATTCTATTGGGCCTTTTAATTTGCATACCGATTGTATATGTGGTATTAGCGCTTTTAAGCTCGGCAGACGCTGTTTTTCAGCACTATTTAAGTAATATAAGCCTTGAATTTAGCAATGAGCTTTTTGATGAAATTTTATCTAAAACTATATTTATAATAGTATTTGCCGTTTATATTTTTGGGCATTTGTTTATGTATTTAATAAAAAAAGAGCAAGCTCGAACTTTTACAGCAAACGGGCCTATTTACGGCAATATGAATACAATAATAAACACAAAGCAAATTAATGGCACTTTAAGGGAGCAAAATGCTATTGAAGGCAGCGGCGCTTTAAACGAACAGGCGCAAGGCGAAAACGAAAACAGTGCAAGCGCTGAAAACACACAGGCACAAGGCGAAAACGAAAACAGTGCAAGCGCTGAAAATATTCAGGCGCAAAGCACAATTAACAGCAACAACGCACACTTAAATAATGCAAGCAATATTGTGCCGCCTGTTTATTCTGCAAATGCTTTATATGGCGCAAACGTCAAACCGAAAAAAGAGCCGGAAGACTTAATTATTTTCACAATGGTGAATGTGTCGCTTATGGTGATATATGCGTTTTTTGCTTTTGTTCAAGTTAATTATCTGTTTTTGGGCACAGCATTGCCCGAGGGTTTTACCTATTC
>CAYJPD010000092.1:0-6782 GCA_964371975.1 uncultured Bacteroides sp.
CGAAATTACACCCGCTTTTTTTAACCCTTTTTTCCTTAATGTCATTACAAACACAAAACCATCCTCCTCATTAATAATTATTTCGCCATTATTTTAATCAATACACAAAGCCGCATATTGCATTTTTAAGGGCAATTAATTATGCTCATATTGAAATGTATGTGTGCTTTGTTTTTTTTATGCGTTTAGCTATAACTTTTTTGGCGCTATTTATATTTATTTTGTTTTTTGCAAATGCTTTTTCTCTGCTTCTTGTTCTTTTATTTTTTTGAAAGCGCTCATAAAAAATATTATGGAAAAAATGCATGTAATATGTTATAATATATTTTATATGTAGCAAAAAAAGCCACAGGAGCTGAAAACATGGACAACTTATTAATAGCACGCAATAAAATTGATGAAATAGATAAAGAAATGGCAAAGCTTTTTTGCGAGCGCATGCAAGTGGTGCAAGATGTTTTAGAATACAAAAAGCAACATGATTTACCGGTTTTAGATGCATCGCGCGAGCAAGAAGTTATAAGCAAAAACATACAGCGTTTGCCAAATAAAAATTACGAAAATTATTATAAAAGCTTTATAGAGAAAACCATGGAGGTTTCGCGCGCAATGCAAAGCGAAATGCTTTGCAAAAACACTATAGCATACCAAGGCGCAAAGGGTGCGTTTTCACATATGGCGGCCCAGAATTTATTCGAGCACGGCAATTTAAAGCCCTATGCAACTTTTGAAGATGTTTTCACCGCCGTTATTAGCGGCAAAGCCCAAAAAGGTGTTTTGCCGTTTGAAAACAGCACTGCGGGAGATGTTAGCGACGTGCTTGATTTGTGCTTTACTAACGAGCAAATAGCTGTTAGCGCAACTTACGATTTGCCAATAAGCCAAAATTTACTTTGCGTTAAAGGCGCAAAGCTAAGCGATATAAAAACAGTTTTTTCCCACACTCAGGCATTGCAGCAAAGCCGCGATTTTTTACAAAAGCTTAATTTAAAAACAGCTGAAATGCCAAACACCGCATTTGCGGCAAAATATGTTTTCGAGCAAAACGATAAAAGCCTTGCCGCAATTGCCGGCAAAACCACAGCTGCCCTTTACGGCCTTGATATACTTGCAAGCGACGTTAACAGCAGTAAACACAACACAACACGCTTTATTGTTATAGAGCGAAAGCTCGCAAACAGTGCACAAAACAGCGATAGCGCTATAGATAATAGTGCAAATTCAGCGCAAGAGCAAAGCGAAAACATTGTACAAAACGCTTTGCAAAACTGCGAGGGAGCTAATGTTGAAAAACGCTTTAGCCTATTGTTTACAGTTTCGCACAAAGCAGGTAGCTTGGCAAAAGTTTTAGCAGAAATTGCACAGCGCGGCTATAATATGGATTGCATCAAAAGCCGCCCCATGCCCAATGTAAACTGGGCTTATTACTTTTACACAGAGCTATTAGGCGCCCCTTGCGATGAACTTATAAACGCGCTTAAAGAGCACTGCAACACTGTTAGAATTTTAGGCGTTTACGATAACAAAAAGGGTTAATTGCCATTTGTTCTTTCAGCTTTTAGTTAGCAACTCAAGCGCTAATCCTTAAATAAGGTTAGCTCAGGCATTCAGCAAAAAGTTACTCGAAATATGCTCATTTTAAATCATGTCAACGCTATTTGGGTAATAACAAAAAACTCAAAACAACAATTAACTACCGAAAACGGAGCATTATATGAAACTTACAATGAATTTGGGCGAGCGCAGCTATGATATTATAATAAAAAGAGATGCCCTAAAACGGCTTGGCGCATTGATTAATATTGACCGAAAAGCGCTTATTGTAAGCGATGAGGGCGTGCCGCCACAATATATAGACACTGTTTTAAACCAGTGCAAGCAAGGCTATGCCGCAATAGTGCAGCAAGGCGAGCAAAGTAAAAGCATTGAATGTTTCGAGCGCCTTTTAGGCATTATGCATAAATATAATTTCAGCAGAAATGACGTTGTTATAGCAGTTGGCGGCGGCGTTGTGGGCGACCTTGCAGGCTTTGCCGCAAGCGCATATATGCGTGGTATAGATTTTATCAACTGCCCAACCACAACGCTTTCGCAAATAGATAGCTCCATTGGCGGCAAAGTGGGCATAAATTTATGCGATACAAAAAACATTGTGGGCGCTTTTCACCAGCCGCGCATTGTTTTAATAGACCCAAACTGCCTTTCAACTTTAAGCGAGCGCCATTATAGCGCAGGCCTCGCAGAGGCAGTAAAAGCCGGCTTAATTGCCGACGCAGAGCTTTTCAATTTTTTTGAAACGGACGACGCCCAAGAAAATATAGAGCATATTTTACACCGTGCACTATTAGTAAAAAAGCACATAGTAGAGCAAGACGAGCGCGAAACAGGCCCTCGTGCGCTTTTAAATTTAGGGCACACTATCGGGCACGCAATAGAAGTTAGCGGCAATTATTACCACGGCGAGGCTGTGGCTTTAGGCACGCTTTTAATGATAGACAGCGAAAAACTAAAGCAAAGAACTGTTGATATATTCAAAAAGCTGAATTTGCCTTGCGAGCTAACATACAGCGGTGATGAAATATTTGAAAAGGCATTGCACGATAAAAAAGCAACCGACAGCTATATTAAAATTGTGCGTGTTGCAAAAGAAGGCGAAGCATACTTAAAGAAAGTTAGCAAACAAGAGCTTAGAGAAATTATAGGCGAGGGAATTTAGTTTTAGCTATTAGCTTTTATAGTTTAGTATTTTAGGTTTACTGCTTTTAATTGTTTTTTGTAATATGAGGCTTATAAGGCGTTTTATTTTTTAAAGTGAAAATGACAAAAGCAAGTTTGCAATTTTATTATTTTTATCTTGTTCATCAACACACCTAAGCAGCCATTTATTTTACACGCTAATGAAATTAGCAAACAGTTAAACAAGTTTATAAAAACGCAAACTAACAACTAACCCATGGAGGTATTATGAGAGACAGCTTTGGAAACGCTATAAGCGTTACTATTTTTGGCGAGAGCCACGGCGCAGCAATAGGCGGTGTTGTTAGTGGGCTTTGCGCCGGCGTTAAAATAGACGAGCATTTTATAAAAGCGCAAATGCAAAAAAGGCGCGCTGTGGGTAAAATTTCAACGCCACGCACAGAGGCAGATGAAGTTATTATTTTATCGGGCGTTAAGGACGGTTTTGCCACAGGTAGCGCTATAAGCTTTAATATACTAAACACAAATACAAACAGCTCTCATTATAAAAAGACGCAAAATTTACTGCGCCCCGGCCATGCAGATTTTACAGCGCACGCTAAATACAAAGGCTTTCAAGACGAGCGCGGCGGCGGGCATTTCAGCGGTAGGCTAACAGCGCCTTTAGTAGCCGCTGGCAGTATGTTTTTACATTTATTGCAGCAAAAAGGCATATTGATAGAAACCCAAATAAAGCGCTGCGCCGGCATAAGTGACGATAGTTTTTCAAGCGATGAACAAGAGCTTAAAAAGCAAATTGTGCACTTGCAAAACAGCAGTTTTGGCACATTAAGCGAAAATGCAAAACTAAATATGGTAGCAGAAATTGAAAAGGCTGCAAGCGAGGGCGATAGCGTTGGCGGCATACTGCAAACCGTTATAACAGGCCTGCCAAGTGGCCTTGGCGAGCCTATGTTTTCAAGCTTTGAAAGCGAAATTGCACACATTTTATTTAGCATACCCGCACTTAAGGGCGTAAGCTTTGGCGCAGGCTTTGGCTTTGCCGATATGCGCGCAAGCGAGGCAAACGATGCCTTTTATATGAGCGGCGATAATATAAAAACAAAAACAAACAACAACGGCGGCATTAACGGCGGCATAACAAACGCAATGCCTGTAATTATAAACAGCGTTATAAAGCCCACACCCAGCATATTTAAAAAGCAAGATACTGTGGACTTTGCAAGCAAAACAAACGCCCGGCTTCAAATAGAGGGCAGGCACGACCCCTGCATTGTGCACCGTGCGCGCGTTGTTCAAACTTGCGCTTGCGCAATAGCTGTTGCAGATTTATGCAACATGGCCTTTGGCACATCATGGCAGGAGGACAAAGCATGGAATACGGGCTTATAGGCAAAACATTAAAGCACAGTTTTTCAAAGCCAATTCATGAAAAAATGTGCTCTTACAACTATATTTTAAAGGAATTACCAACGCAGTTTTTATTTGAAAACTTTATGCAAGATGCCAATTTCAAAGCTATAAATGTTACAATACCTTATAAGCAAAGCGTTATTCCATATTGCTCGGTTATAGATAAGCACGCCCAGCAAATTGGCGCAGTTAACACTATTGTAAATAAAAACGGCGTTTTACACGGCTACAATACAGATTATGCCGGCTTTTCATATATGGCAAAATGTGCAAATGTAAGTTTTGAAAATAAAACAGTGTTAATTTTAGGCACAGGCGGCACCCAGCGCACAGTATTAGCTGTTGCAAAAGACGAAAAAGCGAAAAAAATTTACATTGCAGGGCGCAAAAACAAAAGCCATTTAAACCAAGATAATTTTATTTTTACAGATTATGATGAAATTAAAACGCTTATAGATATTGACATAATAGTTAACACAACCCCTGTGGGCATGTACCCGAATAACTCGCAAACGCCGATAGATTTACTTTACAAGCCCGATGGCGAGCACTATATTTACCCAAATTTACAAGCAGTTTTAGACGTTATATATAACCCACAAACCACCGCTTTACTGCTGCAAGTCAGGCAAAGGGGCCTTATTGCCGCAAACGGGCTTACCATGCTTGTGGCACAGGCAAAGTATGCGGCTGAAATTTTCACAAGTACAATAATTAACGATGACGAAATTGAAACATGTGAGAAATTCCTAAGTGCTAAAATGGCGAATATAGTGCTTGTTGGCATGCCGGGCAGTGGGAAATCGCATATTGCACATTTGCTTGCAAACTCGCTTAAAAGGCAGTATGTAGATATTGACGCGCATTGTGTTGAGCGCGCCGGCATGAGCATAGCCGAGCTTTTTAAACAAAGCGGCGAACAGGCTTTTCGCAATTTAGAAAGCGAAGCTTGCCAAGAGCTTAGCCGCCAAACAGGCACTGTAATAGCTACAGGCGGCGGCACAATATTGCGAAAAAGCAATGTTGATGCCCTTATGCAAAATGGCATTATAATTTATATAAACAGGCCGCTTGAACATTTGCAAAAGGGCAAGGGACGCCCTCTTAGCACAGATGCTACCGCACTTTTGGCCCTTTATGAAAAGCGCGCGCCTATTTACGAGCGCATAGCCCATATAACTATAGATAATAATATTTCAGCGCAACAAGCGGCAAAAGATTGCGAGGAGGCTTTTAATGAATTTACTTATAATAAACGGCCCTAATTTAAACATGCTCGGAATAAGAGAGCCTGAAATATACGGCAGTTTAACTTATGAACAGCTTGAGAGCTTTATTATTGAAGAGGGCAAAAAACTTGGCATAACAGCGCATATTTACCAAAGCAATCACGAGGGCGATATTGTGCAAAAAATTCAAAGCGCACTTGGCAAATATGACGGCATAGTTATAAACCCCGCCGCTTATACCCACACAAGCATTGCCATTTTAGACGCACTTAAAGCGGTAAATTTACCTGCCGCCGAGGTGCATTTAAGCGATATAACAAAGCGTGAAGCCTTTAGGCAAATATCTTATGCAGGCATGGCGTGCAAATGGCATTTTATAGGCGAGGGCAAACACGGCTATGTTAGCGCTATGAAAGCTTTTATAGCTTAGGGTATTTTGAAATAACAGCCGTAAAAACATGCTAACATCATGTTTTAATATATGCTATTCTGTATTGCACATACTAAAAACCTCCGTTAAAGCAAACGTATTTTAAAGCTATTTACGCTGTGCACAAAAAAAATTATTATACACATAAAGCTATTAATTTCTTTTAAACCTATATATCACACAACAAATCATAAAACGCAAACTACAGCAAAACAGGAAAGGGAAAACAAAATGATTATAAGCACAAAAAAAGGTACTCCACAAGCAGAAATTGATAAAATTAAAGCCGAGTTTGAATTACAAGGGCTTGCCGTAACCATTATACAAGGTACCGATTATTATGTATTCGGCCTTGTTGGCGACACCACAGTAATAGACGACGACCATGTGCGCGCAAACCCCTTTGTAGATAATGTGCGCCGTGTGAGCGAGCCGTTTAAAAAAGCAAACCGCCTTTTCCACGAGCAAGACAGCATTATAAATGTTGGCGGCATACCTGTTGGCGGCGATAGCGATATTGTTATAATAGGCGGCCCTTGCAGCATTGAGGGCCACGAGCACACAATTGATATAGCAAAGCAAGTTAAAAGTGCAGGTGCTTGTATGCTTAGAGGTGGTGCCTACAAGCCCCGAACAAGCCCTTATGCATACCAAGGCATGGGTACCCAGGGCATAATTGCTATGGCAAATGCCAGAGATATAACAGGCCTTCCTATTGTTAGCGAGCTTATGAGCGAAGAGGCAATTGACGAGTTTGAACAATATGTAGACCTCGTTCAAATTGGCGCAAGGAATATGCAAAACTTCCAGCTTTTAAAAGCTGTTGGTAAAATGACAAAGCCCATTTTATTAAAGCGCGGCCTTGCCAGCACCATAGAAGAATGGATTATGAGCGCAGAGTACATTATGGCAGGCGGCAACGAGAATATTATTCTATGCGAAAGAGGCATTCGCACCTTTGAAAAATACACGCGCAACACATTGGATTTATCTGTTGTGCCCATCATAAAAGA
>CAYJPD010000093.1:0-6691 GCA_964371975.1 uncultured Bacteroides sp.
GGGGTCGGACGTTCAAATCGTCTCGGGGACGCCAGCAGCGTGACGCTGCACCCAATCCGCCCTTTAGTTTTATGCTAAAGGGTGTTTTTGTACCCGAAAGTTAGCAGTTAGGGAGTAATCCGAACACGCCTATTTTTGCAAATATATGCGCTATGCGCATATACTATATAGCGCAAACATTCAAAGCGCTTTTGTGAAATGTTGTGGGATGTTAGAAAAAATAAGTTTCTGTTATTTTAAAAAGTACTTGACAAAGAGTTCATTATACTATATTATATAACTATATCATTATATAATTATATAGTTATTGAGTGAGGTTTTATATGAGTGAACTATGTTGTAAAACACCCGAAAAAGTTATCGAGTTAATATCAGACGAAGGGGTTGTGGAGGATTTATCGTTTTTTTTTAAAACGTTTAGTGAGCCTATTCGCATAAAAATTCTACTCGCTATGCTGCACAATGAAATCTGTGTGAAAGATTTGGCTATTCTTCTTGAGGTTTCTCAGCCGAGAGTTTCAAATCAACTAAAATTGTTAAAACTAAACAATATTGTGAAAATCAGAAAAGATAAAAATAATATTTTTTACAGTTTAGATGATGAACATATTCATGATATTTTAAGTATCGGAATAAACCATTTAAACCATAAATAGGGAGAGCTATGCAATACTTACATAATTTGTGGGAACTTTTTGTTGATATGTCGTTTTATATTGTGATAGGCCTGCTTTTCACAGGAATATTACACGCGTTTGTAAATAAAGATGCTATACTTAAACATGTTGGTAAAAAATCCACTGCCTCGGTGGTGAAAGCTTCCGTTATCGGTGTGCCGCTGCCTCTATGCTCTTGTGGCGTTGTTCCAACCGCAATGTATTTAGGCAAAAGCGGCGCTTCAAAAGGGGCAGTTGTTAGTTTTTTAACCTCCACGCCACAAACAGGTGTGGATAGCATCATTGCCACATACGGGCTTATGGGGCCGTTGTTTGCCGCATATAGAGCTGTAGCTGCATTTATTTCAGGGATAGTTTCGGGAGTGGTCACAAACATTCTTTGTAAAAATGATGACTTCGATTATGCAAATTCAAAAACAAGCGACAGCTGTTCTCATGAGCATAAGCAAGAAACGCAAGTAACTGATTGCAGCTGTTCTCATGAGCATAAGCAAGAAACGCAAGTAACTGATTGCAGCTGTTCTCATGAGCATAACAACGAAATTATACCCACGTTTGCATCAAAAATAAAAAGCGTTTTCACTTATGCTTTTGGTGAATTTTTAGATGAAATAGCAGGGCATTTTGTAGTGGGTTTACTTATAGCTGCACTCATTAGCACTTTTGTACCTCAGGAGTGGTTGTCCGGCTTTTCAAATCCACTTTTAAGCATGCTAACAATGCTCGTTATCGGTATTCCTATGTATATTTGTTCAACTGCGTCAATCCCTATAGCGCTCTCTCTTATGATGAAGGGTATTTCACCCGGTGCAGCATTTGTGTTTTTATTTGCAGGGCCTGTTACCAATATAGCATCTTTAGCCATTCTTGCCAAAACTTTAGGGAAAAAAGTTCTCACAATTTATTTGGCTTGTGTTGGCATATGCTCTATACTTTTTGGCTTTGTTTTGGATATTATTATTGGGCTTTCAGGATACAGTGGCATTACAAATATTATCGAAAACTCTCATGGACACGAAATTCCCGTTTATATGATTGTGGTTGCGGTTATATTCGGTGCTTTAGTTTTGAAAAGTTTAATAAAAAAATTAATGCCAAAGAAGAAAAAAACAACTTGTTGCGCCTAAGTGCACAATTAAAAGGCGGCTAATTTAAATTATATTAAATATTGCATAATGCAATATTAAAATCCTATAGAGTCATTTGTGAAAATGATTTTATGGGATTTTTTGTATATAATTTATTGTGTTTAAGCAATTGACATAGCAAATAATTAATAGCGGTGTTACTAAATACAATTTAAAAGTGCATTTTTATTGACTTTTTAGAAAATATTCGATATTATTATATTAATTATCGAATATTGCCACAAACTGGAATTTTTTGCATATATAATTACATTATTATATAACAATGCCTTTTTTGCGATGTTTTATCGTTTCAATTTTAAAATTAAAATGGGCAACGAAATGTACCGGAGGAAAAATGTGTAAATACATGGTGACGAAAAAAATCATAAGTGTATTAGCTGTAATGTGCATACTTTTTACAAGTTTGCTATGTATTACGGCTTTTGCTGATGATACATCAAATACAAATTCTCTCGTAGTAGCTGATAATTCGAATATTGCTCCTTTTGATTTTACACAAATAATAAAAGTTGGCTATTTCCCCGGGTTTACAGATTTTGCCAACGATGTTGATAGCTTAAATAACAAGGGGTATGGCGTAGAAATATTTGAGAAAATACAAGAAGTAAGCGACCTTGAGTTTGAGTATATTGAAATTGCAGGGAGCGTAGAAGAAGCTTTGCTCAATGGCGATATAGATTTGCTGGCATTTAGAACTAAATCTGAAAAAAAAGCGGAAGAATTTTTGTATTCACAATTTCAATTTGGGAAAACTTATGTAGCTTTAATGACGGAAGATGCGAGCATAGCATATGCCGATTTTGATGCAATAGACGGTAAAACAGTAGCAACATTTGAAGATAATATTGCGAATGAGCGTTTGCAATTTTATTGTGACAACTTAGGGTTTTCCGTTGAACTTATCTATGGCAGCATAAACAATTATATGAATTTAGAGGCGGATTTTTATCTTGGTTTCTCAGGGCAAAAAGGCATAGAAAACATGAATAATGTGCTTGATATAGGCGTGCACAATTTATATTTGAATTCTACATTTGAGAACTCAGAACTTATGGATAAAATTGATGCAATTTTTTACGATGTTGTTATAACCGAAGGTAATTTTTTTCTTGAGCTTGAAGAAAAATATTTAGCGGAAAATATAGAGATAACACACCGTGGCTTAATGCCGGATGAATTAGAAACATTAAAGCAGCGCCCGCTTGAAGTTGGCTATATAGCAGAATATGAGCCGATTTCTTTTATGAACGAGCAAGGCGAGCCGGACGGTGCCATGGTGGAAACATTAAACTATTATGCAGAGCTTTATGATTTTGAAGTGAATTATCACCCTGTTAGTATTGAAGACCCACCAGAAGACTATGAAGAGTATGATGTGTTAGTTTCAGTTTACGGCGATATAGAGCATATACAGCAACATTTTTCAGCAACAGAGCCATATTATTCAAGCCCTATGTACGCACAGGTTAATTTAGATTTGGTGAATTCAACCAATGTAGATGGCATTTTCTCGCAAGCTCCTAAAGTTGGCGTTTTGCCTTATGGAACTTTAGATTTTGAAACATTTGTTAAAGAGTACCCCGGCACGCAATTTGTTTTTTATAACGATTGGTACGAGTTGCTTGATGATTTTGACACGGGCAAGCTTGATGTGCTTATGTGCACGCAAAGTGCTACAACTTTTGCTGAATTATATTTTAACGAAGTGAATAGTGCAACAGTTTTTACAAAGTTGTATTTGCCTATGCAATTTTTTATTAATAAAGATATTGAACAAGAGTATATACCTATTTTCAATGTAATGATAGATAGAATGAATGAAAGCGATTATGAGGCAATTCTTGAAGATAATGCCAATCAATTTTTGCCTGAGGGGAATATAAGCTTTTCAGAATTTTTTGCAGCAAACTGGCATTATTTCGCCTTAATATTATCTATAATAGTAGCCGGGTTTATTGCTATATACGCGCATGGTGAAATTAATAAAAAGCAAGCGTTAATAGAATCGTATAACACTGAGCCCTTAACAGGGTTTATGGCACCGCAATACTTTAGAAATACAATGAGCGATATGCTTAAAAACGCAAAGCCTAACGAATATGAATTAATAGCTTTTGATATAGATATGTTCAAGAATATAAACACATATTTTAGCGCAGATAAAGGCACAGCGGTTATTTTGGCGATGTCGGAAGCGCTAAAAACCGCTTTTGCGGGTACAAGTGCTATAATAAGCAGAAGAACAGCAGAGCAGTTTTTGCTTTTCAGGCGTGTAAATGAAGGCGGAGAGATGCGCTTGATTTATGAAAATTATTTATTGCCTGCTATAAAAGCAAATGTTATTGATAAATATAATATTTCAATGTCGTTCGGAAATGTTGTAATAGATGACCCTAACGAGGAAATAACAACTATTGTTGGGCATGTGTTTGCTGCAAGAAAAGCGGGAAAAAGTTTACACAAAACAACATTTATCACTTTTGACAAAGAAATGAAAAAGCAATATGAAAACAAGGAAGCTATTACTTTTAGAATGGAAAACGCGCTGAAATCCGGTGAATTTTTTGTGGTATATCAGCCTAAAATTAATTTTAAAACACTTGCTATTGGCGGTGCGGAAGCGCTTGTTCGCTGGGAAACAAAAAGCGGAGATTTAATTTACCCCGATGCCTTTATTCCCACATTTGAAGAGAACGGCTTTATAGCTTATTTAGATTTGTATGTTTTGGAAGAAGTTTGCAAATTTATTAAGAAAAACAGTGAAGCAGCTAATTTGCCGCGCATTTCTGTGAATTTTTCAGCACATACGGTGTTGGCTAAGAACATTGTAAACAGAATAAATGATGTTGTATCGTTGCATAAAGTTGCCCCTGAAAAATTAGAGTTTGAACTAACTGAAAGCGCTATTGAAAGCAATAGCGAAAAGTTCCTTGAAGTTGTAAATGCGATGAAAAAAATGGGTTTTGCAATTTCAATCGATGACTTTGGCACAGGGGTATCCTCTCTGAATAGGCTTTCTGAGGTTAAAGCTGATATATTAAAGCTGGACAAAACGTTTTTGAATTTAAAGGACGAGAGCAAAGCGAACACAGTTGTTGTAACAGATATAATAAATATGGCAAAGCATCTTAATATGAAAGTAGTTGCAGAGGGCATTGAAACCCAAACTCAGGCATTGTGGTTAAGAGGAATAGGCTGCGATTTTGCACAAGGGTATTATTTTGATAGGCCTTTGAATGTTGATAAATTTGAGCAAGTGCTTCATAGTGAAAAGCAATATGAAATTGAGTTGCCAAAAGATTAATGTTTTTTGACAGCAAAAAATCAGCGTAAATAAACGGTATTATTAGGGCAATACTATAAATTACTTTATAGTATTGCCCTAATTTTAGCTGAAAAGTTATGAAAATTCTCGGTAACAAGTAATATAAGTTCTTTATACGTAAAACAGCTTTAGCAAGGCATTGACAATTATTAGAAAAAAGTATAATATTATAATATAATATTTAATTTGGAGAATAATATAATGAACTTTAAAAGTAATAATACAAACAAAGGTTTTACACTTGTAGAGCTAATTATAGTTGTAGCCGTTATTGCAATTTTAGCTACGGTTTTAGCACCGCAATATATAAGATATGTTGAGCGTTCAAGGCAATCTAATGATTTGCAAGTGGCAACTAATTTAATGCGCGCAACAACTGTTGCCCTGGCAGACCCTATGAGCAATGTGCCCTCGGGAAGTGTTTTAGAAGTTTTGTGGGCAACAGGAGAAGGAACTAACCCTGACTATTACGGTGGGAAACTGTATATAAGAGAACCAAGGGTAGATTCAAGGCAGTCGGTTATTGCTTCAAGAACAGTTGCTTATGAAGGTGTAAGCGGCGCAGAAACATTAGCTCATTTGCAAGAGATGATACTCGCCACAATGGGCGTTAGCGATATTGAGGAAGATTTTACAGGCACAGGCGCTGTAGGCCAATTGAGGGATGCAGAATCGGCAGCAGGTAACAGTACAAGCTTTTGTTTTCACATTCATACAACAACAGGAGAAATTGCTTTGGCGGGTTGGTCGCAGGACGGAGACGTTAACGATTGGATAGATGAAATTGGGGTTGAGGCAACACGTGCGCCGTAATTATTTTAACATTTATAATTTCTAATATTGCAATAATAGATACGGAGAATTAGTTCGTATGAAAATAAAACGCAAAGACTATTTAATAATTGTTTTTTTAATAATCATTGTAATATTTAACGCTGTTGGCATTGTGCTTTTCAACAGCGTTGTTTACAGTGAGCTTTCTATTTCGTCAAAAAGCTCCCTCAGGGATATGGCAAATGAGCATGTTAGAATATTTTCCTTGGTAGTGGAAAACAATGAGGAAAATGTTGACGCGATTGTTGAACTTGTGCAACTTGTTGGCGATAAACCGGACGAGTTAATTCATTATATGCAGCTCTGGGAAGAAGAGTTTGATATTCAAAATTTAATGCTTGTTGAAATGAATGGTAGAGGCATTAATTCACAAGGGCAAAGCGTCGATGTATCAAGTGGGCCTCATCTTGGAATGGCGCTTGAGGGAAACACGCAAATTACAAGTGCCTATGTTTCGGAATATACAGGCGATAATGTGCTTGCGGTAACAGCACCGCTTTACTTTGAGGGAACAGTGCAAGGTGTGGTTGTTGCGGAATATAGCATAGAATATTTAAGTGAACTTTTAGCCACTACCGTTGACAGTAGAGGCTCTGTAATGGTGGTAAACGGGCAAGGTGAAATATTATTGCACACATATCCGTTTGCTATAAGCTTTGAAAATTTTGCAAATGCTGAATTTGAAGAAGGCGTAACATATGATG
>CAYJPD010000094.1:0-5439 GCA_964371975.1 uncultured Bacteroides sp.
TTTTAAGGGCAACAGACATGCAAGATGCTGTAAACAAAGCCACTGCCGCAGCGAGCGAGGGCGATATAATATCGCTGTCGCCGGCGTGCGCCTCTTTTGATATGTATGCTAATTTTGAGGCAAAAGGCAGGCACTATAAAGAGATTGTGAATGCGCTGTAAGTAGGTTTGGTTTTTATGCTTTGTTTTGTTGCGGTTAGTGCAAAGCACAAAATTTGTAAGAGCTTTTAAAATATAAAGCAGAGCTTAAAAGTTGCAAGCTAAAATATTACAAAATGGCTTTCGCTTTTGCTATTTTTCACGCTGGAAATTAAAGCGCCTTACTAAGCTTAAAAACTAAAGCAAACAAAATACCAAAGAACAAATTTTGCAAAAAGAAAAAACACAAAACATAAAAACAAGCTAAAATATTACAAAATGGCTTTCTCTTTTGCTACTTTTCACGCTGGAAATTAAAGCGCCTTACTAAACTTAGCTAAAGCCGTTAAAAAAACAATTTTATAAGAGAACATATAAAAGCAAAAAAACAGAGGTTAATATGCAAAATGAATTAAAAAACAAATTGAATAAAAACTATATTCAAAATGCGGTTTTAGCAATATTGCTTTTTGCTTTAAGCTTTGTTTTGTTTAGCCTTTTGCGCGGCAATGTGCATTTTATGGACGAGATGGACAATTTCGCAAACGGCCTGCAAATGGCAAACGGCAGCGTTTTATACACCGATATTTTCTCGCAGCACATGCCGCTTATGTATTATATAAATATGCTTTTGGCGCTGTGCGGTGTAAGTGGCATTTTAGGCTTTCGGCTTGCATGGTATGTAATTTTAGCTGTAGCTTACGCCTTGCTGTTTTTGCGCTACAGCCCGAAATTCGGCAAAATAACAATGTTCATATTCCCTTTGCTTTACATATTTGCAATATCGCAAATAGATTTAGCCTCCAGCATTTTAGCAGAGCAGTTGCAGGCTATTGGCATGGTTATGCTAATGCTTGAATTTTTGCACTTTGAAAAAACAAATGAAATGAGCAAAGCGGGCGCAATTTGCATAGCGATAGGAATTAACATCTCGTTTTTAAGTGCATTTGTAAGCGCGTTTGCCTGTGCGGCTATTGTGCTTGGCTTTATAATAAAGGAAGTTTACAATTGTATAAAGCAAAAATATAACTTTGCAAAAAGCGTTAACTACCTTGTGAAAAAATATATGCTAACCATTATTTTAACGCTTGCGCCAATGGTGTTTTTAGCACTTTACTATATTATATCGGGCACGTTTGATGACTTTTTCTATAGGGCTATAATATTTAACATGGAAGTGTACAGCGAGTTTCAAGGCGGCTTTGGCGAAAGCCCGATAGGCGCGGTTTTTGGTGCTTTTTTCGCATATATCGACTTTATTAAACGCAATATTCAAACACTGTTTCAAGGCGCACAAATTTTAAGCGCGTCTACAATAATATTAAACGGTGCTTTTTTGGCGTTTTTGCTTTTTCTGCTTTTTAAACGCAAAATTTATGCGTTTTTTATAATTGGCTTCTTTTTTATTATGTGCGGCACAAGGGGCTTTTTTAATTTTCACTCGCTTCAAATTGTTGCGGTTTGCAGCATGTGCTTTGCAATGCTTTTGCAATGTTTATACAGCGGTGCAAAAAAGCAAAACAGTAAAAAAATTAAGCTTTGCGCTAATGGCATTTTAATATTTTTATTAGTGGTTTATTTTGTGCTCTCGGGCGATATTATGTGGCAAAGAAAAAATTTAGCCATTATAAGGCAACAGGAATTTAATATCGCTTACGATGCGCATAGCTATGAAGCGCTTGTAAATACGCTAACAAAGCCGGGCGAGGATATATTGCAAAATGTTAATATGGAGCAAATATTCTTAACGACACACGCCAAAATGGCGCCTTACCATACGGGCATGTCCCCTTGGTGGTGGCTTGCTACAAGCGAAAAATCTATGCAGTTATTACAGCAAACGCCGCCAAATGTTGCAATTTTCAGCGAAGACTACGAGGCGATGGGCTATAAAGTTGGCGATTTCGCCCCGGAATTAACGCAATTTGTTGAAGAGAACTACACGCTGCTTTATGAAGATGCACCTTTTTTATATGTTCACAACAGCTTTTATGAACAGGCACGTGAGCTGACAAAAAACGATGAAAACAGCGATATGCTTGGCACAAGCGTTTCCGATATCACCTGCGGCACCCATTTAGAAAGCGGCGAAGTATCGCAGAAATTTGTTGCAAGCAGAAGTGAAATGAAATCGCTATCAATACAGTTCGGCACACATTTCAGGCGCTTTACAGGCGAGGTTAATGTTATTTTAAAAAGCGAGCAAACAAGCGAAGTTTTACTAAATGCTAATATAAACGGCATAGATATTGGCGATAATGAATTTACTTTTGTGCACAGCGAACAGCAAGCGCCCATACCGCTTGTTGTAGGTGATACCTATACTATTACAATTAGCACAAATGAAAATAAAGACAGAAATATTACAGTTTGGGCGCAAGAGGGCGGCGAAAACGGCATGTTTGCTGTGGCAAATGGTCAAGAACAAAATTATACACTTCGTATTAAAATCAGGTAAAACGCCTATTTGTATATTATGTGAAGCCTGCGCAATTAAAACATGTAAATTTTTAGCTAAGCGCAATAATTCGTAAAAACAGGCAAGTTAAGGTTATTGCCAATTTAGTTGTTTTGTATTTACGATTTGATAATGGCTTAAAAAGGTAAGGCAATTTTTGAAAAAGGAAATGCAGTTAGGTAATAAAGCAAAATCGCAACACTATACAATTAGTATAACACATTAATAAAAATACAAAGAGGACAATATGATAAGACAAGCACAAGCGCAAGATATTAAAGCAATAGAAAAATTTTTAAAAATAGAAAACGGTGTTTTTAACACTTTAATTTTGCCAAAAGATATTTTTATAATGAGGGTGCGATGTTTATATGATATTTTTAAAATTGGCAGCGAGTATATAAATATATATTTAGTGGGCGAAGAAAACAGCGCCCGAAGCGGCCTTATTTGTATATATGGGCAAACTGCGTTTTATATAGGCGCAATGCAAAATGCAAATGAGCTTGAGAGTTTTCTGAGTTTTATGAGCGTTAAAAGCTTTTTTAGCAATGATATGATGCTAAGTAATTGGATAGCAAACCCTTATTTTTTACTAAAGCGCAGCAAAAATTGCAAAATAGATGTGCAGGCTGCCATTGTTATGGAAAAGCCTAATTTGCACGAGCTTGCGCATAGCGGCGTTATAAGCGATATAAACCCCGATTTATACTACGCAAAAGTAGCGCGGCTTGTTAAGGCAAAGCGTGCCGACATAAGGGCTATTGCGCTACAGGATAACGGCAAGGCAAATTTTGTTTCAACAGCAGGGCTTTATTGTATTGAAGAAGAAATTGCATATTTGCAGAGCGTTGAAACTAAAAAAGAGCACACAGGTTGTGGATATGCAAGCACGCTTATAACTTCGCTTGCAATGGCGCATGCAAATAAGGATATTTATTTAGGTTGTTTGCCTGATATGCATGGTTTTTACGAGCGCTTGGGCTTTAATATAGCTTTGCCGCTTTGCGAATTTGTGCCAAATGAGTAAGAGCGTGGTAATTCACATTGTTTGATATTTTATGTGGCGCTTAGAGGGCGGCGCTTAGAGAGCGGCAAAATTCATTAACTTTGCCCGCTTGTTATTTAAAGCAGAAAGCACTTTTTTCATGCACCTCGTAATTATAAAAAGCAAAAAACAGGAGATATTATGCAAATTAACAGCAGTATAGCACAATTTTTCAACTTCCCAGAAAACATATTACAAGCAGACGCTAAAGCGCTTTCACTATGCGAGAGCGCATTTGCAAACCTTGAAGAAATAAAAGAGCACAACCAATTTAAAATGCTGAAAACTTTCACCGAGTGCGGCGTTGGCAGCCGGCATTTAGTTGGCACAACAGGCTATGGCATAGGCGATATAGGCAGGGAAAAAATAGAGCAAATTTTTGCGCAGCTCACAGGCAGTGAGGCGGCGCTTTTCAGGCACAATTTCGCAAGCGGCACCCACGCATTAACAGTTGCACTTTTTGGTATGCTTCGCCCGGGCGACACTATACTTAGCGTAACAGGCCGCCCTTACGATACATTGCACGGTGTTTTGGGCATAGGCGAAAAACATTTTGGCTCTTTAAAGGAATTTGGCATACATTATAAGGAAATAGAGCTTATAGGCGGCAAAGTGCCAAACTACGAAGAAATAGAAAAGCAGTGTAAAGGCGCAAAAATGTGTTATATACAGCGCAGTAGAGGTTATAGCTCTCGCAGTGCAATGTCGCTTAGTGAAATACAAAAGATATCAGATATTGCAAAGGCGGCAAACAGTGATATAATAGTAATGGTAGATAACTGCTACGGCGAGTTTACACAAAAAACAGAGCCAACACAGCACGGCGCCGATATTATGGCAGGCAGTTTAATTAAAAACCCGGGCGGTGGCATAGCACCCACAGGCGGCTATATAGCAGGCAAAGAAAACCTTGTTGAACTTTGTGCCCACAGGCTAAATGCGCCGGGCGTCGGCGGCGAAATAGGCTGCACGCTGGACGTTTTGCGCCAAATGTACTTAGGCCTTTACTATGCGCCGCTTATTACAAGCGAGGCGCTTAAAGCGTCGGTTTATGCAAGTGCCCTTTTTGAGGTGCTGGGCTATAAAACACAGCCACATTACAGCGAAAGCAGAAACGATATTATAACAAGCGTGCAAACCGAAAGCGCAAAGGGCATGTGCGCTTTATGCGAGGGCGTTCAAAGCAAAAGCCCTGTGGATAGTTTTGCCGCACCTGTGCCGGACGATATGCCCGGCTATGACGACAAAGTAATTATGGCGGCAGGTGCATTTACCATGGGCAGTAGCATAGAGCTTTCGGCAGACGGCCCTTTAAGGGCGCCATACACGGTTTATTTACAAGGTGCGCTGAACTTTAATGCATCAAGGGCTGGCATATTGCAAGGTGCTTGTAATATGCAAAAAGTGTAAAATAAAAAACAGTGAAGTGTAAAATGTAATTGTAGTGAAAAGTGAATAGTGAAAAGTTATTGTGTTTTTAAACAGCTGAAAATATTAACAATTGTTTGAAATTGTTAAATAAGCTGCATTGTTGAGCACTAACGCCTTATTTTTCGCTTTAGTTTTTCACCCCATGTGTTTTGAACACGCTTACATAAGTTAAAAGGAGAGTAAAATGCAAATATTTAACACATTAACAAGGAAAAAAGAAGAGTTTGTACCGCTGAAAGAAAACGAGTTTAATATTTATGTTTGCGGCCCAACTGTTTACAATTTTATCCACATAGGCAACGCGCGCCCCGTTGTGGTGTTCGATGTGTTGCACCGTTATTTGTGCTATTTGGGCTATAAGGTGA
>CAYJPD010000094.1:5539-6639 GCA_964371975.1 uncultured Bacteroides sp.
GTTGTGGTGTTCGATGTGTTGCACCGTTATTTGTGCTATTTGGGCTATAAGGTGAATTTTGTATCGAATATAACAGACGTTGACGATAAAATTATAACAAGTGCCAAAGAAAAAGGCATGAGCATGAACGATTACGCGCGCAAGTTTGAAGAGGAATACATGCGCGATATAAAAGGTCTTTTTGCAAAAGAGGCAACAGCCTACCCCAGAGCAACAGAGCATATAGACGAAATTTTGCAAATTATTGCAGATATAATTGATAAAGGCTATGGCTATATTGCGCAAAACGGCGACGTGTATTTCAGGGCGAAAAAATTCAAGGAATATGGCAAATTGAGCCATTTAATTTTAGAAGATTTGCAAAGCGGCAACCGCAAATTGCGCAGTGATATGCAAAAAGACTTAAAAGAAGACGACGCTGATTTTGCTGTGTGGAAAGCGGCAAAAGAGGGCGAGCCTTATTGGGAGAGCCCCTATGGCAAAGGCCGCCCGGGCTGGCATATAGAGTGCAGTGCCATGGCACGTAAGCACCTTGGCAAAACTATAGATTTGCACTGCGGCGGAGAAGATTTAATTTTCCCTCATCACGAAAATGAAATTGCCCAAAGCGAGTGTGCGAACGGCTGCGCATTTTCAAGGTATTGGATGCACAACGGCTTTTTGAATATAGATAACGAAAAAATGAGCAAGAGTAAAAACAACTTTTTTACAGTGAGGCAAATTGCCGAGCATTTTGGCTACGAGCCTTTAAGATACTTTTTGCTAACGGGCCACTACAGGGTGCCGCTAAATTATACGCAAGATTTGCTAACAGCTTGCAAAGCCGCGCTTTCAAGGCTTTATACCTGCCGCGATAATTTGCAGTTTGCAATTGATAACGCAAAGGCGCAAAAAGGCGAGAGCGACGAGGCGCTGAAAACTTCTGCAAATGCGGCAAAAACAAAGTTTGAAGCCGCATTAGATGACGACTTAAACACGGTTAACGCCCTTGCCGCCCTTTTCGATTTTGTGCGTGACATCAACACATTACAGCAAAACGCAGGTAAAGACGAGCTAATAAATGCCCTTAATATGTTTAAAGAGCTTTGCGGCGTATTAGG
>CAYJPD010000095.1:0-6638 GCA_964371975.1 uncultured Bacteroides sp.
CTTGGCGCAAACCTAAATTCATTCACAGCAATTTTATAGCCGTCTCTGGCATATTTGCGCACCATATGCATAGCTAAGGGGTGAATTAAAACACTGTCGTCTATTTGAATAACAAGGTCTTCCTTACTAAAAAGATTTGGCGTTTTTTTCACAAGCAAAGTAGTTGTAAACGTCATAAAATTAAGCGCACCTTGCAAAACTTTTTCGGTGTTAAGCATTAAATACTTATAAATAGTATCGGCTGCCGCATAATCGCTACTGCCGTCGTCTTTGCTAAATGCTGAATTTTCACCATGGTAAAGCAATTCATATCCCACAATGGAATTATGAATGTTCTTTATCGGCTGGCGCACAATATATTTTTTGCTCATAATTATACCACCCTTGTTTTAATATTTGCTGTAATTAATGTAGCACAAAGCTATCTACAACTTCAACAAGCCTGCCTATTTCCGGCTTGCTAAGTTGCTCGCTTGCACCAAGCTCCTTGCCTTTTATTTGCATTTGGTGCGTTATAAGCGAGGAGAATATAACTACAGGCAAGTGCAAAAACTGCTCTGTTGATTTTATTAGCTTTGTTAGCCTGTGCCCGTCCATTTGAGGCATTTCAATATCTGTTATAACAAGCTTAACGTCATCTTGCAATGTGCCTTTTTTATCGCTTTCCTGTAGCGCTTGCCAAAGCTCGGCACCGTTTGGATACATTTTAATATTATTATAGCCGCTATCGTTAAGCGCCTTTTGTATCATTTTAGAAAGAAGAGCGCTATCTTCTGCTACCCATATGGGAACATTGTTGCTTTCGCGCGCTTTAAGCGCTTCTATTTCACTTAGCTGTATGCCTGTTTGCGGCGCAATTTCTGAAACTATCTTCTCAAAATCCAAAACGCTTACAATTCTACCGTTGCAGTGGGCTATGCCGGTAACAACGCCGTCTGAATTGTTAAACAGGGTAGGGTCCGGCTTTTGAATGGCCTGCCAAGAAATGCGGTTAATGCCCTCTACCGAATTAACCCTAAAGGCTATATCTATTTTATTGAAATGTGTAATAATAAACAAATCTTTTTCTTGTTTTTCAATTTCGCGTTTTGTTAAATATTTCGGCAAATTAACAACTGTTATAACAACTTCTCTTGGCTTAAAAACGCCCTCGATATCTTCGTGAGAATGTGGCATTTGCTTAACATCTTGCGCAAGCATAATTTCGCGCACTTTTGCAACATTTATGCCATATAAACCGCCGTCAACAATGAACTCCATTATTTCTATTTCATTTGTGCCGGATTCAAGTAATATCTCGTTTTTTTGCATGTCAGACATATAAATTCCCCACTTTCGCCTTATAGTTTCACTTCCGGTTTACCGAAACTTCTAACAAACACATCGCCGTTTGCTACATTCAAAACCATGGTTCTTGCAATTTCGCCGCCTACATCTTCTTTTAAAAGCATAATACCTTGGTTTTTTAAGTTTAGTTTAACGCTTTGTATATTTCTTTTGCCTATATTCCCCATGTTTGCACTTATTGCAAACATTTGTGCACCGCCTGCTATTTTTGCCTTTATTCTCGCCTTTGCCGCGCCGTTTTTTATCATTTCATCTAAAGTTTTTTTAATGCCGCTATCTGCATATTTATATACAGATTTGTTATTACTTTCCATGCTAAGGGGTAACATTATATGTAAAAGCGCCCCGCATTTAATCAGTTCGTCATAAAAGGAAATTCCTATGCATGAGCCGAGCGCGTAAGTTATAATTTCGCCTGCTCCTTTGAGCAGTTTCATATCAGCTATTCCAACTATTGCTTTTTGTTCACTCATTAAGTACTCCTAATTTTTTAAGCAAAAAATTGAGAGATGGTAAACTGGGTGAAAATACTATCCTGCTGGGGACAACTTCGCCGTCGCAAACAAAGTCTGCGCCGACCATAAGAACATAATCTGACTGCACGCCGTATTGCACCATAGGTACCGCTAAAATAGCACCTTGCATATCAACTGCAAAAGCGGGTACTGTTTGCTTTATATTCATGTCTACCATTTTACAAATAGCACTTACAAAAGAGCTAACCATAATGTTTCCAACTTCAACTAATGCGCTTGATTCAAGCTCTGTTAGCTCTGTATAGTCGTTCACGTCATATCCCAATATATTTCTTGTTAACATAGATATGAAATCTAATTTTTGCACGCATAAAATTACACCGTTCATATCTTTACTCATACCAACTAAAACGCCTGCGGTAATTGCTTCGGGGCCGCCAATCCAATCTATGGCCTCGTTATAGCCCATAATTTTTACTTCAGGCACAGTTATTTTAACTTCTTTGCCTATCATTCCCGAAAGCGCAGTTGCCGCGTTTCCGGTTCCAATGCTGCAAATTTCTCTTATAGTGTCCAGCTCCATCATATCGAACTGTTCAAGATGCTTCACAATACCACCGCCTTTTATCTAATTAAGCCGTTAATTGTTGTTTCTACCTCATCTGCCGTTTTAAACATAGTTAACGCATAGCCGTAAGCTCTTTGTGCCTCTATAACCCTCGCCATTTCGTTTGCTAAATCTGTGTTGCTTTCCTCTAAAAAGCCCTGCCTTATTTCGGGCGATTCAACAGCCGTTACCGTGCCGTTTTTTTCAGGCGTTACCGTAAAGCGGCCCGCATCTAAATGCACCATGCCGTCTTGAAATTGTACCGTAAAAACGCCAACATCTAAAAGGTCTGTTTCGTTATCAACAATTATAGGCTGGTAATTTTCGTCTAAAACTCTGCGGCCATAGCCGTCTGCCAAATAAAACTCGCCGTTAAGCTCAGATTTTGTAAAAGAGCCATCGCGCGTGTAAGAGATAGAGCCATCGGGCTCCTCAAGTGCAAAAAAGCCCTCGCCGAATACTGCATAATCAAGGCTGCGGCCTGTTTGCATATAGCTTCCGGTTGAGAAGTTTATGGGCGCGCTTGCAATTAAAGCGCCCGAACCTTTTGGCAAGTTTTCACCTTGAACGCCATTGAGAGCGCTATACATTGAAGCGCTAAACGAAACACCCTCGTTTTTAAAGCCGTGTGTGTTAACGTTTGCAATATTGTTGCCGTGAATACCAAGGCGTTCCATTTGTTGCTGTGCGCCAAGTGCAGCGGCATAAAAACTTTGCATCATAATGTTTTCCCCCAATTTGTTTGAGTTTGTAATAATTAAAGCCTTGCGAATACACTTTGTAAAATTAAACTTGGCTTTTGCGTTTTTAGTTAAGCATTTTAGTGCAATTACAAACTAAAATTTTTAACAAAGAATTGCAATTATATTTATAGCCTTGCCAGCTCAGTTGTAGATTTTGTAAGAAGCTCGTCGTATAATTTTAAAATTTGCGAAGAGCTTTGAAGCGCGCGCTGTGCTGTTAGCATTTTTGCCATTTCGCCTGCCATATCCACATTTGCGCCCTCAACGGCTTTCCAGTAAAGCATGGGGTTTTCAACTGCGGCAGTTGTTGCTGTGCCCTGTGCAAAAAGGCCTGAATCTTGCTTATCAAGCAGTGAGACATCATTAAAGCTAACAAGGCCTATTGTGCCCATTAATGCACTTGTTTCGGCGTTGTATATATTGCCGGCGCTGTCTGCCCTAATGTTATCGGTGGCAAGCTGAATGGGCGCACCGTTTTCGCCAAGAACCCTGCCAAAGCGTGGCAGATATAAATAGCCCTCGTTGTCCAGCGAAAAGCTGCCGCCCCTTGTGTATTGAACACCGTCGTCTGTTTGTATTTGGAAAAAGCCGTCGCCTGTAATGGCAAAATCTAAGTTAAGGCCGGTTTCGTCTATGCTGCCTTGTGTGTGATCGTAATAAAGCAAATCGGGCACAAGCGCATAGCTTTGCGAGCCAATTTCAGTGCCCTCGTTTGGGTATTTATTGCCGGCGCGGTCTATTAAAACTTCCTCAAAAGTAATATCGGTATAAAGTTCTGCTTTATAGCCCGCAGTTGTGATATTTGTCATATTATTACCCACCACGTCAAGGCGGCGTGTTTGCGATAATATGCCCGAGGTTAAATTGTAAAAACCTTTAGTCATTGTGTGCTCCTTTCAAAAATGAAAAGCTACTGTGTATTTTGTAAGCTATAGCGCAAATTTTGTATTGCCCGCGAGTGAATTTGGGAAACGCGAGGGGCGCTTATATCCAAAACCTGTGCTATTTCTTTCATTGTTAATTCTTTTTCATAGTATAAAGACAAAACTGTTTGCTCGTTTTGCTTTAATGTTTTAATAGAGCTTTTAAGTGAGTTCAAAAGCTGCTTTTCTTCGTAAAGCGTATCGGGTAATTGCGCGCCCTTATCGCCCGAAGAGAGTATTTTGCCGCTTGCGCCGCCGTAAGTATCAATTAGCATTTCAAGCGAGAGCACATGTGTAAGGGCGCTGTCGCTAAGCATTTGGTCGTACTCGCTTTTTTCTATGCCCATTTCGCCTGCAACTTCTTCGTTTGTTGGCATTCTGCCAAGCCTTGCAGAGGCACTATCTGTGGCTTTGTTTATTTGCGATGTTTTTTGCCTAATTTTTCTTGGAAGCCAATCTTGCTTTCTTGCTAAATCTATAATCATGCCGCGAAGGCGCTTTGAAATATATGTTTCAAATTTAACTTGCTTATCGGGCTCGAACCTATCCACCGCTTGAAGCAACACCAAAATGCCCTCGTTAACAATGTCGTCCAATTGGGCAAAGCTGCTGTAAAGCCCCACTGTTTGCACCGCTATTTTTCGCAAAAAATCTGAATAGCGAAGCACCAGTTCCCATTTAAGCTCTTGCTCATTACTGCTTTTATATAAAAGCAGTAAATCTTCATTGCTAAGGCTTTTAATGTCTTGTGTTATTCTGTTTTCTGTGCACAGAGCACTCATATAACACCGTCCTTTAGTAAAAACGCATATTAACCGGCTTGTTCACTTTGCATTGTTATATTGCCAATGGCTTGAATTTGCACGCTTGTGGTTATTTCATTAAACGAAAGCACTACAACATCGGGGTAAAATTGGTGTACCATTCGGCTTAAGTATATGCGTATAACTTGGCTTGTTAATAAAATAGGCGTTTGCTGTAAATCGTTAAACTTCTTTTTAATATCGCCCAGTTGGCTGATTATCTGCTGCATAATATCGGGGTTTAATGCGAGGAACACGCCTTGCTCGTTTTTGCTTAGCGAGCTTAGAACGCTTTTTTCTATATCAGCGTCCAGTGTTACAACTCTCAGCTGGCCGTCTTCGCAGAATTTGCGCGTTATTGTGCGGCTTAGCGCGCTTCTAACGTGCTCTGTAATTGTGTCTATATCTCTTGACGTTGTGCTTATATCCACAATTGCTTCTAAAATTGCGCCTAAATCTTTAATGGGCACGCCCTCTTTAAGCAAATTGCGCAATATTTTTTCAAGGCCTGCGTATGTTATAATATTGGGTATTGCATCTTCTATTAAATCGGGCATTGTGCTTTTTAAGTTTTCCACAAGCTGTATTGTTTCAGCGCGGTTTAACAGCTCGTGCGCATGAATTTTTATAGTTTCGCTTAAATGCGTTAGCATAACCGTTAAAGGCGTTATAACCGTGTAGCCGTAAATTTCGGCAAGCTCTTTATTCTCGGGCAAAACCCAGCGTGCCGGTATGCCATAGGCGGGCTCTATTGTTTCAATGCCGTCTATATCGCCGGCAGGCTCTGAGGGTTCAAGCGCAAGGTAGTAATCTACAAGTATTTCGCCCTTTGCCACTTCTTCGCCGCGTATTTTTATAATGTATTGGTTTGTGCCAAGGCTTGCACCGTCGTGCAAACGAACAGAGGGAATAACAAGGCCCATTTCCTGTGCATACTGCCTTCTGAAAATTACAATGCGGCTTATAAGTTTACCGCCGCTGCTCTCGTCAACAAGCGGTATTAAGCTGTAGCCGAATTCCATCTCTATTGGCTCTATATTTAAAAGCGAGTAAACATTGTTTATATCTTTATAGTAATCGGCTTCGCTTTGCGCCGGCATTGCTTCTTTTTGGTTTTTTTTCTGCTCTTCAAGTTCAGCTTGCAGTTTTTCTGCCTGCAATTGCCTTGAAGATAAAACCCCTGCGCCACCAACAACTGTGCCAACAACAAAAAGCGCAAATGTGGGCGTTCCCGGTATAAGCGCAAGTAAAACTAAAATAACACCTGTAGACATAAGCGCCCTGGGCTGTGCTTTAAACTGGCCAAGCACATCTGTGTTAAGGCTTCCCTCGGAAACGCTTCTTGTAACAATCATACCTGTTGCGGTGGATATCATAAGCGAGGGCAATTGCGAAACAAGGCCGTCACCTATGGTGGCTGTTGAGTACACTTGCAAAACGCTGTTTACATCGCCGCCTGCCAAGAGGCCTATAACAAAACCTGCCGCAAAGTTAATTACGGTGATTATAATAGACATTATGGCGTCGCCTTTAACAATTTTTGTGGCACCGTCCATAGCACCGTAAAAATCTGCTTCTTTTTGTATTTTATGGCGGCGAAGCCTTGCGCCAACTTCATCTATAAGGCCCGAGCTCAAATCGGCATCTATAGCCATTTGTTTGCCCGGCATAGCATCAAGGGTGAACCTTGCGGCAACCTCGGAAACGCGCTCGGCACCTTTGGTGATAACAATAAACTG
>CAYJPD010000096.1:0-6493 GCA_964371975.1 uncultured Bacteroides sp.
CGCTCTTGCAAAATTTCGGGCGTGTCGCCCTGTTTTACTTCAACAGCTTTTTGCAGTATAATTTCGCCGCCATCGGGTATTTCGTTCACAAAATGCACAGTGGCGCCCGTAACTTTAACGCCCTTTTCAAGCGCGGCTTTGTGCACCTTTAGGCCGTAAAAGCCCTCGCCGCAAAAGCTTGGAATTAAGCTTGGGTGTACATTTATTATGCTTTTTGGAAACGCATTTATAAAAGCCTCGCCCAAAATGCACATAAAACCCGCAAGCACAACAAATTCAATATCGTTTTCTTTTAATATTTCAATTAGCGCTAAATCAAAATCTGCGCCGCTTGCATAATTTTTGCGCGTTACAACGGCAGTTTTAATATTTGCATTCTGCGCCCGTTGCAGCGCAAAAGCGCTTTCATTACTGCTTACAACAAGGCTTAAACTTGCAAAAGGCAAATGCCCTGCGTTTTTTGCATCAATTAAAGCTTGCAAATTTGTGCCGCCGCCGCTAACTAAAACCGCTGTTTTTAGCACAAAGTCACGCCCTTTTCGCCGCTTATAATCTCGCCCAAGACATAAGCGTTTTCTTCACCGTTTTCAGCTAAAATTTTAAGCGCTTTTTCCTCTGTGCCCTTTTTAACAATTAAAACCATGCCAACGCCCATGTTAAACGTGTTAAACATATCGCGCTCGGGCACATTGCCCTCTTTTTGTATTAAATTGAATATAGGCAAAACACGAATATCACTCTTTTTAATTTTAGCGTTAAAGCCATCGGGTAGCGCCCTTGGTATATTCTCGTAAAAGCCGCCGCCTGTAATATGGCTTACAGCGCAAACTTCAACGCCGCTGTTTTCCTCTAAAAGCGCTAACACGGGCTTAACATATATTTTTGTGGGCGTTATTAAATTCTCGCCCAAAGCCTCGCCGCCGAGCTCTGCATATTTTTTATGCAAATCGCCCTGTTCAAGGTTGAAAATTTTACGCACAAGAGAAAAACCGTTAGAGTGCACGCCCGAGGACGGCAATGCAATAATTACATCGCCCTCGCGCATATTATCGCTGCTTATTATGCGGCTTTTATCCACAACGCCAACGGTGAAGCCGGCTAAATCATATTCGTCCTCAGGGTAAAAGCCGGGCATCTCGGCAGTTTCGCCGCCAATTAGCGAAGCGCCGCATTGCACACAGCCCTCTGCAATGCCCTGTACAATTTTCTCTATTTTTTCGGGTACATTCTTACCGCAGGCGATATAATCTAAAAACACAAGCGGCTTTGCGCCACACGCTAAAACGTCGTTAACACACATTGCAACGCAATCTATGCCAACGGTGCTGTGCTTATCAAGCAAAAAAGCAAGCTTTAGCTTTGTGCCAACACCGTCTGTGCCACAAACAAGCACAGGCTTTGTTAAACCCTGCATATCAAGTTCAAACATGCCGCCAAAACCGCCAATTGTATTTAAAGCACCGCTTGTTAGCGTTTTCGCCACATGCGCTTTCATAAGTTCTACAGCTTTATAGCCGGCGGTAATATCTACACCGGCGTCTTTATAACTTTGCGAAAAACTTTTTTCCATTTCTTCCTCCGTTTAGAAATTTGGGCTAAACCTATATCTACAATTTTTGTTCAAACTTACTTTTCTCTTTTTTCTTTGGCACAGCCGAGGGGTAAACGCCCGTAAAGCACCCCGAGCAAATTCCGCAATTGCTCCCTTTAACTATCTTCGGCAAATCGTCTATATTTAAAAAGCCTAAACTGTCAAGGTCCAGCATTTTTGTAATTTCTTCAATTGTGTAGTTATAGGCAATTAAATTATCGCTCGAATCTATATCCGTGCCAAAAAAACATGGGTATTTAAACGGCGGCGACGATAAGCGCATATGTATTTCAGTGGCGCCCGCCTCACGCAGTAGGCGTATAATTTTAAGGCTTGTTGTGCCGCGCACAATGCTGTCGTCTACAAGCACAACACGCTTGCCCCTAACCGCACTTGATATAGGGTTAAGCTTAATGCGCACGCTGTTTTCACGGTCTTTCTGATTAGGCGCAATAAAAGTTCTGCCTATATATTTGTTCTTTAAAAAGCCAATGTCGTATGGTATGCCGCTTTGTTTTGAAAAGCCTAAAGCGGCATCAAGGCCTGAATCGGGCACACCGATAACAACATCTGCTTGCACAGGGTGCTCCAGCGCTAAACATGCGCCCGCCCTTTGCCTTGATGTGTGAACACATGCGCCGTTAACTACGCTGTCGGGCCTTGCAAAATATATATATTCAAAAACGCAGAAACTGCTTTTTTTGCCACAGTGGGTTCTTATGCTTTCTATACCCTTATCGCTAACAACACAAACTTCGCCCGGCTCTATATCCCTAATGAACTTTGCGCCTAAAGTGTCCAGCGCACAGCTCTCGCTCGCAAAAACAATGCTATCGCCAAGCTGCCCCATACATAAAGGCCTGTAGCCTAAAGGGTCACGCGCGGCTATAAGCTTGCGTGCAGACATAACAACAAGGCAATAAGCGCCCTCCAGCTTATGCATAGCATTAACTACTGCCTGTTCTATGCTTGGTGCAGTTAAGCGCTCTTTAATAATGGTATATGCAATTGCCTCTGTATCGCTTGTAGCGTGGAACACGCCGCCCGAAAGCTCTATGTCCTCGCGAAGCTCGGACGCATTTGTTATGTTTCCGTTGTGGGCAAGCGCCATGTTGCCTTTAATATGCCTGATAACAAGCGGCTGTGCGTTTGCACGTGTGCGTGTGCCCGTTGTTGCATAGCGGCAGTGCCCAAGGCTCATTTGCCCTTGTGGCAAGCTGCTTAAAACTTCTTTTGTAAAAACGTCGTTCACAAGGCCTACATCTCTGTGCTTTGTAATTATACCTCTGTCGTTAACGGCTATGCCGCAGCTCTCTTGCCCCCTGTGCTGTAAGGCGTAAAGGCCGTAATATGCCGCGCTAACAACGTCGCCAACATCGCCGTTTTTGTCGTAAATACCTAAAACTCCACACTCTTCATGCAGTTTATCGCTTTCGCTATTATACTTCATTTTTACTCCCAGCTCCTAAAAAGGATAGCGGACAGCTGTGCAATATCAGGTTGATTATGCAAAAACTGTCCGTGTATCGATATATTTTGTTTTAATCGCCCAATAGGCGGTTTAATACTTCTGCATAAGCTTCTTGCTCGCCGCCTAAATCTCTGCGGAAAAGGTCCTTATCTAAATGCGCATGAGTTTCACTGTCCCAGAAACGACATGTGTCAGGGCTTATTTCGTCTGCAAGCACAATAGTGCCGTCTGCGAGCCTGCCATATTCAAGTTTAAAGTCAATTAGCTCTATTTTGTAATCTTTTAAAAACTCGGATAAATATGTATTAACTTTCAAAGAGTAATCTGCAATTACTTCAAGCTCTGCAGGTGTAGCCGCTTCAAGAGCAGCAATGTGGTATTCGTTAATCATAGGGTCGCCCAAGGCGTCGTCTTTATAGCAATATTCTAAAACAGTAGTTTTTAAAACTGTGCCCTCTTCCATGCCAAGCCTTTTTGCAAGGCTACCTGCGGCAACATTGCGCACAATAACTTCAAGCGGCACAATTTCAACTTTTTTAACCAAAGTTTCACGCTCGCTAATTTCTTTAACATAGTGTGTGGGTATGCCTTTTTCGCTAAGCATTTGCATAAGGCGGTTTGTAACACGGTTGTTCACAACGCCCTTGCCGCGAATAGTGCCTTTTTTTGCGCCGTTGCCTGCGGTGGCATCGTCTTTATAATCCACTAAAACAATATCGTCTTCACTTGTAGCATAAACTTTTTTGGCTTTACCTTCGTAAAGCATCGCTAATTTTTCCATTTTTTTACCTCTTTCGTTTTTTTGCTTGTAATATTAAAGCTATATTTTATACTTTTTGTTTTTTTTGCAAGGCTTGTGCCTTAGGTTGTTTGTTAGCTTTTAGGGTTTGAGTTTTATGGTTCGCCTTACTTCGTTTTGCTAAAGCCTAAAAACTATAAGCTATTTGATGCTTTTTGTAAATGTGGCAAACTACTATAAAAAGTTAACATTAACAATTAGCCGTTAATTTCCGCTTGCAGTTCTGCGTCGCCCTTTGCAATTTGCTCTGCCATTTTAAGCCTTTCATCAGCTAAAAGCTTTTGAAGGCGCTCATCGTTAACTGCTAAAATTTGCGCCGCTAAAACAGCCGCGTTTTTTGCGCCGCCTATGGCAACGGTTGCAACGGGAATGCCGCTTGGCATTTGCACTGTTGCTAAAAGGGCGTCAAGCCCGTCCATTGCGCCGCCTTTACATGGTATGCCAATAACAGGCAACACTGTGTTTGCGGCAATTGCGCCCGCTAAATGTGCCGCCATGCCTGCGGCCGCTATAATAACGCCAAAACCGTTTTTTATTGCATTTTGTGTAAATTCTGCCGCCTTTTGCGGTGTGCGGTGAGCGCTCATAATGTGCACTTCGTGCTCAATATCCCACGCTTTAAGTTGTGCCACTGCGTTTTTCACCACGGGCCAATCGCTTTGTGAACCCATTAAAACTGCAACTTTCTTTTGCATAATTTCCTCCGTATTTATATTTTCAAAAATATTATATTCATAAGAAAAAATTTAACCCTGCACAATTGAAGCCAAATACTCATTACACAATAATTATTTACGGCAACAACGAAAACGCAAAGTTACATATTTATTTTACTATAAAAACACATGTAAAACAATATGTTTTTATGCTTTTACTACTATTTTATAATATATTACAATTTAAAAGGGAAAAAGAGAAAAATTTTGCCATTATTAGAGATAGAAAATGCTTAAAGCAATTATTTTGCCGCACAAATTAGGTAATATTTACCTGTGTAAACTATTTGCCGTAAAAGTTTAGCGCTGAACTAATAAACTTTAAGCCTTGTTAATTACATACTAATGATATATAATTATTAAACAGTGTTTTGTTTTCAAAGCATGGTTTGTTTTACAGAGGAACGGAAAATATAAAAGAAAGCGGTAAATGAAATGATTGTAATTTTCAAGCAAAATGCAAACAGCGCACAAATTCAATCTCTTTGCGACGAGTTTGTTGCGCGCGGTTTAAGTATACACAATTCAAAAGGCGAGCACACCCATTTAGTGGGCCTTATAGGCGATACAAGCTCGGTGGATATAGACCTTCTTCGTGCACACGATGCCGTTGAGGACGTTAAGCGTGTTAGCGAGCCGTATAAGAAAGCTAATCGCAAATTCCACCCTGAAAACAGCACGGTAAAAGTGGGCGATAAAACTATAGGCGGCGGCAATTTTGTTGTTATAGCGGGCCCGTGCAGTGTTGAGAGCGAGGCGCAAATGCAAGAAGTTGCATTAAGCGTTAAAAAAAGCGGCAGTGCGTTTTTACGCGGCGGCGCATTTAAGCCAAGAACAAGCCCCTATGCGTTTCAAGGCATGAGGGACGAGGGTTTAAACTTGCTTTTAAGCGCTAAAAATGCGTCTGATTTGCCCATTGTAACCGAGATTATGGACGCACAGCACCTGCACCTTTTTGATAATGTAGACATTATACAAGTTGGCGCAAGGAATATGCAAAACTTCGAGCTTTTAAAAGAGCTTGGCAAATTGCAAAAGCCTATTTTGCTAAAAAGAGGGCTTTCAAGCACAATAGACGAATGGCTTATGAGCGCTGAATATATAATGGCGGGCGGTAACGAGAACGTTATATTGTGCGAGAGAGGTATACGCACATTTGAGCCGAGTATGCGCAACACGCTGGATTTATCGGCGGTGCCCATGCTAAAGCATAAAACGCATTTACCCGTTGTGGTAGACCCAAGCCACGCCGCTGGCATAGCGTGGATGGTAGAGCCGCTAAGCCTTGCCGCAGTAGCTGTTGGCGCCGACGGGCTTATGATAGAAGTGCACAATAACCCTGCGAAAGCTCTTAGCGACGGCGCGCAAAGCCTAACGCCAAAAGCTTTTGACGAGCTAATGCAAAAAATTAAGGCGGCGGCACAGTTTTATGGAAAAGAGATGAGCGTATAGGCACAAAAGTTTTAAATAAAGAAGCGATAAAATATATAGCTATATTCACCATGACATTAAATCATATATCTATAGCGTTAATGTCGCAAAGCGGCACGCTTGCCATAGCTTTTAAAAACATAGGTTATTTTACGGCTGTAGTTATGATTTGCTTTTTGATAGAGGGTTATAATTACACAAAAAGCAAATATAATTATGCAAAGCGGCTTTTAATATTTGGCATAATATCGCAAGTTCCTTTTAGTTTAGCGGCATTTGGCGTTATAAGCGCTTTGCCGCTAAATATGTTTTTTACGCTTATATTGTGCCTTGGCATTATTGATGTTCAAAGCAATAAAGGCTTTGCGCTTTTAAAAGCGATTAAAACAGGCGGCTTAATATTCTTATCGCTTTTTTGCGATTGGCCGCTAATAGCGCCTATATTCACTTTGCTTTTACTTTGGGCGAAAAACAGCAATGTGAAA
>CAYJPD010000097.1:0-3159 GCA_964371975.1 uncultured Bacteroides sp.
AAAGCCTATTTTAATTTTGCTTTTTGCAAAAGCTATCATAATAAAAACTCCTTTTTTAGGTTTAAAGCTACAATTAAACCTAATTAATTTCATAATAATAGTATAATTATACCACGCCCCTATAAAAAACGCAATATCATAACTGCGCTTTTAGTTTGAGTGAAAATTGCAATATAATGTTAATAAATTCCTAAAATTCTTCTATTTGCTTGACATTAACACAGCCGCTAATTTATACTGAATATATATGGAAATTTATTAAAATCGGAGTTAACTATGCAAAATAATATAATAATAAATAAAGAGCTTATAAGTTTTATAAAAAACAGCCCAAGTGCTTTTCACGCAAGCTTGCAAATTGAAAATATGCTTGCTAAAAGCGGTTTTTCACAGCTGTTTGCAAATGAAAAGTGGGAAATTGAAAGCGGCAAAAGCTATTATACAAAAGCGAATAATTCAAGCATAATTGCGTTTACTATGCCCGAAAAGCCATATGACGGCGCGCATATAGTTGCGGCCCACAGCGATTCGCCCGCATTTAAAATTAAAGCAAACCCTGAAATTGAAAAAGAAGATGTATATATAACGCTAAATGTAGAAAAATATGGCGGTATGATAATAAATTCTTGGTTTGATAGGCCGCTTTCAATTGCGGGTAGGGTTATTATTAATAATAGCAGTGCACTTGAACAAAGGCTTGTAAATATAGATAAAGATTTGCTGTTAATACCAAACCTTGCCATTCATATGAGCAGGGGCGAAGACAGCAGTAAGCAAATTAGTGTGCAAAAAGAGCTGCAACCGTTATTGGCGCTAAAGCCAAAAAGCGGTGGGGTAAATGCAATAATTGCAAATGCCTTAAACATAGAAGAAAGCGCTATTGTAGATAGCGATTTGTTTTTATACTGTAGGCAAGAGGGTAAAATTTGGGGAGCAAACGATGAGTTTTTATCTGCGCCGCGCCTTGATGATTTACAGTGTGCTTTTTGCGCAATAAAAGCGCTGTTAAATGCAAAAAATGAGAGTAAAATTTGCATGAGCGTTATATTTGATAATGAAGAGGTGGGCAGTGGCACAAAACAAGGCGCACTTTCTACATTTTTATCGCATACATTGCGCCGCATAGGAATAGTTTGCAACAAAAGCGAAGAAGAAATGCTAATGGTAAACGCAAATACAACTATGATATCTGCCGATAACGGCCATGCAGTGCACCCAAATTACCCGGAAAAAGCAGATATTACAAACCGCCCTGTTTTGGGCAAAGGCATTTTAATAAAATACTCTGCTAACCAAAAATATACAACAGATGCATTTTCAGGTGCAACTGTTCGCAAAATATGTGATGATGCCGATATACCTTATCAAATTTACCACAATAATTCCGATGTTTTAGGCGGTAGCACGCTTGGCAATTTATCTACTATGCAGCTATCTGTGCCATGCGCGGATATAGGCGCTGCAATGCTGGCAATGCACTCGCCTTATGAAACAACAAGCTGTGAGCAAACCGAGGGTCTGTTAAGGTTTATGAGTGAGTATTTTGGCAAAAACTAACTACATAAGCCATAAAAATTTGCGTGTAAAAGTATAGAAAACTTAAAGGGAATATAAATGCCATATAAAAAACTTTTGGCAATAGCATTATTATCAAATTTTATAATAGGTGTTTTACTTTGTTTAATTGTGGGGATAGTTAAACAAATAGAATATTATGAAATTGCTTGTGCTGTGGGCTTGCTATGCAGTGCAGGGGCAATGCTTTGCTTTTTTAAATCATGGAAAAGTGCGCCAAATAGCGCAATGGTTGCTTTATATTATGTGCTAAGGATATTATTGGTGTTTGGCAGTGTAATTGTGTTTGTTTTTTTGCCATTCGGCAATGCGTTAGGTGCAATAATTCCGCATTTGCCAAGTATACCGGTAATTACTTTTACAATGCTGTTTATTAATAATAAAAAAAGCAATAATTAAAGGTGTACCTTAACTAAAATTTTCAGCGCAATACAACAAGGAGAAAACAATGCTTTTAAATAAAACAGTTTGTGCAATAATAGTAGCGGCGGGCTCTTCAAGCAGAATGGGCTTTGATAAGCTTTTACATATATTTAACGGCAAAACTGTTTTTGAGCACAGTTTTCATGCATTTGCAAGTAATAAATACACAGATGAAATTATTGTGGTGGCCGGCGAAAATTACGATGAAATAGAGAAAATATTGCGTAAAGGCAATAATAAATACAAGCTTGTGAAAGGCGGCGCAACAAGGTGTGAAAGCGTTAAAAACGGCGTTTTATGCGCAAGTTCAGATATAATAGCCATACACGATGCAGCAAGGCCTTTTGTATGTGAAGCGGTTATAAATGAGGCAATTGAAAAAGCCTGTGAATTTAAAGCCGCTGCGCCTGCTGTGCCTGTGAAAGACACAATAAAAATTGCATTTGAAAGCGGCATGGTTCAAAGCACACCAAATAGGGAAAATTTATTTGCGGTTCAAACGCCTCAGTGCTTTATAAGGCAAGAATATATTGGGATAATGAATGAATTTTATGATGATACTTTAACAGACGATTGTTCGCTTTATGAAAAAGCACAAAGGGAAATTATGCTTACAAAAGGCGATTATGCTAATATAAAAATAACAACAATTGAAGATTTGCCTATAGAGAACGCAAAAAAAGAAGGGGAAAATATGGGCTTTAGAATAGGGCATGGTTACGATGTGCATAAACTGGTAAAAGGGCGTAAATTAATATTGGGCGGCGTGCAAATTCAGCACGAAACAGGTCTGCTTGGCCACTCAGACGCAGACGTTCTTGCACATGCAATAACAGATGCACTTTTAGGTGCAGCTTGCATGGGGGATATAGGCAAAATATTCCCCGATACAGATGCAAACTATAAAGGCGCAAACAGTATACTTTTGCTTGAAAGCGTTGTTGAAAGCCTGGCGCAAGAGGGCTATTCAATTGAAAATGTAGACAGTGCTATAATTTGCCAATCGCCCAAACTATCGCCGTTTATAGCTGAAATGCGCAGTAATTTAGCAAGCGCAATGAAAATAGATGAAAAGTGCGTTAATATTAAAGCAACAACGGAAGAAGGTTTGGGCTTTACCGGTGAAAAATTAGGAATAGCAGCACATTCCGTTTGCATGTT
>CAYJPD010000097.1:3259-6467 GCA_964371975.1 uncultured Bacteroides sp.
ATGTAAAGTGGAAGTTACAATTTAACACAAAAAATTCTTTATTTAAGTGCTATTATATGGTATAATAATTTAGTGGGTAAAAAAATGAAATTAAATGGTGATTTCATGCTTTAGCTACTATCAATATATGAAAGAAGGTAATGAGTTGGAAAATCTAAGAGAGCTTTGGATTGCTATTTTAAGTGCAATTCAAAATGCAACATGGATAGATTTATTTGATATATTGATAATGGCTGTTTTAATATACGGCGTTATTTCGTTTGTGCGAAAAACTAACACAACTCAAATGGCAAAGGGCATTTTGGTTGTAATTTTGTTATACTTTGTTGCTGAAATTTTCGAAATGCGTGCTTTTAGGTACTTTGTTACAGAATTTACGCTGTATGGTGTTATTGCAATGGTAGTTGTATTCCAACCGGAGCTTCGCAGGGCGCTTGATACAATGGGTCGCAACAGCTTTTCGCGTTTTGCAAGCTTTGGTTTTAACTCAACGGCAAAGGCTATAAAAGACGTTTGGCAGGAATCTATAATGGTTATTGCCGATACAGCCGAGCGTTTGTCTGCAAGCAAAACAGGCGCGCTTATTGTTATTGAGCGCAGCTCTAATTTGGATGAAATACTGAAAACCGGCACAAAAATTGATTCAGCAACTTCAACAGAGCTTCTTGCAAGCTTGTTTTATGTTGGTGCAGCGCTTCACGATGGCGCTGTTGTTATAAGAAATGCAAGAATAGCAGCAGCGGGCTGTATTTTGCCACTTTCAAGCGATTTGGAAATTGGTAAAGATATGGGAACACGCCACCGTGCCGCTTTGGGTATGAGTGATAGCTCTGATGCATTAATTGTTGTGGTAAGCGAAGAAACAGGTATTATTTCACTTGCTAAAAACGGAATAATAGTTAGAAGGCTCGAGAGGCAATCTTTAATTAATATGCTACATGCAGATTTAATTCCAAAAGCAGATGAAACTAAAAAGAAACCGTTTTGGGCGGCTTGGAGGAAAAAACATGGACAAACAACAGACGAATAGCCCAAATACAGATAAAAAAAGCTTTAAAGCGATAATGGAATCAAAGCAAGCTACAATGATAATTTCAATTATTGGCGCGTTTGTTATTTGGTTAGTTATTGTTATTAGTATTGACCCAAATACGGAAAAAAACATTCTCGCTCCTGTAGATTTAACCTTTAACGAGGCTGTTTATACAAGCTTAGGCTTAAGCATTGTTGAAAAACCCTCGCAAACTATAAACGTCACTTTAGAGGGTGACGGTATTGATCTTGCAAACCTTGCACAAACAGATGTATTAGTTTACCCCGATTACTCAAGCGTTAAAGGTGCAGGCACTTACACATTGCCGCTTATTGTAAATTATACAGGTGCGTCTAATTTAAATGTGCAAAATAACGATTACGGCTATGTTACATTAACATTCGATAAATTAACTTCAATAAAACTGCCAATTTCTGTAAATGTATCCGGCGTTGAAGTGCTTGAGGGCTATTTTATGGATTTACCGATAGCATCCTCAACCGAAGTGAACTTAACAGGCCCGGATAGTGCAATTAAACCTATTGAAAGCGTAGTGGCAACAGTTACGCTTGAAGAACAACGCACACAAAGTGCCATTGTAACAACTCAACTTTCTTATTTAGATGCAAATGGAGAGGTGGTTGAAAACAAAGATATAGTTGCCGATATAGAGCAAGTTGAAATAACAATTCCAATATATCCGGTGAAAGAATTGCCGCTCACAATAGAATTTACAGGAATACCAACAGGTTACGACCCCTCTGTTTTAGGCGCTACTTTAAGTGATAAAACAATTAGGGTTGCAGGCCCTGAGGCGCAGCTTGAAGCAATGACAAGCGTAAGCGCAGGTATTATTGATTTGTCTACATTTGTTTTGGGCGAAGAGATGGTAACAAATATTGTATTGCCTGAGAGCATTAGAAATGTAGACGGCTTGCAAACGGTAACGGTTTATTTTGATACACAAGGCTATTCAACGCAAACATTAAATGTAACAGAATTCAGCACAATAAATGTGCCTGAAGGCGTTGAAATAACTTTCCCAACAGGTAGGGTGAATAGCGTTAGGCTTGTGGGCGAAGAAGAAGAATTGGCAGTGCTTTCGGAAACAAGCGTTGTGGCTTTAATAGACGCAGATGATATAACAGTTGTAAGGGGCCAACAAAATATACCGGTGCAAATACTAATAACATCAACACAAACTGTTTTTGCAACGGGAAGCTACAGCATATTGTGCGAAGTGCAACAAGTGGAAGAATAGCAATAACTTACAATTGGAAAAATAGAAATTTAATATAGGGTGTTGCGTTTTAACAGCTATAGAACATAGCACATCAAGGCAATTTTTGCTTTTTGCAACAAATGAAAACAGGTAGCGAGTTTATTGAAAGGTAGTAGTTAAATGGTTTATCGTTCTTGGCAAATGAACGCAATAAATGAAGAAAAATCTCGAGAATTAAGCGCAGAACTTAATATACACCGCATATTAAGCGATGTTTTAGTTGCAAGGGGCTATGATACGAATGAGCTTGCAAATGAAATATTATTAAACAACAAGAATTTTCAAAACCCCTTAGAAATGTATGGAATGAAACAAGCGGTTGCACGAATTTTAAAAGCTGTTGATAGCGGTGAGCGCATTGTTGTTTTTGGTGATTATGATGTAGACGGCGTAACTGCAACAGCTCTTTTATACTCTTATTTAGATTCAATCGGTGCAGAGGTTTATTATAAACTTCCAACGCGCTCAGATGACGGCTATGGGCTATCAATGAATTTAGTTCGGGAAATAGCACAGAAAAAAGTAAACTTAATTATTACGGTAGATAACGGAATTTGTGAATGTGAAGCTGTTGAAAAAGCGAATGAACTTGGTGTTGATATAGTTATAACAGACCACCACTTAGCGCCCGAGGTATTGCCGAATGCAATTGCCGTGGTTGACCCTCAAATACCGCAAGATAATAGCGAGTATAAAAACCTTTGCGGTGTTGGCGTTGCGTTCATGCTTGCGTGTTGCCTTGAGGGCTGCAAACCTGAAGAGCTATTGCCCTTTTATGCAGATTTTGCAGCTATAGGCACAGTTGCAGATATAATGAAACTTACAGGTGCCAATAGAAAAATAGTTAAAGAGGGCATTGAAATGCTGCAAAATACGCAGCGCCCCGGGCTTTT
>CAYJPD010000098.1:0-6395 GCA_964371975.1 uncultured Bacteroides sp.
TTTTTATTGCAATTTTCTCTATTCTCATAGGCTAATTCGCTATGAAAAAATTTGCTGTGCTTTTAAGCGTAAACATCAATGTACATGCCCTTAGCCGGTGGCGGTGGCGCTGCTTGCTTTAACATTTCAATTGCATTTTGTGCTATTGTTTCTTGCGAGTCCATAGCTTTTTTAGTAACAGAAATGCTGTAATTAAACATAAAGCTTGCGGCAGACATATTTGTTGCGCTTGCGGCAATGTCGTTCATCATAAGCTTCTCCTTTATTTCCGGGGTTTGTTTGGTTTTGCACTGGGTGCAACAGGTTTAATTGCACAAATTTCATCTTGTTTTTGCACAAAATTCGGTAATGCCTCGTTTAACGCCTTAAGCGCCAATTCCTTTGCATTTGCAACGCTTTCAGCATTAGCGGCTTTTGCTTGCTCTAACTCTTTTCGCAAAATTATAACATCTTTAGGCGCATCTATGCCTAAATTTATATTGCCGGATGCGTCTATAGATAAAACCGTAAGCGTTATGTTATCGCCTATTAAAAGGCTGTCGCCCACTTTGCGGCGCAAAATTAACATATTACGCCTCCTGACTGTCTGATTGCGAGGTTTGCTCCGCTTTGCTTTCAAACTCAGTTAAAGAATGGCGCATATTATACTCGTCTGTTTCAAGTATAACCTGCATTGCGTTCTTTGTTTTATCGTTAATAACAATTGGGCAACGCAAATTTACTGTGCTTGTGCCCACAGGCTCGCGCACAACGCAAAGCGTATAATAACAAAGCTCGTCGCTGTTTTCAGCTTGTAGCTTTTCAAGCTCTGCTTTTTGCAGCTCAGGCGAGTAATTGGGCTTTAGCGCAAATGGGTTCATTGCAACAAACGCAAGCAAAGGAGTTTTTACGCTTTGTAAGCAAAGCATATTGCCATCACTGTTTTCAAAAGGCAAAAGCAAAAATTCGCTCTCCTCTTCAAAGCCAAAAATCCCATTTGGGAAAATTAGCACGTCATCACTGTCGTATTCAACGGCCCCAAAGTATTTTGTTTTTGTAAGCAAAACAAAGCCCCCTCATTATTATAATGCGGCACAATATAACAATATTATTTTTTACATGCAACACGCCTAAAATCAGCGCATTGCCACTTACACGCCTACATTATGCTTGCACATCTACCGGAACATGGTTTGGGTTTGAAGATGGCGGCACATAAAGAGGCTCGCCCACATATTTAATAATAATATCGGGCTGCTGTGTTACCGTTAATTCAATATCTCCCGGCACAAATGTGAAATCCATTTGGCTTAAACGCCAATTGAAATTTAATTTATCCATCTCATACTGAATACTCATTTCGCCGCCCTCGAAAGAAAATTCCACGGGTGCATCGGGCATAAATTCAATAGTGCTTTGTCCCGGTGGCGCAATAACCGTGTTTCTTGCAAATTGCGGAATGGTTTCGCCGTCAACTTTAGCCTCCATAAGCAAGCGGCCTTCTTGCGCCATTTGTGCGGTGGCGGAATAAGCCTGTTGTATGCCTTTGTTTGCTTCATTTTTTATGTTTGTGGCAAGGCTTGGAATAACAGAGTTCCTCGCTTCGAATGTATCGATATTAACTTTCAAAGGGTTAGATTTAATTGTTAACCCCTTTTGGTCGCGAGTAATTTCCATTTCAGCTGTGCCACGCGCATATTCAAGTTTCGCATCTTGGCGCTTAAGTTGAATTTCAATTGGTATTGTTTGTATTTCTATAAGTGGTGTCATCGAATTTGCTCCTTCCTTCGCTGGCGGTATGCACATTTACCGCTGCTTATAGTTTTGTTCCGTCAAAACTTTATTTAATTAATAATTGCCGAATTACTTCATGTAATCCATTAAAGATTCCGGTATTGCGTTAACGCCAACTTGTAAAGCGGCATTATAAGAGTTTTCAGCCCACATGTAAGCTTGAATTGCCTCAACCAAGTCTACATCTTCTATGCTCGAGCGCTCAAAGTTCAAAGCTTCATATGTATCTTCAAGTTGCGATAAATTCTGCTCGAGCGATTGCGTATCCGCACTTAATTTTGCGTGTTGCTCAATAAGGTGATCGTGCGCAACGCCAAATTTATCGAAAAGCACTTCAACTTCTTCTCTGCTACCTATGCCATAAGTTTTTGTTTCTATGTCGTAACTTTGAAACATCTCTGAAATATCTATCATTATGTCTGCAATATTTTCGGGGTTACCGTCTGCATCAACGCCGTAGCCTAAAATTCCAACGCCCGAAAGTGCCGCATTGTATGCTGTTGCCGGTATAACCTGTCCGTTAGCATCAAGCTCGAAACCTCTGCCAATATCCACATACAGCGTTTCTGCATTCCAAACATCAAGCATTTCTTTATTTGTGTAATTTGCAGCCGGCACAGCGTTTGGGTTTAATATGCCTACTCCCGTTTCAGGGTCAATATATTCAGCGTCTAAATTGTGCGATAGCGAAACACCGCGAAACGCAACATAGTGTGAATCGCCATCTTGCTCTATGGAAAAAGGCGCTTCGTAGGTATCTGCACCATTGAAAACATATTGGTCGTTATATTTCGAGTTCATACCGCTAACAATAGCTTCAGCGCCCTGAAACATAACTTGACCTTGAATGTCTAATGTGTCAAGGTTTGTATCATTAAGGCCGCTCATAGCCGGAACTTTTCCAAGCGTATTTGTTAAATCGTCTATAACCGTTTCCATATTGCTCCACGCAACTTGGTTTTTACCGATTACTGTAGATGTGTTTTCATGCTGTGTATTTGTGGCGTTTAACGAGCTGTGAACACGAAAAGCCCTTGTTGCCGCTGCAGGGTCTTGCGCATAGCTATCGAAATTGCGCTGACTCATTACCTTTTGCATGGTTGCATCGCGCTGGTAAGTTGCACTTGCAAGGCCGGAGCGGTATTTATACATGCTTCCGTTAGTTGTTATACGCATTTGTTTTCTCCTTTTGTTGTTGAATTAATACTGCGCCATAATATATCACTTCAATTTTATCACATATTCAAAAGAATTTCCAATACTTCATCTAAAGTTGTCATAAGCCTTGCGGCGGCACCATAAGCAGTTTGGTAAGTTATTAAATTTGTGGCTTCGTCGTTCAAGTTAACGCCCATAACGCTCTCTCTTGCAACATAAGCATTATCATTAACTTCCATATTACTTGTAAGCGTAGCCGTTGCCGCCATTTGGTCATCCGCTAAAGTTGATTGAATGGAAAAAAGCATCTCTTCAAAAGAAAGCGTATCGCTAACGCCAACTGCATCCGGTGCTATATTCGTTGGGCTAAATGTGTGCTCAGCGCTGAACGCGTCTAAAAACCTTGCAAGGTTTGTTCTGTCGCCGCTGGGGGCATTATCTTCGCCCGAAGACAGCATGTGAACATTGCCGTCTGCCCAGTCTTGTGAAACTGCTATGTTTGCAGCGGTAATAGGCACTGTTGCGCCTGCGCCGTCTGATATATTAGACGAGAACAAATCGCCCGCACCTACTGCGGTTGTAGGCGTGCCGTCTGCTTTTGTTGTATTTATGGTGTTCATAACCTCGGCAAATGTAAATGCCAAAGAGTCTAAAGCTTGCTGGTAATACGGTATGCCGCGCTTGGATGTTGAATTTATATCTTCAAGCACATCTGCGCTTGATGAATACTCGCCGTTTTCTGTTAGCATCTCACGAAGAGATTGAAGCGAGCCGTAAAGCTCGGTATCGCCCAAAACAGTTGCGGTGTCTGTGTATTCAAGCTGCTGGCCGTCAACGTCGGTTAAAGGGCTAACGGTTAAAGCGTAGTTTTCACTTTTATCGCCTGTTGAAAACTGTGAAACATAAACACCGTCTACAACAACGCCACCGTCTATCGGAACTCTATCTTCATCAGTTAGGGTTATTGTTAATTTTTCAACTTCAAAATTAGGTGCAAGCATTTCCATAGAATAGCTTACATCAATTTTTACATACTGGCTTAGGCTATCTATCATAAGGTTGCGCTCATCGCGAAGTTCTAAGGCAGAATCGCCTCTTATTTCGGCATCTCTAATAGAAGTGTTAAGCTCTTGTATGCTAACTAAAATTTGGTTAACTGTATCTACATCTTGGTTATAAGCTTCGGTATAAGTGCGCTCAAGCTCTGCAAGTTTATCGGCATAGGAATTAAAAAGCGAAGTTAAAGATGAAGCAGATGAGCGAATTAGCGCCTCAAAGTCATTCATGCCGTTTGTATTAGCTGTACTTATAAGGTCTCTAAGCGCATTCATTTGTTTAAGAATAACACCGTCGTCTTGGCCGTTTTCGCCATCGCCGCCTTTTCCAACTTCGTCTAAAATAGCGGCTAAATCTTCATAGCCCGCAAGTTTAGCGTCTGAAGCGCCTAAATCGGAAAGAGAATTGCGATATGTTATATCCAGGCCTACATCACGAAGCTGTGCTATATCGCTAACAACAGCACCTTGCCCCACATTTGCGGTATAAACCGAGTAGTATTTATCTGATGTGGACGCCGACAAACTGTATTGCTCCACGCGCTGGCGCGAATAGCCTACAGTGTTAATATTAGTTATATTATTGCCTGTAACATCAAGGCCTGTTTGAGCGGCGTATATGCCAAGCCTAACCGTTGTGAAAGAACCGAATGTTCCCATTAATTATCCTCCTGTGGCGCATGTTTTGTTTTAAACGTGTGCTTTTCTTTACAGCTTACTTGCTGAGAATATAATTAAGCTTGCGCTTGCCAGTATAGCTTTGCAGTTGCTGCATTGTGTTTTTTGCGCTATATTTTTTTAAAGCGGTGCCAACGATATGGCACAAAATAATTTGCATTAGCCTAAAAAATCTGTTTGCTTTGAAATAGAGCCTTGTGTTCGCGGCAGTATATCGGGCAAATCTTCTACGCCACGCTGTTTAAGCGCTTTTTGAATTAGTTTGCTGTTCTTTTCTATGATATCAGCGGCACTTTTACGAGAGAGCTGTAGCATATCGTTCTTACTTAATATATCGCTAACCGCTTTTTGTGTTTGTTCTTTATATTGTTCTTCGCAAACCTCGGGCATTTCACGAAGCGTTGCTTTTATTCCAAGTGCATTTAATATTTCATTTCTGCGCTTTTCAAGGCCTCTAAGTTGCAATGAAATCGCCTGCTCTTTTTTTATTGCCTCGTTTAATTCTAAAAGCCTGTGCAATTTCACCGCATTCGCTTTTTCATTCTGCAATGCGCTCAATTCGCTAAGCGCTTTCGATAAACTTTCTAAAAACTTCAAGTAGTCATTATAAGTGTAGTTCATTTTTTATTCCTCTTCACCTAAAAGCAAAATGCTTTTAGCAAGTTTTTCAGAGTCTATTTGATAATTACCCTTTTCTATTTCAAAACGCAAAGAATTAAGCTCGCTTTTTGTGGGGCGAACATGAGCTTTTTGAACAATATCAGCAGCGGTGTCGCGCACAAATGCTTCTTCGCCTGTTGGCCTTGCCGCAAACACGGCACTGTCGAAGCTTTGCGCTTTAGTAGCGGCTTTATGTTGTGCACTTTCAGCTTTCGCTCCTTGCGAAGCTTTAAGTGAAGCCAAGCCTAAATTGTTAGTTATTTTTAAACTCATTATTATACTCCGTTCGCGAATATCTTCGCAAGAAATGATAAATTATTCCTATGTATATATAATCGTCAAGATTACAAAAAAAATAAGGGCAAAATGTTCATAATTTTAATTTTTTGCTATAATTATTAACAAAATTTCTTGCATTCTTTGTGTAAACTTTACTTAAAACTTTTGAGCTTAACAAACATATATTATGCCGAAATTAACGTTAATACCATGCACTGTGGCAGTTTGCTACAGCATTTTTAAATGCACTATCTAAAATAAGAAACCATATTCCCTTGCTCTATTTTTTTCATTTGCAAAGAATTATAAAAACTGTTTGCCGGCATATCTTCAATATCGGTAACAACTTGAAACATTCTTACATCTTTATACTTATTCGAGCACTCTTTAAACAAATATTCACCAATACCTTTTCGCCTAAATGTCGCTAATACGATTAAATCTTGCACTAAAACGATATGCTCTGCATCGCCAACACACCTTACAAAACCAATTAGTTTTTCTGCTTGAAATGCGCCTAAAGTAAAAAGTGAATTGTCAAACGCCCTTATTAATTTAGCGTCGTCCTTTAAATAAGCTTGCCAATTGGAATCAAGGTATATTTCTTTAATTTCGCTTAAATAATCCGAAGTAATCTCTTTGTATGTTATCATAAATTTCTCCTTATAAAAGCTTATAATTAATATTTTTACACGCTTATTAACACTAAATAACCGCACCCCTTAAAGGCATTTTGCAAAAACGCGCCCCTAAAAAAGGGCGCAAAAAAAGCCGGCACCTACCTATTTTTGC
>CAYJPD010000099.1:0-6229 GCA_964371975.1 uncultured Bacteroides sp.
AAGTAAGCATACTTTAAGCCTACAAGTAAGAAAACAAAATTATCTCTTCGTTCGAAATAATAATAACTGACTACCCATTATTTATATTGTGCGCATAACAAAAAAATAATAACTATTTTTTTTACAGTTTTATTGTGTTACGGCAAGTATAATCAGTAACATTTAACAATAAATTTTCAAACATTGTTTTTACATTAGAATTTATTGCATATTTCTTGCTTTTTTGTTAAAATATAATTCGCATGTTTATTCACATTAAATTACAAAAGCACATTTTGAACTTTACTATACATTATTTGAGAGGTTATATATGAGTGAAATCAGTATTATTTTACCGTCTTTAGACCCAGACGAAAAAATGATATCAGTTGTTGAAGAGCTTATTGCAAATTCATTTACAGATATTATTATTATTAACGACGGTAGCGATAAAGAGCATATTGCTCCGTTTGAACATGTTGAAAAATTTAAAGAGTGCACTGTTTTAACACACGAAGCAAACAAAGGCAAAGGCAGGGCGCTTAAAACCGGCTTTGAATATGTGCAAAAAAACAGGAAAAACAGCCGCGGTGTTATAACTATTGACGGCGACGGGCAGCATACTGTGCACGATATTAAAGAATGCGCTAAAGAATTTTTAAAGCTAAATGATACCGTTGTTTTGGGCGCAAGAAATTTCAATGATGCAAATGTTCCGCCCCGCAGCCGTTTCGGGAACAAATTAACTGCGTTTTTATTTCGCGTTATTTTCGGGCTTGTGCTAAATGATACGCAAACAGGCCTTCGCGCTATTCCCTATTCTTTTTTAACACAACTTTGCCATGTTAGCGGCGAGCGCTTTGAATATGAAACAAATATGCTTTTACACTTTAAAAAAGCTAATATAAAAATTAAAGAAGTTAGTATTGCAACAGTGTATTTAGATGATAATAAAACGTCACATTTTAACCCAATTCTTGACTCACTTCGCGTTTATGCGATAATATTCCGCTTTTTTTTCAGCTCTATATCTGCAAGCTTGTTAGATTTAGGAATATTTACTATATTAAATATAGTATTAGGGGTAGGATTAAACAGAGTAACCCGTTTACTTTTAGCCACGATTGCAGCCAGAATAGTTTCTGCTTTTTACAATTATGCCATTAACCATAAATTTGTTTTTAAAAGCGATAGCCCAAAGAGACGAACTTTGCTAAGATATAGTATTTTATGTGTGTTACAAATGCTTGTTTCATATGCGCTTGTTTTTGTAATTTCATACACAACTTCAGCTATTTTAGGGCTTGATTCCATTATTAAAGTTGTTGTAGATACATTTTTGTTCTTTATTAGCTTCAAAATACAGCAAAATTGGGTATTTGCAAATAACCCTCAAAAAACGAAGAGCGATGATTAGCTCATTTATTGTTAAATAGAAAATAATTTTTTAAAGCACTTACCACAAAGCAGTATCTTTTCAAGCTGTAATAATATGTTTACTTTTTAGTTTACATATAGCTCTTAGCATTAATAATCAAAGTGCAAAGCAATATTTCAAAAGGAGAAACCATGTCTCATACACCTAAAAGAACTTATTTAAACGCTAAACAGCGTAAAAATCGCCGCCGCATGAACAAATTACTTGGCAAAAGCACACAAAAGGTGGCTGTAAATAAAAAGGCAGTTGAAAGTAGCTCGCCCGGTATTGGCAAGCGCATTTTTGTTAGCTTTTTCACATTTATATTTTTGCTTGTCGGCGGTGTATTCGGTGCTGTTACTGTAATAGCTTACGGCCCAAGCCCCACAGCAAGAGATTTGCTTGTTACATCGGTTTTGGAAACAAGTGCGCTAAAATTTGTGGCACATATGTATTTTGATGAAGGTGAAATACAAACAATAATTGATAATAACAGCGTTCAAGTAACAGATGATGTTACCGATACAGATCTTATTCAATTCACGCAAGATGATACCAGCGAAAATATTGAACCGCTAATAATAGAAATTGTTAACGGTGACACTTTTAACGGCAAAATGATGATAGTGCAAGACCCCTCACGTGTTTTTGTAGGCACAAGTGCCGATACATACACAGGTGCAGCCGGGCAAACCGTGCAGGAGATAATTAACCGCCACGGCGGCATTGGTGGCATGAATGCAGGCGGCTTTGCAGATGAAGGCGGCGTTGGTAATGGTGGTACACCGCTTGGTATAGTAATGTCCGGCGGCAAACTTCTGTGGGGCAATTTAGGAACACAATATGATGTTATAGGCATTGATAGCGAAAACAAATTGGTTGTAGGCAAAATGACGGCGCAACAAGCTATTGACAGAGGTATTAGAGATGCTGTTAGCTTTGGCCCGCCGCTTATTATAAACGGCGAAGTGATGGAAATAAAAGGGAAAGGCGGCGGCCTTAACCCAAGAACCGCTATAGGCCAAAGGGCCGACGGCGCTATGCTTTTACTTGTTTGCGACGGCAGGCAGGCAAACAGCCTTGGCGCCAGTATGAGCGATGTGGCCCAGGTTATGTCTGATTACGGCGCTGTTAATGCGGCTAATTTAGATGGCGGCTCTTCAACTATAATGTATTTTGAAGATGAACTTATTAACATTTCCTCCTCTTTGTACGGCCCAAGGGATATACCCACTGCCATAGTTGTGGCACCTGAAAATACGGAAGGCGGCTAATATTTAATGAAAAGTAAAAACACAAAAGTTTCTAACTTTTGGAAAATATATTTAGCAGTAGTTATAACCGCTATTATTTTAATTTGCGCTGGTCTAATTTACTTATGGCAAGTTATGAATTATTACGAGCAAAGTACACCCACCTATGCCATTCAATCTTTGGAAAGCGTTTATAATAAAGACCAATATGTTTTATTGGCACAAAACGCAGGCATTGAAGAGAATATATATGAATCAAACGATGTTAGAAGCGAATTATTCCACGCACAATTAAGCGGCGGTAAACTAAAAAGCAAACGTTTGGCAAAAGGCAGTACCGATACCGAGCAAAATTACCAGGTTAAAGTAGGCGATGAAATTATCGGCAGTTTTAAACTTGTGTTTGTAGATGAGGGTATGTTTGGCCACTGGAAAGTTACTCACCCGAAAATCGCACCAAAAATGTGGGGTAATTTAAGCGTTACTATTCCCTCAAGCGCACAGCTAAGTGTTAATGGTGTTCGTTGCGACAGTGCTGACATTGTGCAGACGGATATCCCTTTTGAACTACTTGAAAAATTACCCGATGATATAGCAACTCCCGGTCAAACTCGTTACGAAATAACAAATTTAATGGCCGAGCCCACAGTAAATGTAACTGATGAAAACGGCAATGCTTTAAACGTCTCAATTGCAACCGTTAGTGCACAACAAGCTGATACACAACAAGATGAAAATGCGCTTAATACATATACAGCAGCGGTAGATTTATCAAAAGAAAGCGAAAATGCAGAAGATTTAAAAGCAATGGCGTTAAGTGATGCTGAAAATTACTCACGTTTTCTTTCAAATGATAATAAGTTTTCGCAAATTGCACCGCGCTTATTGGGCGGCAGCCAAATTTATAGCGATTTAAGTATAATGGAAACAATGTTCTATACCCCACACACAAGGGTTAGCTTTACAGAGCCTGTCGCTGATAATATTATTCATTATAACGATAGTATTTTCAGCATAGACGCAAATTACATATACACGGTATACCGCGGTGAAGACCGCCCTTATGTATTTGATACAAATATAACCCTTGTTTATGTAAAATACAATGATAATTGGCGCATAGCAGACATTAAAATACTATCTTAGCCTACCAAACGGAGGATAAATGATTAAAAAAGTTCTTTGTGTTTATTTATTGCTTTCACTTTGCTTTGCAATGTTGCCACATTTGTCTTTCGCAAACGATGCACAAGAAAGCATACAAATTAACGCAGTAATATCAAATGCTAACGGTACAGCGCTCACTTATCTGCAAGATGAAAGCACCGCCTCGGGTATTATTATGCAAAGTGGCGATACATTAACAATAACAAGCGATGCAAGCGCCCAAGGCATTTATATTAAGTGGGCAACTTACCCTTCAGGGGGCTATACCTTAACGCAAAATGCAACAACCCAGCAACAAAACACAGGTTTTTTCCAAGAATTTGTACAAATGCCGCTTGAAGCTAATGCACCTATTACTTTGCAGATGAACGGCACAGGTAAACCTGTGGAAATAAGTTTATTCAGCGAGGGTATATTACCCGATAACGTTCATAATTGGCAACAAGCGGTTGAAAAAGCCGATATTTTGCTATTACCCGCACATGCAGATGATGAGCATTTGTTTTTTGGCGGCGTTATTCCAACATATTTAAACATGGGCAATATAAGCGTACAAGTAGCATATTTAGTAAACCATTCTACAGAGCCATACAGGCAGCAAGAAATGTTAAACGCTCTGTGGGAAGCAGGCCTTAAAAACTACCCTGTTATTGGCCCTTTCCACGACCAATACAGCTATAGTTTGCTACATGCAAAATCTATTTACAACGAGCAAGAGGTTACCGATTACGTAGCCGATTTATATGAGAGATTTACCCCTCAAGTGGTGGTAGGCCACGATTTTGCAGGAGAATACGGGCACGGTGCACACATGCTTTTTGCCGAGTGCATGGTTAAGGCACCCGAGCAAACCCAGGCAAAACCACAAAAGATTTATGTGCATTTATACAGCGAGCATGAAATTATTATGGAAGTTGACACGCCACTGGAAAACTATGGCGGACGCACAGCTTTTGAAGTGGCACAAGATGCTTTTGCGCACCATAAAACCCAGCTAACCTATTTTTCCGTTGAAAAAAGCGGCTCTTACGATTTGCGCAAATTTGGTTTAGCCTATAACCTTGTTCCTCCCGACACAGGAAACGACATGCTTGAAAATATAACGCCATATTCAGTACAAGCGCAAATGCAAGCTGAAGCTGAGGCAGCAGCCCAAGCTGAAAAATTAGCAGCCGAACAAGCGGCCTCACAAAAGGCAGCTGAAGAAAGCCGCATTATTGCGCAAAGTAATTCTATTGCCGCACAAAAAGCTGCACAATTAAATTTATTTATTTATTTATCAGTTGGTTTAATAGCGTTATTTGTAATTACAACTATTATTGTATTAACATTAAACAGTAAAAAGCGCAGAAGAAGGCAAAAGCGCAGGCGCAAGCGTAAAAAATAAAACACTATATATTATAATATTAAATAATATGCTTGCAGTTTTGCAATTAAATTTATAAATAAACAATTTATTAGTTAAATTCTACCCTATATTATTAACATTTGGTTATAATATAGGGTTTTTTTATTTAAAATTTAGAATAAAATTTATTATGATTTACCGCTAAATGTTGTGCTAATTGAACTATTGACATTTTAAAGGTAACAATGTAAAATATATATTAATTGTTTTTGTTGGGTATATTTTTATACATAAGTTATCAATAATTATACATAAGTAATATATTGAAATTTCATGTTATATCCTTTTAAACAATAAAAATTGTTTATTACTTTAAGTAGTGCTCACACAAATGATTTTGCCTACTTTATTTAACATGTTTTGTTAGGCGGCGCCTGTTAAGCATATATTACATATTTTAATATATCATTTACGACGCCTTTCAAATTTGTTCTATAAGCTAACTTTTATATGTTTGTGTTAGCCCTATTTATAAAAGTAATATAAAATAAACAAGTTTTTATGGAGGGTAAAAATGAGAAAGAGAATTTTAGCATTAACTATCGCAGCATTACTTGCACTTAGTGTTTTTGCTGCTTGCAGCGATAGTGAGCAACCTACACAAAGCACAGCATCTGAAGCAAACACACAAGAAACAGCACCCGCAGATGGCGCTGTTACACTTAAAATCGGCGCAATTGGCCCACTAACAGGCGCGGCTGCTGTTTACGGCAACGCTACTAAAAACGGTGCAGAAATTGCAGTTGAAGAAATTAACGCAATGGGCGGCATGCAAATTGAGTTAAACTTCCAAGATGACGAGCACGATTCAGAAAAAGCCGGTAATGCTTACAACGCACTAAAAGACTGGGAAATGGATGTTCTTTTAGGCACTGTTACAACAACACCTGCTCTTGCCGTTTCACCAATGGCATTTGAAGACCGCATATTTGCACTAACACCGTCTGCTTCTTCAACACTTGTTACAGAGGGTAAAGACAATGTTTTCCAACTTTGCTTTTCAGA
>CAYJPD010000100.1:0-6114 GCA_964371975.1 uncultured Bacteroides sp.
TCCAGCCAGAAAAGCACCACGCAACAAAATGCTCCCAAAGTCCACATGGCATACTGTAAAGCCCATGTGCGCTCTTCTTCATTACCCATGCGGCGCATAAGTATGTAGCCGCCTATACCCACGGGGAATAGAGGTAACAGGGTGTAGTTAAGGAGAAACTCTTTAACGCCCAGCCAATAATCTGCAAATTCCACGTTGAAACGGGTGTGTAATACTTCTTGAAAAAGTGCCACATCGTCAGGGGTAAACTTTGCTCCGGGCTGTAGAAAGGTCATGGCGAAGGGGATAAGCACAGCCACAAAGCATAGGCCGCAAAAAATGAGCCATAGCAGATGCTGTGAGAGGCTTTTTTCTTTGGGCTTACATACGGCAAAGCCTAGCCAAAAGCCAAGGGCTGTGGGCAGGGTGCTTATGGAGTGCACATAGGCCAATAAACCCATGCATGCCATGAACACGGGCCACCAGCGCGGTGAACGTAAAATGCGTAAAGCCCAGGCTATGGCGAGGGCGTAAAATATGGCAAAAACCGAGCGCGGCGTATAGTCTAAATAACCATTACCCCAATAGGTGCCCCATTCTATCCAATACACTTGCCCCATGAGGACGGTGAAAAGCACCGCTTGCCAGCGCTGTTTGAGTAGTACAATCCCTAACACGTAAAAAGCCATATAGTGCAAGAAAAATTGCACTCCGCTGAGTTTTAGGTAGGCTAGCCCGTAATTGGCGCCGTCAGCCATTATACTGGTAAGGGTAGTATTGATGGTGGCGTGGACACCATAGCGGGCAGGGTCATTGTAGACGCTGTCTTGTGCGAATGCTTCTGGGTGTCCCATGGCGGCGGCCATGCAAGCGTAATTGGAAGGATCTGTTCTTAAATTAATGCCTTCCACAGAGGCGCCAATTCTGCCAAAATGCACCAATATGGCCAGCAGAAGAAAGATAAGGCAGACGAGAGTGTCAAAAGAATGCTTTTTAGGAAATGTCATCATAAAAATCTTTATTGTTGAAATGGAAGTTTTGTAGGGTTAGGGATGCCTTATCTCATGTGTTTTTACATGCAGTGATGAGTATATAATTCTGGGGGATATCCTATATGGGCATTTTCATTGTGGTAAGGCCGCTGTATGCATCATAATTATTGAGGTATTGTTGGTCTTCATATTTTACAATTTTTGCAAAGTCAAGATTCCTCTTGAAGTTGCACATAAGTGGGATAGAGTTGAAAACTATTTTAAATATTATTATATTTATTTCTATCATTATGTGTAGTAAATGATAGAAATTTGTTTTTATGTATTTAGTATTGTCTATAACATATTCTAAATTTATTTTTGTTAATATATAAATTTAGAAAAGTGTATTGAGTTTATATCTACTGTGTCACTATTGCACTCTTTTAATGAAAATTTTATATTATCTAATTTTTGAGTGTCTCTCCAATGCATATTCATGATAACAGGTATAACATTACATCCAGTGCGTATTTTAAAATTTATACTATTTTCTTTTTTTCTTTCACCCCATTGTATTTGTCCATGGCAAATTTTACTATCATCAATATTTATGTTTATGGTTAATAGGTCGTATTTATTTAAACTCTGTTCATTTTTAAAACGCAAAGCGTAAGTATGAGGGGTGTTTGGTGTAGAGGGCATTTTCTTAGAAATGAAATTTGCTGTTTCTGTCGTGAGAAGATGTTTTTCGCTATCAAAGGCGGAGCCCCATTTTATAGGTAAAAGTGAAAAGTCAGCAATGGAATATTCAGTTTTATCCATTGAGATGGTTTTAAAATCAAAATGCCCTTTTATTCTCTGGATAATTTTATCTGACACTAAATATGTATGCTTACCGTATTGAATGAGCGTCCATGGTTGTGAAAAAATGTAGTCATAAAAAATAGTATAGCGCAAAATACCTTTGCTAAGACGAATGATTTCAACATGAAGTTCTTTAAATTTTTCTAGCTCGTCTATTTGAGCTCTTAAGCTTGAAATGTTTAAAATAGCGTGAGATTTTATTGGGATTTGCTTATTATAGATAGCATACCTTGCGCTTTGAACTACATACGGGTCAATGAGTAAAAAAGTCTCTTCTTCTTCAAGAACGTTAATTAAGGAATGCTCTTGCAAAACTTCTTCATAGCGATCTTCGGGGATAAATCCCTGCCCTAGATTAGGAATGGACGAATCTTGAACATATGATGTACTTTTTGAGTTTACCGCTATGGGGTTAAAAGAGCTGAAGGGCGCAGTCCATGTATGTGGAGCTACGCAATACATGGCGAACAATGTTAGGAACGTTAAAATTAATTTATTTACATAAGGATGAAACATTTTTCTATGGTATATACAGAAAATAGTCGCTAGGGTTAAGTAAAAGCAACTAAATACATAAGCTCTGTAATACCAGGCGTCAGAACGCCCTTCAATATATGAAAGCAGTATAAATGGGATGAAAGTAAAAAAAGATAGCCATGTTATGGTTTTTGTATTTATTATGCTATAATTATGTGACGTGTAGAAGATAATACACAAAAAAATGGCTATCCAAAAATTAGAAAGTATAAGATTAGTGAAGTAACCAAGATTGCCCCAATACAAGATATTGTTTGAACTATTGGTTAGGACATATTCAGATGAATTGTAAATGTATGGTATACTTATTGTAATAATAATGCACCATAATAAGAAAAATGCAATATGAATTTTGTGTATTTGTACTTTTTCTGTGTAAAAAATATAAATGCTATATATAAAAGCAGGAAATATTGACAAGGCAAAGGCTATGGCGAATGCATTGTAATATAAAAAATATATATACATGAAAAATAAGTAAGTTAAGCAGAAAACGATAACATTTTTTTTGCTTATGGCAGCGTTAAGTAGTAAAAGCCCTATAGGTATTGGGTAGTAATGGCCGTAAACTAGTCCGAGGTTCCAGAATACTATAATATAAAGTATGCTTATATACGTAGAGAAAAAAAGCTTAAATATGAAAGCAAGTAAAAAAGTACTAAAAAATGTAGTAAGTTGAGACGCACACCCAAAAGTTACGTATTTTCCATCAAAAAATAATTCATTAATAAATCCATAAATGATATGCATGAAACCTTTTGTAGGTATGAATTCGGAGTAAGGTTCTTGCCCAATAGTAAATACTTGATGAAAAGCAGTAATTGCTTCACCTATGTGATACTCATCGATTCCGTAGTGTCTGTACAAAGGCCCCGTAAGCACTACTATGATAGCAGTTATTGATGAAAAGGTAATATATTCTTGGTTTTTTTTGAAAAATACCCAAGAGAGCTGCAAGCTACATAAAGATATTGCTAGCATGCTTGCAATATACATTATTGAATTTTCGAATATTACTATTTCTTCTTGGTATTGATAAGCTTCTGTTAAAAAAAGTAAAGGAGAAAAACTTAAAAGTATTTGTGAAATAAAAACTTTATTTTTTCCACAAATACTCGCTAAGCAAAAATGAATAAAAGTTATCGTAAGCACAATATGTTGTGGTATTAATCCTAGCTGCAGTAGAAGGCATGCTACGCAATAGGATGAAACAAAAATGATAGTATAGTCTATGATGTGGTTTATATAATTTTGACTAGCTATTTTTTCAAATTTAAAGCCAAAAATTGTAAATTTTTCATATAAAAATTTACTGATGAAGGAGAAATTTTCTCTTATATTGTTATATAATTTTTTTAGATTTGAATAGAATTTATGCAAATTAGATTCTTGCGTAAATAGCAGGAGGAATTTTTTAATAAAATATATACAAATACAGCAAATATTGATTTTTTGAAATATAAAACATAACGGTGCGGAAAAAAGTGCAAGAAAAGATATAAAGTAAATATCTATATTTTTATTTATATTTTCATAAATAGTGTCACCAAAAATAAAAGCATTATAATCTGATATATTCCATATGCTAAGCTTATAGAATACGATCATAGAAAAAAAGAGTGTCAATAATGCTAAAGTGTAATTTATTATTTTTTTTAGCGAATCCATTATACTTCCTTTTCTCACAGCATGTTTATGTAATAGCTTAGAATATTTAGTATTGTCCAGTGTGTATTTACTTTAGTGGTTAGAAGCGGTGTTAGGTTAAGGTATATTTCCACCAGGTTATTTAGAAAATAAAGCGTACTTAATGTCTGCTTACGAAATACACCCAAGAAGTTTTTCCCAGGGGCTTTTGGAAAGTACAAAAGGGGAGCTGATTTCATGAAGTCTTTCAAATAAGTCATACACATTATCAATTTTGCTACCCATGACGGTGTGCACTTGCGGTATGCCTTCGTGGGACATGAAGAAGATGGGTCGCCCATCATCATGTTCATTTTTTTGTAAAACAGTTTTTACCTCAAAAATGGATTCCTCATAATTTAAATCCAAATCTGGCATGAACCTTCTCACATCATTTCGCATGAGGGGGAAGGTGCTTTTCTTGGTATATTCTTCAAATATTTTATGCGGGTCTTGTAAAGATTGCGGCTCCAGCCAATAGGTATGCGGTGTGTAGCGCACATGGGAGAGCGTATACATCTGGCGTGCAGGATAAGGCATAAGAGAAAAGAAAGGGCCGTCCATGACAGTGACCGCCAGATTTTCTAAAAGCTGCGGTGGGCGCACCAGTGCCATTTCTGTGATTTCATGCTTAAGGCTAATGGGGGTGAGCTCAGATGCGTGTAAAAAGGTATTGATGCGCGAATAGGTGCAATTAAAAATGTGTTTTGCTTCAAAGCGAGCGGCGCTTGTGTCGGTGAGCACAATGGTATCCGCATCTTTTTGCGTGGCAGAGGCTATGTCGGTGCTTAAGTGGCAATCCACCTTGGTATGCTTGAGCTTGTCCCAAAAAATTTGACGAATAATATCGTGGTCAAAGGCGTATTCTTTGACGCTGAAGACATCTTCTACCATGCCGCTGTGAAAAAGCTTTTGTATGTGCGGCTCGGCCTTTTTGATGGGGGCGTGCATGTCTGTGTACATTTCAAAAAAGCGTTTGGCATTGACCTTACTGCCGTTTCTGGCGATGGCATAAGCCATGATAAAGTCGTCTACAATAGCTTTTTTAAATTCAAAGGCAAAGCGAGGAAAGTTCACCAAGGAGCGTATGGCTGTGGTGAGGCTGCGCGGATAGTGAAAGCCTGTGTGCACGCGGGCCTGATTGATGGCTGAGGCGCGGGTGAGAATATCTTCTTCTTTTTCAAACAGGGCTACGCGATAGTTATTGCTTTGCAAATATAAAGCAAGGCAACAGCCATAAAATCCTCCACCAATGATGGCTATGTCATATTTTTTACACATTATTTTGGATTGTACTGCCCAAGGCAGGCTTTAAAGAGTACGCGTAATAATTCTATGGAACCACCAATAGGACTGATTTTGGTAGGAATTTTTCCCTGGGCCGGATATATGCGCGCTGTGGGGACTTCTTTTACCTTATAGCCCAATTGAGACGCACGAATGGCCAAAAAAGCCAAGAGCTCGTAATTTTGAAAGCAGGCGCGGAAGGGTTGTACGCCCTCATCCATAAGATATTTTTTGCTGTAGGCGCGAAAGCCTTGCGTAGTGTCGGTGAGCCACACACGCGCGCTCAAACTGCTTAAGGGCGCATGAATAAGGCGTATGGCAAGCCAGCGCGACAAGGGCGTATTGACGCTGACGCCGCCCTTGATGAAACGCGAGGCTTGTGCATAGTCATAACCTTCGTCCAAAGCCTTCATGAAAAGCTGTATGGACTCCACGGAATCCTTGTCGTTGCCGTCGATGGTGATGATGCCTTCATAACCTTCTTGCAGGCACCACGCATAGGCCATGCGTAACTGCGCAGACAGTTTGCCTTTATCTTGCTTCGTGAGCAGGGCCCGCACATGACAGCTTTGCAAGAGCTCGGGGGACAGTGAGCCGTCGGTGGTGCCGCCGTCGGCCAAAATAATATCTATCTGCTGAGAAAAACCCTGAGCATGAATTTTTTGTAATTCATTTTGGATGCGCGTGCCCTCGTTGATGACGGGAATAACCAAGGCATATTTATGGGCGCGTTCAAAAAAGACTTCTTGTGTAAAGTGGGGCAATTCCCAAGTGGGAGGGAAGGGAG
>CAYJPD010000101.1:0-6073 GCA_964371975.1 uncultured Bacteroides sp.
CCGTTTTTTTGCAAAAACTGCCTGCGGCAAAGCACCGCTTTTAATGCGCTTTTTTTCATTTGCGGCAAAAATTTATCATAGTAGCCGCCGCCGTAGCCAAGCCTTGCGCCGCTCTCATCCGCCGCTAAGCACGGTATAGCCGCTATATCTATTTCATGCGGCTGTATTAGCTTTGCGCTCTCGCTCGGCTGCTTAATATTAAACATTGTTTGTGTTAATTGCTCGGTGCTTGTTATTTGCCTTGCTTGCATTATTCTATCGCCTTGCTTCGTTTTTGTGCAAAAAGGAACGCACAGTATTTTTTCGCTTAATAATACACTTTGTATAATTTCATCTGTTTGTATTTCTCTTTGCGTTCCTATAAAACAAAAAACCGTTTTCGCATTTTTATATTCGTTCAAATTCAAAAAAGCTTTGCATATTTCATGCGAAGCTTTTTTGTTTTCTTCTTCATCTACTTCTAATTTTAACAGGGTTTTTCGCAGTTCGTTTTTATTCATTAACTTCTCTTTTCAAGTTTTTAACTTCGCTCATAAGCTGCATCTCTGTTATAATTTCGCCCTCGTAAGGGTAATTTTTTATTGCTTTTTCAAATATTTTTTCGCTTTTTACCATTTGCTTATTATCATGTGTTATATGCCTTGCAAGCGCATACGCTGTGCGTGCAAATTCAGGCATATTTGCCATGGCTTTCGCCACTTGCTTATATGGCTTATCCATCAATTTTATTATTTGCTCTTCGCTTTCGCCAAGCATTATAAGGCAAAATATTTTACTGTTTATCAGCTGTATTTTATGCATATCTAAAATTGCATTATTATTTTTAACAAGCTCGTCTGTTTTTTCAATAAATTCGCTATACTTATTTTCGTCCAAAAGTTTTAAACAGTAATTAACCCTACACGCGGCGCTTAATGCGTCTGTTTTTTCGCTGCCCTCTTTTACTTCAAATAATTCATTTGGAAAATCCTTTACCCTAACGCCTTTCGCCATGTAAACCGCCGTTTTCATCTGCTTAAAAAACGATGTTCTCGCCTCTTCGCTTTTTCTAATTTGCAATATATTCATACCGTCGTTGTTTACCGATATATTAAGCGGAATTAAATTTGTTGCCGCCATAAAAACGCCAACCGCACCTGATGTAAAACAAATAATTTGTAGCGGTAAATTACTTGTTAAAGCAGTAATTGCAAACGCAAAAATGCTGAAAATTATATTTGCGCCGCCGCCCATTACATTATATAAAAAATAAGGTATATCGTTATAATTTTTATCGGGCGGCGCCATTAAGCACTGGCCGCCAGTTCCCGCAAGCTTTAAAGTTTTAAAGGCAAATTTACCGTTTTGTTTTACAAGCATTATATTAAAAATGCGAAATGATAAAAAAGAGTAGCCCGACAAAAGCCCGCCTATTAAATGCCCAAATTCGTGCACTGTAATTTGTATAACTACCCCAATTACAAGCGCTATAATGCCCATTATATAATAGAAACTTACATTTTGTACGCCTGTGTTTCTTATTAAATTTAGCATTAAATAGCCAATTATAGCGCCACCTATTAAGCCTGCTATTATCATAATTATATTTATTATTTTTTTCCTCATTCTATCCTCTTTTTTTATTTTTTGTTCAAGCTCTGTTTTTATCTTTAGCGACAGCTTTGTTTGCCTTATGGTTTACCTCATTAATTATACTTTATTGGCAAGTTAAGTGCAAGTTATAAGTTGTTCAATTTTGCCGCTTTAAAAATTAATTTTAGCCGCTTGCCTTTTTATATTTTAAACTTATCCAAACTGAAAATTTTATATATTTTACCAAAAACTCTTTTAAATTTAATGGCTGTTTTTCCTTGAATTTTAAGCATTTTTGTAGTATAATTATTAAGGTAAAGTGCACATTATGACAAACGGGTTACGCCAATTAATAAACTATTGTTTTTTGACATAATATCGCCATTTATAAAACAAATAACTATATATTGCAAAAAGCTACCTTGTGCCGTTTTGGTGGCTTTTCTCATTTTTACGGCAGAAACGGAGAAGTTTATTTTTATGGATTCATTTGATGAAATTTTTTTGGCGGTGAAAGATTACTGCAAACAGCGCATAGTTCCTGCCTCTTACACTTTGTTTATAGAGGGAATGAAGCCCATTTCATTTGAAAATAACGAAGTAGAACTTCGCATAACAAGCGAGTTTTTAAAAAACATGATAGAACAACGCTATCTGTCGCTTATTTCCGATGGTTTTAAAGAAATTTTAGGCTTTAATGTAAATATAACATTATCTGTGCCCGAGCTTGTGCAAAACCCTGTAGACGGTGCAAGCAGTAATTATTCACACACATTTGCCAATTTCATTGTGGGCAGCAGTAATAAATTTGCACATGCCGCTGCGCAAGCTGTTGCGGCAAACCCCTCGGGCGCTTATAACCCTCTTTTTATATGGGGCGATTCAGGGCTTGGCAAAACCCACCTTTTAAACGCAATAAAAGCAGATATTCAAAATAATTTTGAAAACTTTAATATAATTTATGTAGACGGTGAAACATTTACAAACGGAATTATAACGGCAATTCGTGAAAATAACACAGCCGCTTTCCACGAGAAATATCGCCAGGCAGATGTTTTACTTGTTGACGACGTTCAATTTATTGGCGGTAAAGATTCAACACAAGAAGAATTTTTCCACACATTTAACACTCTTTACAATTCCGGCAAGCAAATTGTTCTTTCCAGCGATAGGCCGCCTAAAGAGATTAAAAGCCTTGAAGATAGGCTTCGCACACGCTTTGAAATGGGCCTTATTGCAGATATAGGCGCACCCGATTTTGAAACACGTGTTGCCATTATTCGCCGCAAGGCAGATTTACTTCAAATTAACTTGCCCGACGATGTATCGGAATACATAGCTAACAAGCTTAAAAAGAATATACGCCAATTAGAGGGCGTTGTTAAAAAAATTAACGCATACCGCATTTTAGAGGGTATAAACCCGTCTATAGGTATGGCGCAAAACGCTATTAAAGACATTTTAAGCGAGCAATTGCCGGCGCCCATTACAATTGAGAAAATACTTCTTGAAATTAGCCGCACTTATAACGTTACTGTAGATGATTTAAAAGGGCAAAGCCGCCGCAGTGCTATATCTAATGCGCGTAAAATAAGTATGCACATTATACGCGAAGTTACAGGCATGAGCATGGAGGAAATTGGCGAGCAATTTGGCGGCAGAGATCATTCAACTGTTGTTTATGCAATTAATACTGTTCAAAAAATGATGAACAACGAGCCACACACAAAAGAAATGATAGAAGATGTAATTAAAAATATTAAGCAATAAAATAATATATAAACGTGATTTGTAAAAATATAAATATTTAAACAAGTTTTCAACATTTAACATCAACTTTCAATATAAAAAGTTGAAAACCGTATGTTTTTAACTTTTAAACAATTTTATTAACATATTTTAAACAATTACAATTCTATTTTTTATGCTGTATATAAGCTTTTAATTAACTTTTAAACTTTTTAACAGCCTCTACTACTACTACTACTTTTTATTTATATATATAACTAATTTTTTAATTTATTTAAAAAAGAAAGGTTTTTTAACATGCATATTAAATGTGATAAATATTTATTAAATGAAGCTGTTTTAGGTGTATCGAAAGCAGTTACTTTAAGAAGTGCTATTCCTGTACTTGAGGGTATACTTTTAAAAGCCGACGGTTTTACTTTAACATTAACCGGTTACGATTTAGAAATGGCTATTACAACAAAAATTGAAGCTAATGTATTAGTGCCGGGCGAAATAGTGCTTAACGCAAAACTTTTTAGCGAAATGGTTAGAAAATTAGTTAATGATGAAATAGAAATTAAACTTGAAAATAATAATCAATGCTTAATAAGCGCAGGCATAACAAAATACAATATTAACGGTATGGAAGCTGCCGATTACCCCGATTTGCCCAATACAGAAACAGAAAAAACATTTAGCATTAATTCAAAAGAATTAAAAACAATGATAGATACAACTATTTTTGCAGTTGCTACAGATGATAAGCGCCCGGCACACACAGGCGAGAAATTCCTTATAAATAAAGATAATTTGCAAATTGTAGCTTTAGACGGTTACCGTTTGGCTATTACTTCGCAAGAGCTTAATGCTAATAATGAAATAGAAATAATAATACCGCAAAAAACGCTTATTGAAACAATTAAGCTTATAGGTGAAGATGAAAATGTTGATATAGCGGCAAATAGGCGCTTTGTTGTTTTTAACACAGCACAATATACAATTATAAGCCGCTTAATAGAGGGCGAATTTTTAGATTTTGAGCGTGTTTTGCCAAAAGAGCATACAACAAAAGCTATTGTAGATGTTAAAGATTTTATAAATGTTGTTGAAAGGGCGAGCTTAATAATTACAGAGCGCATAAAAAACCCTTTAAAAATAACATTTGATAATAATATTATAACTGTTAGGTGTACAACATCTTTAGGTAAAGTTGTAGACGAGCTTTCTTGTGAAATGGAAGGTGAAAGTTTAGAAATAGGCTTTAACAACAGATATTTACTGGATGCTTTAAGGCATTGCGGCAGTGATAAAGTTGAATTTTATATGAATGGCGCATATACAGCAGTTAAAATTGTGCCTATTAACAACGAAAATCTATTTTATTTGGTATTACCTGTTAGGTTTAGAAGCGATAACGATTAATTAAGGAGTACTATGAATAAAACAACTATTAAAATAAATTCAAATTTTATTCAACTTTCTGCACTTTTAAAATTTGCTAATGTGTGCCAAAGTGGTGGCGAGGCTAAAATTGCAATACAAAGCGGCCTTGTTAATTATAATGGTGAAGTTTGCACACAGCGCGGTAAAAAAGTTTATCCGGGCGATATTATTAGTTTTGAAGGCGAACAAATAAAGGTTGAAAGTGAATGATATTAAACGAAATAGAAATTGTTAATTTTAGGAATATAGAACATATAAAATTTAAACCCAGCAGTAAATTAACAGTTATTTGCGGTGAAAACGGGCAAGGGAAAACTAATTTGCTTGAAAGTATTTGGATGATAACAGGCGCTAAAAGTTTTAGGGGCGTTAAAGATAGCTTTTTAATAAAAAAAGGCGAGCAAGCTTCTATTATAAATGCTAATGTTAATAGCGCAAACAATAAAAATGAAAACGAGCAATTTACATGTGAAGACAGTGATATAAAAATTACTATTATTGATGAAAATAGCGATATATCAACTAAAAAAGGCAGGTTTGCCCATATAAACGGCGTTGATTATAAAAGGGCAATTAATATAGCGGGCATTGTAAATGAAGTTGTTTTCGAGCCTAACCATTTAAGGCTTGTTAAAGGGAGCCCTGAAAACAGGCGTAAATTTTTAGATGCGGCACTTTGCCAATTATACCCCTCTTATATTAGTGCATTAAGGAAATACATGCGTTTAATACAGCAGAAAAATGCACTTTTAAAACAATATTACAGGCAAAATTCACCTGAGGAATTACTTGATGTTTACAATGAAAATTTAGCAGTGTGCGGTGAATTTATTGTTGAAAAGCGAAAGGAATATTTAAAGTTATTTTGTAAGAGTGCTATAGAGCATCATGCTAAAATTACAGGAAATAAAGAGAGTTTTAAAATAGATTACACACCTTGTTATGATGAAAGTTTAATAAAAACTTTAGCGCAAAGCAAACAAAAAGATATTAGTGCCGGTTTTTGTACAAAGGGCCCACATAGGGAAGATTTAATATTTAGTATTAATGAGAGTGATGCAAAAGTTTTTGCAAGCCAAGGCCAGCAGCGAAGCATAGTTTTAGCTTTAAAATTAGCTGAGGCGCAGATGATATTTGATATAACAAGTGAAAAGCCGATTGTTTTGTTAGACGATGTTTTAAGTGAGCTTGACGAAAGCAGAAAAGATTATTTGCTTAGTGAAATAACAGGTATGCAAACAATTATATCAACTTGTGAGAGCTCTGCTTTTGAAAGTATTAACAATGAAGTTTATTTTGTTGAAAACGGTAAATTGATTGAAAGTTA
>CAYJPD010000102.1:0-5950 GCA_964371975.1 uncultured Bacteroides sp.
TTTCGCTTTTTGCCTATAACATTGGCTTTATATTTTATTGCACCTGCAAAGCTTAAGAATGCAGTGCTTTTTTTATGCAGCCTTGTTTTTTATTCTTGGGGTGAAATTAAGCTGTTTCCCGTTATGGTTGTTCTTATTTTAGTTAATTACACTGCCGGCGTTTTTATGGATAAATTCCAAAACAACAACAAAGTAAGGCTTATTGCCCTTATAGCGAGCATTGCTGTTAGTGTTGGCATGTTAATATATTTTAAATACACCGATTTTTTTATAGAAAACTTAAATTCCATTTTTGGGCTTTCAATTTCTACTCTTCGCTTAACTTTGCCGCTTGGTATAAGTTTTTACACATTCCAAACTATGAGCTATTCTATAGACGTTTACAGGAAAAATGTTAAAACAGAGTACAATATAATTAATTTTGGCGCTTATGTTGTTATGTTCCCTCAATTAATTGCGGGCCCTATTGTAAAGTATAGAGATGTTGCCGAAAGGCTTCATGTTTTAAAAGACCGTGTAACTTTCAAGCGCATAGACGAAGGCATAAGCCTTTTTATATTCGGGCTTGCAAAAAAAGTGCTTCTTGCAGATGGCATTAGCGCGCTTTGGTATGAGGTTACAGGGCAGTATTCCGGCAATATTTGGCAAGCGGGCGTTGGCATTGAAAATGCATCGTCCGGCCTTGTTTGGCTTGGCATAATTGCTTACACTTTGCAAATTTACTTCGATTTTTCGGGCTACTCTATGATGGGCATAGGTATGGGTAAAATGCTTGGCTTTGATTTTCCCGACAACTTCAATTTGCCATACACCGCAAAAAGCATTACCGATTTTTGGCGCAGGTGGCACATGACATTGTCAGGTTGGTTTAGGGAATATGTGTATATACCACTTGGTGGCAACCGCAAAGGTTTAAAAAGGCAAATATTTAATTTAGCCGTTGTTTGGCTTTTAACAGGCTTTTGGCACGGTGCTAACTGGAATTTTGTTCTTTGGGGCGTTTACTATTTTATTTTGCTTATGATAGAAAAAGCGTTTTTACTAACACACCTTGAAAAAGGCAAATTCTGGCCGCATATCTACACTTTGTTTATTGTTGTTATTGGCTGGGCGTTCTTTGTTGGAAGCGATGCGGGCGTTACTCTGCCCTCTTTATTTGGCAAACTGTTTGGCTTTAGCGGCGGCGTTTCTGCGCTTTATTTCCTAAGAAACTACGCTTTGCTTTTAGTTGTAAGTATAATGTGCTGCTCAAAGTTACCGCAAATGTTCTACGATAAGATTAAGCATAAAAAAGCTATTCGCATAGCGCTTTTATCTGCAATTTTAGTTTTAACAATCGCTTATATGGTAGATGCAACAAACAGTCCGTTTTTATATTTCCGTTTTTAGGGTGGTGAATTATGAGAAAACTTAAAAGAAAATTTAAAAGTTACCCTATTGTATTTGTGTTTTTCGCATTTCTATTTTGCTTTTCGCTCACAGATATTTTCTGGCCGAAAAAAGAGTATTCCGAACTTGAAAACAGGAACTTACAGCAGATGCCTGATTTAAACATAACCGATTTAGCATCAAATAAATGGATGCAGGATTACGAGAGCTTTGTTAAAGACCAATTCTTGTTTCGCGATAATTGGATTGGCCTTAAAAGCCGCAGTGAAAGCGTTTTGCTTAAAACCGAAAACAACGATATTATATTTGGGCAAGATGACTATCTTTTTGCTAAGGCGTTCAGCATAGATGATGAAGATAGGCTTGCAAGCAATACAGAGGGCCTTTTGGCGTATGCGCAAAGAAACCCCGATATGCTCGAAGTTATGATTGTGCCATCTTCAGCTGAGGTTTTATCGCAAAAACTGCCTTATGCTACCCCCATGATAAGCGAGCTTAGCTATATAGACGATATCTATGCACAGCTTATTGAAACAGGCGCTACGGTTTACGATGTATACGACGCCTTTATAGGCCATGAAAACGACTATATTTACTATAGAACAGACCATCACTGGACATATTACGGCGCATATTTAGCTTATGAGTATTATTGCGAGCAAAACAATTTAACTCCTTTTGATTTAAACGCGCACACAGCCGTTACTGTGCCCGATTTTTACGGCACACATTATTCAAAAGCTCGCAATTTCAACGTTGTAAGCGATGAAATTATCTATTACGATTTACCCTATAACTTAGATGTTTACACTCAAGATATAAACGGCGCACAAACAGCACAAAGCGGCGACATTTATAACTACGAAGCATTTGACACAAGGGATAAATACGCTGCATATTTGCGTGGTAACAACGCTTATTCTGAGCTTGAAGGAAGCGGCGAGGGCAAAATTTTAGTTGTAAAAGATAGTTATGCAAACAGCTTCATACCTTACCTTACCGCAAACTACGAAACTATAGGTATTGTTGATTTTAGGCTTAACACTATGGTTTTAGAGGATATAACAGCGCAATACGGCTATGAAAAAGTTCTGTTTTTATACAGCTTCGATTCTTTCACAAACGATTCCTACTTTGCGGCTAAAATGGCTATCAAGGCGCGAGATTAGCTTATGGCGAGAGTGATTTTACACTGCGATTGCAACAGCTTTTATGCATCTGTTGAGCTATTAAGCCGCCCTGAATTAAAAGATAAACCTGTTGCTGTTTGCGGCAACCCCGAGCTTCGGCATGGTATTATTCTTGCAAAAAACGAGGCTGCAAAAGCTTACAATATTAAAACCGCAGAAACGGTTTACAGCGCCTTGCAAAAATGCAAAAACCTTGTATTGCTTGCACCGCACCATAGCTTATACTCGCACTACAGCAAAATACTAAACAATATTTATGCCCAATACACCGATTTGGTAGAGCCTTTCGGCATAGACGAAAGCTGGCTTGATATTACAGGCTCTATGCACCTTTTTGGCAAAAACGGCGAAGATGTTGCCGCTTTAATTAAAGAAAGAGTAAAAAGCGAAACAGGGCTTACTATTTCAATTGGCGTTAGCTTTAATAAAGTTTTTGCAAAGCTTGGCTCCGATTACAAAAAGCCCGATGCAATTACCGTTTTTGATGAAAATAACTATAAAGAGCGAGTTTGGCCGCTTGACGCTAAAAACCTACTTTATGTTGGCAAAGCAACATATAACACGCTTTTAAACATGGGCATTAAAACTATTGGCGAGCTTGCAAAAGCGCCTGTAGAGCACCTTGAAAGCAGTTTGGGCAAACAGGGTGTTGAGCTTAATTTATACGCCCTTGGAAAAGATAGCTCCCCCGTTAGGGCTTATAACGAAAAAGAGCAAATAAAAAGCGTTGGCAACGGCTTAACTTTTAGCAGAAACCTTTTAGGCTACGACGATTTACGCGCAGGCATAATAAGCCTTTGCGATGAAGTTGCAAGCAGATTACGGCGCATGGGGCTTTTTGCCACCTGTGTGCAAGTGCACATTAAAAATACAGAGCTAAAAAGCATATCGCGGCAAAAGCAATTGCAAGCACCAACATGCCTTGCAAAAGATTTAAGTCGTGAGGCACTTATACTTGTTTGCGCTAATTGGGACTTGAAAAGGCCTGTGCGCATGCTAACAATTACAGCACTCGGCCTAACCGAAGACGGCGATTTGAAACAGGCTTCTTTTTTTGATGAACCGGAGGAAAGCGAAAACAGCGCAAAGAGAGAAAGCTTAGAGCGCAGCCTTGATTTAATTCGCGAGAAATTTGGCAAGCGCTCTGTGGCAACAGGGCGTAATGTAAAAAACGATATAGGCATAGGAAGTATATCTATGAAAAAAGAACAAAATAACTTAATACAGCAGAAAGACGAAGAATAACAAAATGGAATATATTAATTACAAGCAAGATAAAAGTATTTTAAAATTAATAAAGCCTTTATATTTAAAAAGCTTCCCAAGTGATGAGAGAATGCCTTTTTTTATGCTTAAAAGGCTTGCAAATAAAATTAACCATAATTGTTATGCAGCTTTTGATGAAAATGTTTTCATAGGGATGATTTACACCGTAACTTATAAAAATATAGTTTACCTTTACTATTTAGCCATTGATGACAGCATAAGGGGCAAAGGTTATGGAACTAAAATTTTAGCATTTTTACAGCGCCTGCATAAAAATAAAACCATTGTTTTAACTATTGAAGCTTTAGACGAAACGCAAGAAAATAATGATGTGAGAATAAAGCGCAAGCAGTTTTATGAAAAAAACGGCTTTTTTGATAGTTTTATGACAGTAAAAGAATTTACTGTAACTTATGAAATTTTGTTTTGTGGTGATAAATTCACTATAGATGAGTATGAGCAATTGATGAACAATGTATTTGGCAAGCTAATTACTAAATATTTTGTTAAAATTAAAGAATAAGCAAGAGGGATTGAGAGTAAATGAAAAGCAAAAAAAATATTGAAAACAAAACAGACGAGCAGGTAATTGAAAACGCAAAAAGCACCGATATCAATAGCGAGCAAAAGCAAAACAAAGCGCAAAGCCTTCTTAATGTTTTTAAATCATTTTTAAAAATAGGGTTTATAGGCTTTGGTGGCGGAAGCGCTTTAATTCCTGTAATTGAAAAAGAAGTGTGCGAGGATAACAAGTATATTGATGAAGATGAATACAGCAATTTTACCGTTATAAGCAATATTACCCCGGGGGCGCTTCCGGTTAAGCTTGGCGCACTTATCGGCTATGAAATGGCGGGCAAAACAGGCATGTTCTTAGCGGCGCTTTTAACTTCTATACCCGGCGTTTTTATAACACTCGGTCTTCTCGCCCTTTTAGATATCCTGGGCGAGAGCGCAATACATATTATTGAGCAAGCTGCTATAGGCATAAGCGTTTTTATCATATTTTTGCTTGTAAGCTATATAATAAAAATAATGAAAGAAAGCAAAAAAGCATATTTTCTATCACCTGCAATTGTATTAATGCTTAGTACTGTGGTTTTAACTTTCGGCAAAGAGATTAGAACAGGTTTAAGCCGGCTTGGCTTTGATAATGCATTTGTAAATTCAACGCCTATTTTTGATATTTCCACCATAAATATCCTACTTCTTTTATTCTTTTTCATTTTCTTTACCGATGGCAGAGTTAGCGGCAAACGCATGTTAATTGCACTTTTACTTGCAAGTGTTTATGTGCTTATGTTTGGCTCGCTTCAAATTATAAATTTAGGTATTGGCAACACAATATACCAAATTTTGCTACTTTTAGTAGGCATTGTAACTTTAGTTTTAGATTCAAGGCAAGATATAAAGGGCAGCAATGGCAAAATAAACTGGCTACTGGCAACTAAAAAAAGCCTTCCGTTTTTAGTAGGCACATTAATAATTTTCGCAATTTGTTTTATTATTAACAGTGAAAGTTTATTATTCTTTATTTCAAACGGCTTTATTTCAACAGCTACAAGCTTTGGCGGGGGCGAGGCCTATTTAACGGTAGCCGACGGAATTTTTGTAGAGCCCGGCATCATTAGCTCTACACAATTTTACAGCCGCGTTTTACCTATTGCAAACGCGCTGCCGGGCAGTATCCTTGTTAAAATTCTCTCGGGCATAGGCTTTTTGCTCGGTTTTGAAACATCTATGGCATTTGCATTTTTAATGGGTACTTTAGGCCTTATGCTTGCAACAACCGCAAGCTGTGTTATTTGCATTTATATCGCGGAAGTTTATAAATCTTTCAGCTTTTTAAAAATATTTAGGGTGCTAAAACTATGGGTGCTCCCTGTTATTTGCGGCCTTTTAATATCTACCATACTTTCTATGCTAAATGAAGTTTTTCATATTTCAAGCGTAAACAGCCTTTCAATGCTACCAATGTTCGCATTAATTATAGGCATTTACGCCATGGTGTATTTCCTGCATAAAAAATTCCATTTAAACGATGTTTTTCTAATTTTATTATCTGCTGTAACAAGCGTTGTTGGCGTTATGGTATTATAATTAAA
>CAYJPD010000103.1:0-5933 GCA_964371975.1 uncultured Bacteroides sp.
TATAAATCAGGCATATTTGCCCTTGGTATTATAACAGTGCTCATGCCCTCTTTATATGCCGCCATGCTCTTTTCCTTTAAGCCGCCTATCGGAAGCACTTCACCGTGTAAAGTAATTTCGCCTGTCATTGCAATATTTGCTTTAACAGCCCTTTTAGACAGCCTTGAAATTAGCGCACTCGCTAAAGTTATACCTGCTGAGGGGCCATCTTTGGGTATAGCACCCTCGGGAGCGTGAATATGTATATCATACTCTTTAAACATATCAGCGCTTATGCCGTAATCGTCGGCGTGCACTTTAGCGTAAGTTATGGCAAGGCGCGCGCTTTCTTTCATAACATCGCCCAAAGAGCCTGTAAGTTCTAATTTACCGCTGCCGCCTTTAATTATTTGCACTTCTATAGGCAATATTTCGCCGCCCACACGCGTCCAAGCGAGGCCGTTTGAAACGCCAACGGCATCTGCTCTGCTGCAAAATGACGGTTTTATACGCTTTGGCCCAAGCAGCTCTTGTAAAGACTCTGCTGTAATGCTTATGTCTTTTTCCTCGCCTGCGGCAATGCGTTTTGCGCATTTTCTTAAAACTTCGTTTATAGTGCGCTCTAAGCTACGCACACCTGCTTCTTGTGTGTAGCCGTCTATAATTTTATAAAGTGCACCTTGGTTAAATTTAACAATACCTTTAAGGCCTGTTGCCTCTAATTGCTTTGGTACTAAATGCCTTTTCGCAATTTGCAGTTTTTCTATGCGTGTATAGCTCGAAAGCTCTATAACGTCCATTCTATCTAAAAGCGGACGCGGAATTGTATCTAATGTATTTGCTGTGGTTATAAAGAGCACATCGCTTAAATCGAACGGTATATCGAGATAATGATCTTTAAATGTGTTGTTTTGCTCTGGGTCAAGCGCTTCTAAAAGCGCCGCTGCAGGGTCGCCCCTGAAATCGCTTGCGAGTTTATCAACTTCGTCTAAAAGCAGTAAAGGGTTTTTGCTTTTCGCTGTAATAATGGCGCTTATTATTTTGCCGGGCATAGCGCCAATATATGTGCGGCGGTGCCCTCTAATTTCGGCTTCATCTCTAACGCCGCCAAGCGACATTCTTGCATATTTGCGCCCAATGCACTCTGCAACGCTGTGGGCAATAGACGTTTTACCAACGCCCGGAGGACCCACAAGGCATATAATTTGCGCTTTAGCTTTTGGCGCTAACTTGCGAACTGCCAAAATTTCTAATATGCGCTCTTTCACTTTTACCATGCCATAATGCTCTTTGTCTAAAATTGAACTGGCTTTATTTATATCTAATTTATCCGTTGTTTTTTCATTCCAAGGAAGCTCTAAGCATGTATCCAAATAAGTGCGAATAACCGCGGCTTCTTGCGAGCTGCCTTGCATACGCAATAGGCGCTCTGCCTCTTTTAGCAATTTCTCGCTTGCTTCCTCGGGCAATTCAAGCGCTTTTATTTTGCTTTTATAATCCTCGGCATCTTCTCTTGTATCGTCGCCCTCGTCAAGCTCGTCGGATATAACCCTCATTTGCTCGCGCAAATAGTAATCCCTTTGGTTTTTATCCATTTGCTCGTTTACTTTGTGCTGAATGTCCCTTTCAATTCTAAGAACTTTTGTTTCTTTGCGCATTAATTCAAGAACTTTTTCAAGCCTTGCAACTATGCCCGTTTCATTTAAAAGCTCTTGCTTATCTGTGTGCTTGAAAAGGAAGTTGGCAGGAATAAAATCGCAAAGTTCTGCGGCGTTATCTTGCGTTAATATTGTATATACAATGTCTTTTGGTATTCTGCGGTTAAGCGAGAAATAATCCTCAAACACTTCTCGAATACTTCTAACAAGCGCTTCTACCCTTGCAGCATCCCCGCTTTTAAAGCCGCGCAAAGGCGAAGCTTTTGTTGATGATAACAAAAACCTACCTGTTGCATCTATAGTTAAAAGTTTGGCTCTGTATTTGCCTTCTACCAAAACTTTAACAAGCTCGTCTGATACCCTAAGTATTTGCTTAATTTCAGCAACAACGCCAAATGTATGCAAATCTTTAAAGCCGGGGTCTTCTATATCCATATCTTTTTGTGCCACTAAAAATACAGAGTTATTATTTGCCATCGCCCACTCTATGGCCGCTATGGATTTAGGGCGCCCAACTTCAAAATGTATTACATTGCCGGGGAATACCACCAGCCCACGCAAGGCAACAGCCGGCAGGCGAAGTATATCCGAATTTTTTTCAAGTATAATTTTAACTTTTTCAGGCATAATGATCATTCCTTTCTGCCTATTAGCGCTAAAAAATATTTTTGCATTTTAGCGCTATATTAATTTGCATAACAATTTGCTATGCATCGCTTTGTAAATTAACCGTTGTTTTATAGCGCGCTTGCTTTTCGCCATGCTCTAAAATCGGTTCTTTTCCCTCTATTGTGTCTTTTGTAACAGTTACTTTTGTAATGGTGTCATCGCTTGGAATTTCAAACATAACGCCTATAAGTGCTTGCTCGAAAACACTGCGAAGCCCACGTGCGCCGCCTTTCATAGCTATTGTTTTTTTAGCTATTGCGCTTAAAGCGTCATCTGTTATAACCATTTCAACATTGTCCATATCCATAAGAGCTTTGTACTGCTTTATAAGGCTGTTTTTTGGCTCTTGCATAACCCGAATAAGCGATTGCTCATCCAGCGCTTTCAAAACAGTTACAACGGGTATGCGCCCAATAAGCTCGGGAATTAGGCCATAGCGCACTAAATCGTGTGGCTCTACAAGACGCAAAAGGTTTTCTTTTTTCTCGTCTTCTTTAAGCTTTAATGTACCGCCAAAGCCCATGCTTGAAGCGTCTGTGCGTTTTTCAATATGTTTTTCAAGGCCGTCGAAAGCACCACCGCAAATGAAGAGTATATTTTTTGTGTTAATTTGTATAAACTCTTGGTGCGGATGTTTTCTTCCGCCTTGTGGGGGAACATTGCTAACTGTGCCCTCTATTATTTTTAAAAGCGCTTGTTGCACGCCCTCGCCGCCAACGTCCCTTGTTATAGAGGGGTTTTCGCTCTTGCGTGTAATTTTATCTATCTCATCTATATAAATTATGCCTTTTTCAGCTCGCTCAATATCAAAATCTGCCGCTTGAATTAGCTTTAGCAAAATATTTTCAACATCTTCGCCAACATAGCCCGCTTCTGTAAGTGTTGTAGCATCGGCTATTGCAAAAGGCACATTTAACATTCTTGCCAATGTTTGCGCAAGCAATGTTTTGCCCACGCCCGAAGGCCCAAGCAAAAGCACATTTGTTTTTTGCAGTTCAACAGTGTCTTCCATTTTAGAGAGTATGCGCTTGTAATGATTATAAACAGCCACCGATAAAACAACTTTAGCTTCATCTTGCCCTATAACATATTCATCAAGCTTTGTTTTAATTTCTTTGGGCGTCATAATTTTAATATCAGCATCGGGCGCCTTTTTCGATTTTTTCTCTTTTCTTGGTTGCCCTTCGCTTGAATCAAGCCCCCAAGAATCGTGCTCGTCTTCAAGTAAAGAGTGGCACAGCCCTATGCACTCGTTGCAAATATTCACGCCAGGGCCTATTATCATACGCTCTACATCGTCTTGTTTTTTACCACAAAAACTACACATTAAATTTTTATCTGAGTGCTCGTTATTGTTTTTACCCGCCATATATACTTCCATTCTACCGCTTTTGCAAAAAGCACCATATAAATATATGGTGCTATGCCCCTTTGCGGTTTTGCACCGCCGAAAACCGGCGTTTTATTTTACATTTTTGCCTATTTAAGGCCTTTTTTCTATAACTTCATCAATTATGCCGTAGGCCTTAGCCTCTTCGGCAAGCATATAATTATCGCGGTCGCAATCCGCTTCAATTTGCTGTTCACTTTGCCCTGTTACCTGTGCGTAAATTTTATTTAGGCGTGAGCGTGTGCGAATTACATGGTCTGCATGGATTTTAATATCGCTTGCTTGCCCTTGCAAACCGCTTAAAATAGGCTGGTGTATCATTATTTCGCTGTTTGGAAGAGCAAAGCGTTTTCCCTTTGCGCCCGCCGCAAGCAAAAATGAACCCATTGAAGCTGCCATACCTATGCAAATTGTTGATACATCACACTTTATATATTGCATTGTATCATATATTGCAAAGCCCGAGCTAATACTGCCGCCTGGGCTGTTAATATAAAGGTTAATATCCTTTTCCGGGTCTTGCCCTTCAAGGTATAAAAGCTGTGCAATAATTAAACTTGCAGTAACATCGTTCACTTGGTCTGAAAGCATAACAATTCTGTCATTTAACAGCCTTGAAAAAATATCATACGAGCGCTCGCCTCTTGCGGTTTGCTCTACAACATAAGGTACTAAATTGCTCATGTTTTTCCTCCTATTTAATGCGACCGATACGCAATACACCTCGTATCGGCCGCCAAATCTACTATTCGCCTTTTTTCTCTTTAGCTTTAGTTTTTGCCTTTGGTTTTGCTTTTTCTTCGTCTTTGCCTTTAGCCTTTTTTTCCTTTGGCTCTTTTTCTGCTTTTTCTTTCTTTTTTGTTACTTTTGCATTTTCTTTAATAATATCTATAGCTTTGTTAACAGCTATATCGTTTTTCATATCTTGCTCGGGCAAAATATTGCGAATTTTATCCGCTTCCATATTATATGCTTTAGCAATGCGATTTACTTCTTCTTCAAAATCTTCATCGCTAACTTTTATATCTTCTTTTTGGGCAACCGCTTCAAGTGCAAGGCGTGTTTTAACTTGAATTTCAGCTTGCTCTTTAAAACCTTCACGGAATTTAGCCACGTCGCCGCCCATGTATTTTAGGTAGTCGTCAAGTTTCATTCCTTGTTGTTGCAAGCGCTGGTCAAAATCGCGCACCATGTCATCTATGCGGTTTTCATACATAACTTCCGGAATTTCACCTTTTAAAGTATTTGCAACTTGCTCAACTAAGCCGTTTTCAAATTCTCTTTCGCTTTGCTCGTCGGCTTGTTTTTGCATATTCTCGCGAATGCTTTCTTTAAGCTCTTTAACTGTGTCGTATTCAGAAACGTCTTTTGCAAATTCATCATCGAGCACAGGCATTTCTTTTTGCTTAACTTCGTTTAATTTCACTTTGAACAAAGCAGGTTTTCCTGCAAATTCTTTTGCTTGATAATCCTCGGGGAATGTAACGTTTACTTCAAATTCCTCGCCGGCTTTTTTGCCAATAATTTGGTCTTCAAAGCCGTGGATAAATTGATTTGAGCCCAAAGTTAGCGAGAAGTTATCGCCTTTGCCGCCCTCGAAAGCAACACCATCTATAAAACCTTCAAAGTTAATGTCTGTTACATCGCCATTTTCAGCAGCGCCCTCGCGAGTAATTATGCGCACATTGCGCTCTCTCATGCGCTCTATTTCCGCGTCAACTTCGCTTTCCTCAACAGTGTTGGCAGTTTTAACGCCTTTTAAACCTTTGTACTCGCCAATTTCAACTTCAGGTTTAACAGCAACCGTAACTTTAAGCACAGCGCCTTCCTCAAGGCTTGCGCTAACAATATCCGCCTCGGGGCGGTCTACCGGGTCTATGCCGCTTTCTTTAACAGCAGCGTCATAGGCATCGGGAAACAAATCATTTATGGCATCATAGAAAAACACTTCCGCACCATACATTTTTTCAATTATTCCGCGTGGAGCTTTGCCTTTGCGAAAACCGTGCACATTGTATTTGTGCGCTGTGGTTTTATATGCATTATCTACCGCATTTTTAAATTCCTTTGCCTCAATTGAAAATTGCAATTCACGGCAAGATTTTTCCAGTTTTTCATTTTTAATGAGCTTCATTTATTTTCCTCCAAATTATGTGTCTTTGTTATTAATAATACCATATAAATGTGAACATTTCTACACTTTTTACAAATTTCGCGCGTTTTTAAAGATAATTTGC
>CAYJPD010000104.1:0-3046 GCA_964371975.1 uncultured Bacteroides sp.
GCAATGCAAGCGGGCGGCTCGGGCGTTGCCATGGGGCGCAATATTTGGGGGCACGCAACGCCTGCAAAATATGCCGCTGCAATTGCAAAGCTAATACACGAAGATTGCTCGGTGCAAGCGGCGCTTAAAGAGCTTAATGTGAAAGTTAGCGTTTAAAGCAAGGCTAAAAAGGTAAAAAATAAAAAACAAAAATACAACCCGAAACGAAAGGATAAAAAATGGATAATTATAAAGTAGTAGTTATATCGGGCGAAAAAGCTTTTGAAGAGCGCGAAATGAGCCTTAAAGCGCCCGGCAAGGGCGAGGTGCTTTTAAAAGTAGACAGCACTGCAATTTGCACATTGGAACAGCGCATTTATAACGGGGCAATGCCGCGCTACCCGTTTGCCGGCGGCCATGAAGTTGCAGGCGTTATAGAGCAAATTGGCGAGGGCGTTAAGGGTGTGCAAGTGGGCGATAAAGCAGCTGTGCGCCTTTTAACAAATTGTGGCGAGTGCCATTATTGCCGCAGCGGCAACGAAAACCAATGTGTAATTTCGTTTAAAGCAATGGTGCACGAGGGCTTGAACGGCCCGGGCGGCTTTGCGCAGTATATGCTGTTAAACAGCAAAACCGTTTATAAATTAGCAGATGATATAAATTTAGAGCACGCCTCACTTGCCGAGCCTTTAGCGTGCTGTGTGCACAGTATAAACAAAGGCAAAATACAGCTTGCAGACGACGTTGTTATTATAGGCGCAGGCATAATGGGCGCTTTTCATATAATGCTTGCCAAATTAAAAGGCGCAAGAGTTATTGTTTGCGAAATAGACGAAAAGCGCCTTGAATTTGCAAAGCAATTAGGCGCAGATGTAGTTATAAACTCGGCAAAAGTTGATGCTATAGAAGAGGTGAAAAGCCTAACAGGCGAAAGGGGCGCCGACGCTGTTTTCTGCACAGCCGCCCTAACAGATTTAGCCGCCGATGCAGTTGCCATGACAGGTAAACTCGGGCGCTGTGTGCTATACTCTTCATTCCACCCCAAAAAGCCTATAGAGCTTGATGTTAATAATGTGCACTATGGCGAAATGGTAATTACAGGTAGCGTTAACCCCTCTATTCAAGACTTCCAAACAGCGGTAAAATTGCTATCCTCAAAGCTTATAGATGTATCCTCGCTGGTTTCCGGCGTTTTTGAGCTTAAAGATATTGATAGCGCCATGGGGCAAGCCGTTTTACCGCATACTTATAGGGTTATTGTGAAAATGCCTTAATTAATGTTTATAAAAGGCTGTTGTTAATTTTAAAATAAATGAAAAGCTTTTTATATAACGCCTTTTAATAAGGAGGCTAAATTTGAAAAAAAGTAAAACCAGGCGCTTTAAAGACGCACTTAAACCTTATTTGTTTTTACTTCCCATTTTAACATTCGCAATAGGGTTTGTTTATTACCCCTTTATACGAACATTTTTATACAGCTTTTCACTTGTGAACTTCAAAGGTGAAATACTTGAATTTGTGGGTTTTAAAAATTTTATAGAACTTTTTGCAAACGAGAACTTTCAAATAGCTTTAAAAACAACGCTTTTACACACAGCATGCGTTGTGCCGCTAACACTATGTATCTCTTTAAGCCTTGCGCTTTTAGCGGCAAAAAGGCGCAAGTTTTCATCGCTTTATGAAACAATGTTCACAATGCCCATGGCAATGGCAATGACATCTACAAGCATGGTGTTCAAATTGCTTTTAAACCCATCTGTTGGCATAGTAAACTATATTTTAGGCATAGATTTATCGTGGTTTCAAAGCCCGGATACAGCGCTTTTCGGCATAATAATTATATGCGTTTGGGTTGGTATACCTTTCGATTTTCTTTTATTTTTAGCGGCGGTGCGCGGCGTGCCCGAGCAGCTTTTAGAGGCCGCAAAAATAGACGGCGCAAGTTATTTTCGCCGCCTGTTTAAAATAATATTGCCGCTAATAACGCCAACAATTTTATACCTTGTATGTACAAATATTGTGCTTGCCATGATGACAGTAGCGCCCGTTATGCTTATAACAGAAGGCGGCCCCGTGCGCAGCACCACAACGCTTATATTTATGATGTTCTCCTCGGGCTATCAATCTTCTAATTACAGCACAGCCTCGGCAATAAGTATTGTAACGTTCTTTTTAACATTCGGTATCGTTGCGCTTTCTTTTGCCTTTGAAAGAAGGAAGGTGCATTACGAATGAGTAAAACAAGGCTAAAAAACAATGTAACTTCTTTAATTGTTACAATTATTGCTATTGTTATAGGTATAATTATTATATTCCCCATTATTTACACATTTACAACAGCTTTTAAGCCGCGCTCTGAAATTTTGGCGTTTCCGCCAACTATTTTCCCCGAGAGCTTTTTATACTTCGATAATTTCAAAAGCGCATTAGAGCTGGCGCCGCTGTTTCGCTTTATGCTTAACTCTATAATTGTGGCGCTAATGGGCAGCACTTTGCGAACATTATTCGCTGTTTTTGCGGCTTATTCTTTCGCATATTTCGATTACAAATTTAAAAACTTTATATTCTATATGATACTCGGCACAATGATGCTGCCGGCAGATACCCTTTTGGTTACAAACTTTTTAACCGTGTCGCAATTAGGGCTTATAGATACGTATTTAGGCATGTGCATAACCTCGCTTGTGGGCGCAATGCAAATGTTTATGCTTCGCCAGAACTTTAAAACATTGCCCCGCGCCTTGCGAGATGCCGCCTTTATAGATGGCTGTAGCGATTTAAAATATATAAGGCGCATTATTTTACCGCTGTCTAAACCTGTTATAATGACGCTTTTAGTGCAATCGTTTGTTAGCCTATGGAACTCTTATTTATGGCCGCTTTTAGTTACAAACCAAGAGGATATGCGCACAGTTCAAGTTGGTATTACAATGCTTACAACGCCGGAAGATACTAATTACAGCTTAGTTTTAGCCGCTGTTAGCATTGTGCTTATTCCATCATTCATACTGTTTGCCATATTGCGCAAAAACATTGTAAAAGGCATAACGGCAGGCTCCCTTGTTGG
>CAYJPD010000104.1:3146-5851 GCA_964371975.1 uncultured Bacteroides sp.
TTATGAAAAAACTATTAGCTTTAATTTTAGCACTTCTACTTGTATTTACATTTGTAGCATGCTCTTCACAGCCTACACAAGAAACACCTGCATCTGAGGCTACATCACAAACAGGGGAAGATACAGTGGCAGGTGAGCCGCAAAACATTGTTTTATGGCACTCGATGGAAAGCGAGGCGGGCGTAGCTTTAGAAAAAGCGGTAGATGATTTTAATGCCGGCATAGGCGCTGAAATGCAAATAACGGTTGAGGCTGTTTTCCAAGGCAAATATGCCGATAGCGCAACAAAAATGCGCACTATTTTGCAAAACGACCAAGCCGACCAATTGCCCGATTTAATGCAAATTGACGCAACAGGCATAGTTAGTTATATGGGCACAGAATATGCGTTCACTGTTGACGATGCTATGGCGCTTGATTCAACGTTTTCAACAGACGATATTCTTGCAGCGCCCCTTGCAGCTTGGAATTACGGCGGCGTGCAATTCGGCTTGCCGTTCAGCGCAAGCACAACGGTTTTATACTATAATAAAACTATGTTAGACGAAGCAGGCGTTAGCGCAGCACCCACAACATTTGAAGAAATTATTGAAGCTGCGGCAAGCTTGCCACAAACAAATGCGGCAGGGCAAACAATTACAGCTTATGCACAAGTTCCAAACACGCCAACAATAGCAAACTGGATAGGCCAAATGCCGGGCGCTGAATACAACTCCTCTTATGTTGTAGATAACCGCAACGGCCGTGATGCAAACGCAACTAAGCTTGTTGCAGACGAAGAGGGCACGCTTTTAACATTCTTGACAGAGTGGAAAAAAATGTACGACGAGGGCGCACTTTTAAACAGCAGTGAAGGCCTAAGCGAATTATTCCTAACACAGCAAATAGCATTTTTCACAGGCTCTACATCTACAACGGTTTCTCTTTTAGAGCAAATTGCTGGCAATTTCGAGCTTGGCAGCGCTTATTTACCACGTGTAAACGATGATGCAAACTATGGCGCAACTGTATCGGGTTCGGGCATGTTCATGTTCAACAAAGGCGACGATGCAAAAGCTATGGCGGCATTTGAACTGCTAAAATATTTAACAAGCGCAAGCGTTCAAGCAGATTTTGCAGCGGCAACAGGTTATACTCCTGTGCACATAGGCGCAGTTGAAGAAGCTGTTTACCAAGATTTAACCGCCCAATATCCTCAAATGCTTATAGGCATAGAGCAACTGGGCGAAACAAGCCCCGATATGATGGGCGTTATCGTAGGGCCTTCTTACGACTTCTACATGGAAATTTCCGCACAAATTTCAAATATGCTTTCAAGCGGCGCGGCGCCTGAGGATACAGTTAGCGTTATGGCAGAAAGCCTAAACAATATGCTGGACCAATACAACGAGGCAAACACATAATATTTATACATGCAACCGGGGCTGTTCTTATAAGTAGAACAGCCCCAAATAGCATAGCAGTTTTTTAACTAACCCGCCTATACCGTGCAATTATCTAAATATTTGCGCTGTGCACAGAATGGAGATTTTTATGATACTTTCAACTTCTACCAATATGGCGGCATTTCGCCCCGACGGCACAAAAAACACATTTGAAACATGCATTAGAATGTGTGCAAATGCCGGCTACAAAGTGCTGGATATTAATTTTTGCGAGGCAATGAACCCAACGTCTGAGCTTAGGGGCGATAACTGGGAAAGCTATGTGAAGCACGCAGGCAAAGTAGCAAAGGAATGCGGCGTGGTTTTCACACAGTCGCATTTGCCTTATTACGATGCCTTTGCCGATAACGACGAGCAAAAAGTTAAAACGCTTGAAGAACTTATTCGCAGAAGCATTATAGGCAGCGGTATGCTTGGCGTTAAATGGGCGGTAACCCACCCGTGCACAGAGTACAAATATTCAGATATGAACGCCAGCAAGCAAAGGAATTTACAGTACTATACGCCGCATGTAGAGCTTGCAAAAAGCGTTGGTGTTGGCATAGCACTTGAAAATGAATTCGAGTATACAAAAACACATTTTAAGCGCATGTATTGCTCGTCTGCTTATGAACTTCGCGATTTGGCAGATGCGTTCTCGCAAGATAATGTTGGCATTTGCTACGATTTCGGGCACGCTAATTTAACAGGCGCCACCCACAGGGAAAACTTAAATGTTTTCGGCAAAAGGCTTAAAGCCGTGCATGTGCAAGATAACCTCGGCTTTACCGATAGCCACCATTTGCCCTTTGTTGGCAACATTAACTGGCAAGAGGCGATGGCAGGCCTTTCAGATATAGACTATGAGGGCGAGCTAACATATGAAATACAAGAGTTCACAAGGTTTTTCCCCGACGATTTAAAGCCCGTTGCCATTGAAATGTCTATAAAAGTTGGCAATTATTTAATAGCGCTTTTTGAGAGGGCACAAGCTGAAAAAGTAAAAAATAAATTATAAAATAAAATTTATTTTATAAAAGTATTGACATTTTTTTATTAAAGATTATAATTTGTTTATCAGCTTGCACTTTTATAAAAATAAAGTGTAAATTAGATATATGCTCACACATGCAAATTATAACGGCAAATCAACAAATATTATTTATTAAGAGGTTTTAAAAAGCACAGTTAAACTATGTTCTGTTAAGTGTTTTTTAAAACCTTTTATAGCCGTTAGGGAGTAATCCGAACACGCCTATTTTGGCAAATTATTGTGTTATG
>CAYJPD010000105.1:0-5780 GCA_964371975.1 uncultured Bacteroides sp.
GAAGTAGAGCTTCCAAACTTTATTGGCTTGTACTCAGATGACATTATAGAAGATTCACAGTACAGTGTTTTCAATTTCGAGATTGAGCAAGTCTTTGAAGAGGGCATGAATGCAGGCATGGTTTTATCGCAATTCCCTGTAGCGCCAAGAATGGTTAAAGAGAATTCCAGGGTTGTTTTGCGCGTAAACACGCCACCGCAATTAGTCGAAATTCCCGATTTAGAAGGTATGGACAGAGGCGAAGTAAAAGATGAACTTCAAATATATGAATTAACTGCGTTTTTTAAAACAATTGAAGACGACACAGTGCCTAACAACACTGTGCTATACACAGAGCCCGATGCCAGAGCAAGCATATTACAAGGTAGCACAGTTACCGTATATGTTAGCCGTGACCCTGCCATTTCAAATGTATTTGTGCCGGGTGTTGTTGGGCAAAGCGTTTCGCAAGCAATAGATACCTTAAATGCAGCAGGCCTAACCTACGATTTAACAGGCACTTCAAGTGGTAATGTTTTATCGCAAAGCCCTGCAGCAGGTGCTTATGTAACGCTTGGTGCGTCTATAACACTAACTACAAAAGCAGTAGAGGCAGCACCTATTGTGTTGAGCCACACACCAACCGACGGCCACGCGCACGATTTTGTTTTGGCACAGCCGGATATTGGCGGCGGTTATTCAATGTACACATGCCGATTATGCGGAATGCAAAGTTTAGGTTAACAATAAGCAAAATTTAATGCTGATTACATTGGTGTATATAAAGCAAGCACACTTTTTGCGCTTTTTGCGTATTATGTAAAGAAAGCATAATACAAAAAAGGAGGCAATTATATGCAAGTTGTAATTTGGAAAAGTCCTAAAATATTATCGGGTTTATTGCGGGCAATGTTTAAAATGAAATAGCAAATATAATGTAAAATTTTGTGTATAACACCGTTTTGCAGGGGCCTACATTTTTAATTTTAAATAATTGCAATGTGCAATTTTAACATTAACAATGTAAGGTCTCTGTGTTTTTATAGGCGCGATAAAGCGGGGTAAATTAAGGTAGCTTTATAGTAAAAAAAATGGCTTGAGAGCATTAAAGAGAAGTGAAAGAGGAGAATGACAATGCATTACTTAGATAATGCCGCAACAACAAAAGTAAATGAGCAAGTGGCAGATGTTGCAGATAAAGTTTTGCGAGAACATTTTGCAAACCCGTCAGCGCTTTATAGCTTGGGTATGAACAGCGAAGATATAATAATTAACAGCAGAAAAAGTGTAGCAAAGGCGCTGAATTGTTCTTTTAACGAAGTGTATTTTACAGCAAGCGGAACAGAAGCAAATAACATGGCAATACAAGGTGCGTGTAAAGCAAGAAAAGCGTGGGCAAATCACATTGTTGCAACAGGCTTTGAGCATCCCTCGGTTAGAAAAACATGTGAAAGCTTGGAGGAAGAAGGGTTTACTGTAAGTTTTGTTAACCCCGATATTAACGGCGAGGTTAATTTGCAAAAATTAGTGGATTCAGTAGGCGATAAAACCGCATTAATTTGCGCTATGCATATAAATAATGAAACAGGTGCTGTTATAGATGTGGAAAAACTTGCGCAATTAGTTAAAGGGAAAAATGCGCGCTGTGCTGTACATGTTGACGGTGTACAAGCATTTGGGAAAATGAACATTAACTTATCACAAAGCTTAATAGATAGCTATTCTGTTTCCGGGCATAAAATTTATGCGCCTAAAGGAATTGGCGCACTTTACATAAAAAATAACTTTAATATAAAAAGCATAATGCAAGGCGCAAGCCAAGAAAACGGTATGCGCCCGGGAACGGAAAACATTGCATATATAGCGGCTTTTGCTAAAGCCTGTGAACTAAGTAATGATGCGTTTTATCCGATAGAGTTAAAAAAAGAACTGCTTAGCGGCATAAAAGGCATAAAAGAAATTACAGTGAACAGCCCTGAAAGCGCACATCCGGCAATAGTTAATATTTCGGTTGAAAGAGTTAACAGTGAAACAATGCTGCATTTTTTGCAAAGCAAAAATATATATGTCTCAGCGGGAGCCTCGTGCAGTAAAGGCGCACCAAGCCATACGTTAACTGCAATGGGTGTGCCGAAAAACACTGCGAAATCATCGCTTAGAATTTCTTTTGGGCGCCACACTACAAAGAATGATATAGATGCACTTGTTAATGCGTTAAATGAAGGCGTGAAAAGCTTATCAAAATTTTAATATAAGAAAAAGGTATAATTATGCAAGAAATTATTTTGGCATATCAAGGAGAAATGGCTTTAAAAGGCCTAAATAAAGCTACATTTGAAAGCGTTCTTTTGAAAAATATGCGCAGACGCTTAAAAGGTGTGGGCGAGTTCAAAGTGTACAAAGCGCAAAGCACAATGTATGCAGAGCCTTTAAGCGAGCATGAAGATATGAACGAGGCGTTTTTGCGCATGAGCAAAATTTTCGGCATTGCAACTTTGAGCAGAGCTGCCATTTGCGATAAAGATTTTGTGCAAATTTGTAATACAGCAAAAACATACTTAAAAGACGAATTGCAAAATGCAAGAACTTTTAAAGTTAGCGCTAAGCGCAGCGATAAAACTTTTGAAATGGACAGCATGCAAATTGCAAGAGAACTTGGCGCAGAAATTTTAAAAGATTTTTCCCATTTAAAAGTAGATGTGAAAAACCCGCAACTTAATGTTGTGGTTGAAATAAGGGATTTTGGCGCCTATGTTCACGGCGGTAAAATTCAAGGGGCAGGCGGCCTACCTGTATCAACATCTGGCAAAGCGGCGCTAATGCTTTCGGGCGGCATAGATAGCCCTGTAGCAGGCTACTTAATGGCGAAAAGGGGGCTTTCCCTTTGCTGTGTGCATTTTGCAAGCCCGCCATATACAAGCGAGAGAGCAAGGCGAAAAGTGTTAGATTTAGCACAAAGCTTAACTGCATATACAGGCAATTTAGCAGTGCATGTAGTGCCATACACAAAACCGCAGGAATATATTAAAAACAATGCGCCCGATGTACTTTTCACCGTTTTAATGCGCAGAAGCATGATGAGAATTAGCGAGATTATTTGCGAGAAAGAAAAAGCACTTGCTATAATAACAGGCGAGAGCTTAGCGCAAGTTGCAAGCCAAACATTGCAGGCGCTCGCATGTACAAATTCTGCACAAAACTTACCTGTTTTGCGCCCTTGTATTGGTATGGATAAAACGCAAATAACGCATTTAGCGCAAAAAATAGGAACATTTGATATTAGCATACAGCCTTATGAAGATTGCTGTACAATTTTCACACCTGCACACCCTAAAACCAAGCCGTCACTGCAAGAAATTTTAGAGGCGGAAGAGGGTATGCCCAATTTATTAGAACTTGAAGCAGAGGCGGCAAACGCTTGTGAACTTGAATATATAAATATGTAAGGAAAGTTTTATGAAAGCTGAAATTATAGCGGTTGGAACAGAATTGCTTTTAGGTGATATTTTAAATACAAATGCGCAGTTTTTAAGTAAAGAGCTCGCGCTTTTGGGTATTGATGTACACTTTCAAAGCGTTGTGGGCGACAATGAAAAACGCCTTAAAAGCGTAGTAGAACATGCACTTAAGCGCTGTGATTTGCTTTTGTTTTCAGGTGGCCTTGGCCCCACGCAAGACGATTTAACAAAGCAAACGGTATGCAAAGCTTTTGGCGATGAGCTGCAATTGGACGAAGAGGAACTTGAAAAGATAAAATTGTTTTTTGCACGCTGGAAACGCACTATGCCTGAAAATAATATAAGCCAAGCGATGCTACCTGTGCACGGAAGAAAAATAGTAAATAATAACGGCACAGCGCCTGGAGCGATTTTTGAAAAAGACGGTAAATATGCCGTGCTTTTGCCGGGGCCACCAAGGGAATTGCAGCTTATGTTTAACGAGCAAGTTAAACCATGGCTTTCTGCTTTAAGCGACAGTGTTATGCATTCGTGCGTTTTGCGTGTGTGCGGAATAGGGGAAAGCCATCTTGAACCTAAAATTAAGCATTTGCTTGAAAGCGAAAACCCAACAGCAGCCCTTTATGCAAAACCGGGCGAAGTTACTATAAGAATAACGGCAAAGGCAAAAACAATTCAAATGGCAAAAGAAATGTGCGATAAATCTGCCGCTGTGTTTTACGATGTAGTTGGCGAGTATATATACGCAAAAGATGCCTTGAATATGGAGGAAGTTATAGTAAGCGAATTTATAAAACGCAAAAAAACTTTGGCTATAGCCGAGAGCTGCACAGGGGGCTTGCTTGCCCAAAGGATAACGTCAATACCCGGTGCGAGCGAAATTTTGGGGTATGGCGTTATAACATACAGCAACGAGGCAAAACAAAAAATGCTTAATGTAAAAAGTGATACATTAAGCAAATATGGTGCAGTAAGCGCACAAACTGCCGCGCAAATGGCGTGCGGCGTGATGCAACTATCAAACAGTGATATAGGTGTTGCAGTAACAGGCATTGCGGGCCCCGGTGGCGGAACGCCTGAAAAGCCTGTTGGAACTGTATTTGTTGCAGTGTGCAACAGCGAAGATGTTTTTGTACAAAAGCTATCTATAACAGGGCGCACGCGTGAAAGCGTAAGGCTTTTTACTGCGCAATATGCTTTAGATAATGTAAGGCGCATGGTTGTAGGTGATAATCAGCCAAAGTGCCAAAAATTTAAAGTGGGCGATGAAATTATATGGGCTGATGAAAAGGAAGTAGATTTGTAAAAACAAAGTTTTGCTGTAATAATACGGTTAATTTGAGCTACACACTGTAGTTTTTTAAAAGGTGTTTTATATTGGCAGGTATAAAAATCATATAAGAATGAGGAAAATAATGCAGGACGAATATTTTATGGGCCTCGCATTAAAAGAGGCAAAAAAGGCGGCAGAGAAAGGCGAAGTACCCGTTGGTGCGGTAATAGTAAAAGACGGTGAAATAATTGCAAAAGCACACAATACAAAAGAGAGCAAAAAAAACGCAATTAACCATGCTGAGATATTAGTTATTGAAAAAGCTTGCAAAAAGCTTGGAGGCTGGCGCCTATGGCAGTGTGAGCTGTTCGTTACGTTAGAGCCCTGCCCTATGTGCACAGGTGCTATAATAAACAGCCGTTTAAAAAGGGTGGTTTACGGGGTTAAAGACGAAAAAAGCGGTTGCTGTGAAAGCGTTGCAAACTTTTTTGAAATGCCATTTAACCATAAACCCGAGGTTAAAAGCGCAGTGCTAAAAGAAGAGTGTAGCGCTTTGCTAACCGAATTTTTTAAAGAACTTCGGGAAAAAATGAAAAGCGGAGAAAAAGCAAAATGGAAAAAACCGTAATAATAACAGGCGCATCTTCAGGCATTGGCGCTGCATGTGCACTTGAATTTGCAAAAAACAACTGGAATGTTGCTATTTGCTATAACACAAATGAAAGCGCGGCGCAAAATTTAAGCGCGCAAATTAATGCAGAAAACAATAGCAAAAGCACAAAAGCTTTTCATGTTGATGTTGCAAATGAACATAGCGTAAATGATATGGTTTGCGCTGTGAAAAAGCATTTTGGCTGCGTGAATGCCCTTGTTAATAATGCAGGAATTGCAAGTTTTCAGCTTTTAACACAGCTGAGCGCACAGCAATGGGATAATATATTTAATGTAAATGTAAAGGGCGCTTTTTTGTGCACTAAAGCTGTTTTGCCCGATATGATAAAAGATAAAGAGGGTTTTATTATTAATATGTCCTCTGTTTGGGGCTGTGTTGGCGCATCGTGCGAAGTTGC
>CAYJPD010000106.1:0-1649 GCA_964371975.1 uncultured Bacteroides sp.
GGCGGCGAAGTTTTAGCCTTTGTTTGGTAAGAAAGGGGCAAAAAGACTATGTCGAGAATAGGAAGAAAACCCATCGTCATCCCGGCAGGCGTTACTTTAGAAATTAAAGATAGCACTGTAACGGTGAAGGGCCCCAAAGGTACACTTCATTCCAATATTAGCCCTCTTATGAGCGTAAAAATTGAAAACAATGAAGCATTGGTTACCCGCCCTAACGACGAAAAACAAGCAAGAAGCTTACACGGTTTAACACGCACATTAATCAATAACATGGTTGAGGGTGTTACCAATGGCTTTAAAAAAGAGCTTGAAATTCAAGGTGTTGGCTATCGTGCCGCAAAACAAGGAAAAGACCTTGTTATGAACCTTGGTTATTCACATCAAGTTATAATAAGCGAAACAGACGAAATTAAAATTGATGTGCCCGAGCCTTTAAAAATTATTATTAACGGTATTGATAAGCAAAAAGTTGGCCAATTTGCCGCTGAAGTGCGTGAAAAACGCCCACCCGAGCCATATAAAGGCAAAGGTATCCGCTATGCGGGTGAAGTTGTTATTCGCAAAGAAGGCAAAGCCGGCAAGGCTAAATAAAAGAAGGAGTGAACAACAATGGTTAATAAACCTAGCAAAAATGTTGCGCGTTTGCGCAGACATCGCCGTGTACGCGGTAAAATTTCGGGCACAGCAGCTTGCCCACGCCTAGACGTGTTCCGCTCCTCAAAACACATTTATGCACAGCTGATAGACGATGTTGCAGGTGTAACACTTGCAAGTGCTTCCAGCATGGATAAAGATTTTGAAGGCTTTGGCGGAAACATTGAGGCCGCAACAAAAGTTGGCATGACAATTGCCAAAAAAGCGGCAGATAAAGGCATAACAAAAGCGGTATATGACCGCGGCGGCTTTGTATATCACGGCCGAGTTAAAGCATTGGCTGAGGGCGCGCGACAAGCCGGCCTTGTGCTGTAAGGAGGATACAAATGGAAAAAATTGACGCATCTGTATTAGATTTGCAAGAAAAAGTTATAGCCATTAACCGTGTATCCAAAACAGTTAAGGGCGGCCGCGTAATGAAATTCTCCGCTCTTGTTGTTGTAGGCAACGGAGAAGGCATTGTAGGCTTTGGCCTTGGCAAAGCTTCTGAAGTTCCGGAAGCTATTCGCAAAGGGCTTGAAGCTGCTAAAAAGAATATGCACAAAATTAACATTAAAGGCACAACAATCCCCCACGAAACAGTTGGTGCATTTGGCGCAGGGCGTGTTTTACTTCGTCCGGCTCCCGAAGGTACAGGCGTTATCGCCGGTGGTGCAGTTCGTGCGGTTTTAGAAGTTGCTGGCATTAAAGATATCAGAACAAAATGCCAACGTTCAAACAACCCATGCAATGTTGTAACTGCAACAATGAACGGCTTGTTAGGATTGCAAAGTTTAGAACAGGTTGCCGCAAAACGCGGTAAAACCGTTAAAGAAATTTTAGGTTAAGGAGGCTGGCAAAATGGCTGAAGAAAAAGTAACTGCGGCAAAAAAAGAAACCGCAGAGAAAAAAGCACCGGCTAAAAAAGCCGGCGAAAAACCTGCAGCAGAAAAAAAGACAGCTGCAAAAAAAGCCCCTGCTAAAAAAGCAGACGGTGAAGCTACAGCAAAAAAAGC
>CAYJPD010000106.1:1749-5737 GCA_964371975.1 uncultured Bacteroides sp.
AAAAAAGCCCCCGCTAAAAAAGCTGAAGACAAACCGGCAGCAGCAAAAAAAGCCCCTGCAAAAAAGGCTGACGATGCTGTTGTTAAAGCAAAACCTGCTGCAAAAAAAGCACCTGCCAAAAAAGTGGCAAGTGAAGGCGGCATAAAAATTACACTTGTTAAAAGTTTAATTGGGCGCAAACAAAAGCAAATTGCAACCGCAATAAGCTTAGGGCTTAAAAAAGTTGGTAATGAAACAATTCAACCCGACAATGCGGCTACTCAAGGAAAAATAAAAACAATTGTACATCTTATAAAAGTGCAAAAATCGTAATAGCAAGGAGGTGCAATGCACAATGATGCTTCATGAATTAAAACCGGCGAAAGGCAGTAATAAAGCTGCTAAACGCAAAGGCCGCGGCGCAGGCAGCGGCAACGGCAAAACAGCAGGCTACGGTCACAAAGGCCAAAAAGCGCGTTCAGGCGCTAAAAAAGCAGGCTTTGAAGGCGGCCAACTTCCATTGCAACGCCGTTTACCCAAACGAGGGTTTAACAATATTTTTGCAACAGTATATGCAACCGTAAAACTTAGCGATTTAGAAAAATTCGAAAGCAATGCGGTGGTTGATGTAGTGGCATTAAAAGAGGCAGGCGTTATTAAAAAAGAATTGGACGGAGTTAAAGTTCTTGCAAACGGCAAGCTTACTAAAAGCCTAACTGTAAAAGCAAAAGCGTTTTCCGCTAAAGCTAAAGAGGCAATTGAAAAAGCGGGCGGAAAGGCCGAGGTGATTTAACTTGTTTCAAACATTCCGCAATGCGTGGAAGATAGACGAGTTGCGCAGCAAAATATTATTCACTTTGTTTATAATATTTATTTATCGCTTAGGTAGCGCAATTCCTGTTCCATTCATATCCGGCGATGCACTACGCACATTAGTGGCAGACAGCGGCAGCTTATTAAACTATTTTGATATGCTATCCGGTGGCTCGTTCTCGCAGGCAACTTTGTTTGCGTTAAACGTAATGCCCTATATTAATGCATCAATTATAATGCAGTTATTAACAACTGCAATTCCTGCCCTTGAGCGCCTAAGCAAAGAAGGCGAAAGCGGCAGACGCAAAATTCAAAGAATAACTCGCTATGTTGGCGCAGGCTTTGCTGTAGCGCTATCTATAGGTTATTATTTCTTATTGCGCGGCCAAGGTATGTTAACATATCAAACAGGCTTTGAAGGTATATTCACTGCGGTTGTTATTATTCTAACATTTGCCGCAGGCGCGCTGCTTGTTCAATGGATGGGCGAGCAAATTGACGGAAAAGGTATAGGAAACGGTATTTCGATTATAATCTTCTCGGGTATCGTAAGTGGCTTATCGGGCATGTTCAATACTGTAGCGCTTTATTTCGAGCGTGCAATGTCGGGCGAGGCACAGTTCTTCTTGTTCTTACCGTTAATAGCAATTTTAGCAATAGTTGCTGTTGTGCTTGTTGTTATTTTAAATGCAGCAGAACGCCGTTTGCCTGTTCAATATGCAAAGCGTGTTGTAGGGCGCAAAATGTACGGCGGGCAAAACACACATATTCCAATTAAAGTAAACATGAGCGGTGTTATGCCGGTTATCTTCGCATCAGCGCTCATAAGTATTCCGGGCACAATTGGTGCACTTTTCTTCTCAGATTTAACCCCCACTGAAAGCCCGTTACTTTACAGTTTCTTTAATATGTTCAGCACAACCGGTTGGCTATATGCAATTGTATACCTATTCTTAATTATTGTATTTAATTATTTTTATGTATCAATACAGTATAACCCCATTGAAATTGCCAACAATCTACGCAATAACAATGGAACAATTCCGGGTTACCGCCCGGGTGAACCCACAAGCACATTTATTACAAAAGTTCTAAGTAAAATAACATTTATCGGCGCTGCATTTTTAGGCGCTGTGGCAGTTGGGCCTATTTTAATAAGCATGATTTCAGGAATGGATTTATCACTGGGCGGCACAAGCTTACTAATCGTAGTTGGTGTTGCACTTGATACAAGCCGCAGCCTTGAATCATATATGCTCATGCGCCATCATAAAGGTTTCTTAGAATAAATAGTAACGAAAGGGGCAAAGCATTATGAGATTAATTCTTTTAGGCGCCCCCGGTGCCGGTAAAGGCACACAGGCAGAGCTTATTTGCGAGGCATTAAACATACCTGCAATTAGCACGGGGAATATACTTCGCGAGGCGATTAAAAACGAAACAGAGATGGGCAAGCAAGCAAAGGGCTTTATAGAGTCCGGCGCGCTTGTGCCCGATGATGTTATAGTTAGCATAATTAAAGAGCGCCTTGCTCAAAGTGATTGTGAAAAAGGTTTTATACTGGATGGCGTGCCACGCACAGTGGCGCAAGCCGAAGCTCTTGAAACAATGGGTGTTTTAATTGATAAAGTGGTTGTTATAGACGTTAGCGATGATGACATTGTAAAGCGTTTGAGCGGCAGGAGAGTTTGCTCTGCTTGCGGCGCAAGCTACCACTTACAATATAAGCCCAGCCAAAAGAGTGATTCGTGTGATCGCTGCTCAGGCAAGCTGATTATCAGAAAAGATGATGAGCCGAAAACAATAATAGAGCGTTTAAGCACATATCACGAACAAACAGAGCCTCTTGTAGATTTTTACAAACAGCGCGAAAAACTTGTAGTAATACAAGGGCAAGAGGAAGTTGCCGATACAACAAAATTAACTTTTGCGGCACTCGGAATTGAATTATGATACCGGTTAAGAATCATAAAGAGCTTTTGCGCATGCAACTTGCCTGCCACATAGCGGCAGAGGCACTAAAGCTTGCGGGAGAGCTTGTGAAACCGGGCGTGAATACGGCGTTTATTGATAAACAAGTGTGTAATTATATTGAAAGCCAAGGTGCAAAACCAAGCTTTAAAGGCTATAACGGCTTTCCGGCAGGTACATGCATATCTATTAATGATACCGTTATTCACGGCATACCCACTAAAAATCTTGTGGTAAACGAGGGCGATATTGTCAGCATAGACGTAGGCGCTTATATAGATGGTTTCCACGGAGATAATGCCGCAACTTATGCTTGCGGTGAAATTAGCAAAGAGGCACAGCGTTTAATAGATGTAACTCGAAAGGCAAGAGATATAGGCGTAAGTAATGCAATATCCGGCAATAGAGTAGGAGATATTAGCGCTGCAATTCAAGAGTATGTTGAGAGTGAAGGCTTTTCGATAGTGCGCCCATTTGTGGGGCATGGTGTAGGTGCAAAATTGCACGAAGAACCGGAAGTGCCGAACTTTGGAAGCAAAGGCAGAGGCCCACGGCTTGTTAGCGGCATGACGCTTGCTATAGAGCCAATGGTTAATGAAAAAGAACATGCTGTTGATATTATGTCCGATAAATGGACGGTCAAAACTGTAGACGGCGGCCTTTCCGCTCATTTTGAGCACACGGTTGCTGTTAGCGCAAGCGGGCCGGTCATACTCACTAAATGCCGAGAGGCGGCAGCGTCACAATAACGAGGAGGGCCAAATATGTCCAAAGAAGACGTAATTGAAGTAGAAGGCGTAGTAGTAGAAGCAATGCCAAACGCTATGTTCCTTGTAGAAATACAAGGTGGGCATAAACTTTTGGCACATATTAGCGGTAAATTGCGCATGAATTTTATTCGCATTTTGCCCGGAGACAAAGTAACCGTGGAAATGAGCCCATACGATTTAACAAAAGGGCGCATAACATGGCGCACAAAGTAAATTTGTCTGTTTAAGGAGGTTAATAATATGAAGGTTAAACCTTCCGTGAAACCAATTTGTGAAAAATGCAAAGTTATTAAACGCAAAGGCCGAGTAATGGTTATTTGCCAAAATCCAAAACATTATCAGCGTCAAGGTTAAAGTTTGCGCACAAAGGGTTTTTGGAAAATCCCGCCAAAAGCTTAAAAACATGGGATAATTAAAACAGGAGGTGCTGAATATGGCACGTATAGCCGCAGTAG
>CAYJPD010000107.1:0-5733 GCA_964371975.1 uncultured Bacteroides sp.
TGCAGGCCAGGCGAGCACAAGCTTATTGCAAAGGCGCTGCAAATTAGGCTATGCAAGAGCCGCACGCATAATGGACGAAATAGAGCAAGCGGGCATTATCGGCCCCTCGGAGGGTGCAAAGCCAAGGCAAATTTTAATTTCACGCCAGCAGTGGATTGAAATGAGCATGAATAGGCAAGAACAGGCAGAGAATTAGAGGTAAGCGAAAGGGCGTTTATTAGGGCTTAGATGTTAGTGGATAAGTTTTGTAGCTCGCCCTGCTTTTCAGCTTGAAAAGTAAAAGCCCTTATGTGACAAGCCCAAATATTATAAGCAAAAAAATGAACTTATTACGCCTTGTCAAAATGATAAAAAGGATTAAACTATGCTAAATAAATTTTTGCCGCTGTGCCGTGAAGACATGCTAAATAATGGCTGGCAATATGTAGATTTCATTGTGGTTACAGGCGATGCATATGTAGACCACCCAAGTTTCGGCTGCGCAATTATATCAAGGCTTTTGCAAAGCGAGGGCTATAAAGTGGGCATATTATCGCAGCCTAATTTCACAAACGCACTTGCCGCGCCAAACGGCTTTACAGAGTATGGCAAACCGCGTTACGGCTTTTTTATCGGCGGCGGCAATGTAGATAGCATGGTAGCGCACTACAGCGTAGCAAAAGTGCGCCGCAAAATAGATGAGTACTCGCCGGGCGGCAAAATGGGCAAAAGGCCCGATAGATGTGTTAGCGTTTACGCTAATTTGGCAAAAGAAGCTTACCCAAATTCGCCTGTTATTATAGGCGGCCTTGAGGCGTCTTTAAGGCGCTTTGCCCACTACGATTACTGGAGAGATGAAGTTATGCCCTCTGTTTTGCAAGATAGCAAGGCAGATTTATTAAGCTTTGGCATGGGCGAGCACCAAACAAAAGAGATAGCAAGGCGCCTTTTTAACGGCGAAAAAATAGGCGATATAAAAGACGTAAACGGCACATGCTATATGTGCGATATAAATGAGCTGCCAAAAGAGCATGCTCGCTGCGGTTCTTTTCATAAAGTTAGCATTGATAAAACAGCCTATGCAAAATCTTGCGTTATACAGTCAGATAATCAAGATGTTGTAACGGGCGAAATTGTTGTGCAAAAACAAACGGATAAATTCCTTGTGCAAAATAAGCCGGCAACGGCTTTAACGCAAAGCGAGCTTGATTTTATTTACTCACTGCCGTTTGAGCGCACATACCACCCAAGCTATGAAAAATTTGGCGGCATACCTGCAATTGAGGAAGTTGAATTTTCTATAATACACAACAGGGGCTGTTTTGGCGCATGTAATTTTTGTGCAATTCAAATGCACCAGGGAACAAGGGTTACAAGCCGAAGCGTTCAAAGCGTTGTAGACGAGGCAAAGCATATAACAAATGCGCCTAATTTTAAAGGCTATATTCACGATGTGGGCGGCCCTACGGCAAATTTCAGAAGCGATAGCTGTAAGAAACAGGGTAAAATGGGTATGTGTAAGGGCGATAAATTCTGCCTTGCGCCTAAACCATGTAAGAATTTAATAGCCGAACACGGCGATTATTTGCAAATTTTAAGGCAAATAAGAAAATTGCCCAATGTGAAAAAAGTGTTTATAAGAAGCGGTATCCGCTATGATTATTTATTGTGCGATAAAGATGAAAGTTTTTTGAAAGAGCTTGTCGAGCACCACGTGAGCGGCCAGCTTAAAGTTGCGCCCGAGCACTGTGCGCCGCAAACTTTAGCGGCAATGGGTAAGCCGTCCATTGATGTTTTCGATAAATTTGCGAAGAAGTTTTACGATTACAGTAAAAAAATAGGTAAAAAGCAGTATTTAGTGCCTTATTTAATGAGTAGCCACCCCGGCTGCACATTGAAAGATGCCGTTATAATGGCGCAGTATCTTTATAAAAATAATATGCGCCCAGAGCAAGTGCAAGATTTTTACCCCACGCCCGGCACAATATCTACATGCATGTATTACACAGGTCTTGAGCCTTATAGTTTAAAGCCTATTTATGTTGCGAAAACATCTGAGGAAAAAGCTATGCAGCGCGCGCTTTTGCAATATTACAATATAAAAAACCGCGATAAAGTTGAAAAAGCTTTAAGGCTTACAAACAGGCAAGATTTAATTGCGCTGTTTTTTAAAAACGCAAGCGGCAAAAATAACAAGGCACATTTAGGCGGTAATAATGCGCAGAGCGAAAGGGCGCAAAACGGCAGAAGCCGCAAAGCGCATTCAAGCGGCAAAAGTGAAAAAGCGACGATAAACGGCAAGAGGCAAAATTCTAATAAAGGAGCAAAAGCATGGCAAAAAGCAAAAAGCGCAAACAAAAATTTCAAAGCAAAGTAAAGAAGTTTTTAACTTATGAAGTTTTGTTTACACTTTTTATAGTTGTTCCTTTGGGCATTATTTCTATTGTATTTTATCAAAATGATTTTAACTATAATTTAGCACAAAAATTAGTAGACAGTTTAACGCCTACAGCTTACGAGCACGAAACAAGCATACATTTTATTGATGTTGGGCAAGCGGACGCAACGCTTATAGAGCAAGACGGCGAGTTTTGCCTTATAGATGCTGGCACAGCCGATGCAGATGAGCTTATAGAATATTTACAAAACGAGAATGTGAGCACGATAGATTTACTTATATTAACCCACCATCACGCAGACCATATTGGCGGCGCTGTGGAAATTATGCAAAATTTTGAAATAGGCGAGCTTTGGATATTTGATTATGAAAAAGCCGGCAGGCCCGACAATGTAACGGTTTTAAGAACACTTGAATATATAGATATTGAAAACATTCCCGATAAAACGCCAAAAATAGGCGAGGTTTTTGTGCTTGGCGATGGTGAAATTGAAGTGTTGCACAGCGGCTTATACGACGAAGACAACGCAAACAACACCTCTTTAGTGACAATGTTTGAAATAGGCGGCACACGCTTTTTATCTTGCGGCGATGCCGAAGAAGAGCAAATAGATGAAATGCTTGAAAACGGCGTTGATGTTAGTGCGCAAATATATAAAGCCGCTCACCACGGCTCGCAAACTTCAAACAGCATAGAGTTTTTACAGAAAATTGACCCTTTATTTGTGGCGGTGAGCTGTGGGCTTGACAACAGCTATGGCCACCCGCATGAAGAGGCGCTTATTGCTTTTGAAAGTGTGAATGCCGCTGTTTACGGAACAAATGTAAACGGCAACATACGGCTTGATATTGAAAACGGCCGGTTTGATGTTGTGCCTGAAAGAGATTATGATTTAGCGGCTTAGCTTGTAATATGAAGTATAATGATAGCGAGCACAGCGAAACTTACCTTGTAAAAAGTTTCACTGTGCTCGCTATTTTAGTTAAATTTTAATATTTAAAATATCAGTATTTCAAACCAGAATTCACTGCCTTTGCCAACTTCGCTTAAAACGCCGTAGCTAAAGCCGTGGTTTTGTAAAATAGCTTTAGTTATGCTAAGCCCAAGCCCTGTGCCTGTTTTGCCCGAGCTTGCCCGTGTTCTGTAGTATCTGTTAAATATATGCGGCAACTCATTAGGCGGTATGCCCTCGCCATGGTCTTTAACCGCAACCCTAAGCCTATCTGCAAAACGTATACACTCAATACCAATATACCCGTCCGTGCCAACATGGCGAATAGCGTTGCCAAGCAAATTGTGAAGTGCGCGGCTAAGCTGTTCGGGGTCGGCTACTATTTCGCAAATATCAGGCGCTATAACTTGTAAATTGTAGCCGTTTTTATTGCATAAATCTTCATAAACGCTTGCGGCCTCTTCACAAAGCTGTGCTAAATCAAACTGAACTAAATTCATTTGCTGTGTATTACTGCTAACTTTACTAAGCTCTAAAACACTGGATACAAGGCCTGATAGCCTATCGGTTTCGTCCATTATTATATTTAATTGCTCGTTGCGTTTTTGAGTGTTTTCACCTGTTAAATCTCTTACAGTTTCAGCATAACCTTTTATTAAAGTTAAAGGCGTGCGCAAATCGTGGCTAATATTTGCGAGCAATTCATTTTGAAGCCTGCTTGTGCGCTGAACTTCGCTTGCCATCGTGTTAAAATCCTGGGCAAGTGTGCCAATTTCACCGTTTGTTAGTTTATAAACCCTCGCAGAATAATCGCCCGTTGCCATTTTGCGTGCTGCAACTGAAATTTCATTTATTGGCTTTGCCATGCTATGCGAGAAAATATAAGCCGCTATTATGCCTATTAGCAGTACAAAAGCCGCTATTATAGGCATTTGTATTTGCAAAATCATAGTTGCTTCATCTATGCGCTGTAAATCGGTGCTTACTAAAACAACATAATCACCTACAGTGTGCCCAACTACACGTTGGCGCATTTCACCCTCGCTCACAGTTATGTTTAAATTGCCGTTTTCCATTGTTAAAAGGCGCAATCTTATTGTGCTGTTTGTGTTCCAATCTTCATCGCGCCAATCGCCAAACATGCTCTCTGTTGTGGGGTGCAGTAAACACTCGCTCGCCATTTGGTGCATGTGTAAAATATTTATGCCGCTTGAGTTTGCAATATCCATGCATTTGCCGTTAAGGTTTTCATCTTGCATGGCAAGTATGTTTATTTCATCGTAAAACTGCGCGTTTATGCCGTCCGGCGAAGTTTCATCTTCTATATCACCGTATTTTTCAATTATTTGCGCATATTTTTGCACGGTTTCATCTAAAGAGCTCTCAATGCTTAAATTGTAAAACGGTTCTAATAATTGAATGCTTATAACCCAAAAAAGCGCTATTACAAACGCAAAAAGAAAAACAGTGTAAACGATTAAACGGCGACGAATACTGCCTTTTTTTTCACCTTTAGACTTTTTTGTGCCAAAATTCATTGCTTTGCCTCCGCATCAAATTTATAACCTATTCCCCATACGGTTGCTATGTGGTTTCTGTATTTGCCAAGGTGGCCTCTAAGCATTTTTATGTGCGTGTCAACTGTGCGGTCTTCCCCAAAATAATCGTAATTCCAAACACGTTCTAATATTTTCTCGCGGCTGTATGCAATGCCTTTGTTTGATGCTAAAAACAATAGCAATTCAAATTCCTTTGGCGTTAAGGGAATATCTTTGCCGTCTGTTTTAACAGTGCGAGATGCGCTATCTATAACAAGGCCGCCAAATACAAAACTTGCGCCCTCGGCTTGCTCTTTTGGCATAGTGCGCGCTAAAACTGCCTTAACACGCGCCACAAGCTCCCTTGGCGAAAAAGGCTTCACTACATAATCATCAGCGCCACCCTCAAGCCCGGCAAGCTTATCATATTCTTCGCCGCGCGCTGTTAGCATTATTACAGGAACTGTAATTTTGCGTGCGCGCATTTCGCTTAAAACTTGCATGCCGTCAACAAAAGGCATCATAATATCTAAAAGCACAAGGTCTATACCACCGGCGCTAAGTGTGGAAAGCGCGGCGTTGCCGTCTGTTGCCTCTTTGCACATAAAGCCCGCATGTGTTAAATGCTCTTTTAAAAGCTCTCTTATCAAAGGCTCATCGTCTGCAATTAAAATTGTAACCATTTTATACCTCGCTATTTTGTTTTTGCGTAAAACGCAATTACGATAATATAACTATAATACAACAGCTATATGTATAAATTGTGAAATTTTGAAAATATTTGCCGAAAGTTTTAATTGCCTCAAATTCCTAATATATTTTGATATATAACTAAATCTTTATCGGTGAAAACATTGAAAACAAC
>CAYJPD010000108.1:0-5600 GCA_964371975.1 uncultured Bacteroides sp.
GAATTACAAGAGCGAAGCGCCCAAGAAGCCTTAATTAAAGAGCAAAATTTACAACTGGAAAATTTAAAGCGCGAGCAAGCGGCTAAGCTACAAGAACAACAAGCAGCTGAACTGCAAAAGCAACAAGCAGATAAGCTACAAGAACAACAAGCGGCCGAGCTACAAAAGCAACAAGCGCAATATACAATTCAACTTGACAAACCACAAGCTCAAACAGAGCAAAACAGTAATATCTATTTCGAGAATATTAAAAACCTTTTGCCAAAAGAGCAAGTTAAAAAAGCTGTTAATCCTCGAAAAATCAATTATCTTAAAGCCGCAGCTTTTGGCATATCAAGCATAGCTTTCATTACCATTTTAAGCGCTGTAATTACAATTCAAATAAGCGCAAATTCACCTGTAAGCCAAGTTAATTATCAAAACAGAACTTTGGTTGCCGATAAAAATTCAAGCTCTACAACAGTTGTAAAACCTGAATTTGAAGAGCTACAACAAAGCTTATTACCCGAAGAAACATGGGCACTATTTATGGTTGGCCCAAATCACTCTATTGCTCAGGACTATGAATATGACGTCACAATGGTGCTTGGCCCTACAACTTCCCCTGCTTCTTCGCAACTAATTGATGCCAGAATTTTAGAAGATACCACGAGAATGTTTGAGGATGCGGCATCACAAGGTTTATATTTGTATTTGCGCTCTGCATACAGAAGTTATGAAACGCAAGATTATTTGTTTGAATCAATGTATCAAGATTATTTAGCACAAGGTTTATCTGAGGAAGAAGCCTATGCGGCAACTTCAAGCCTTCGCAATATACCGGGCACCTCTGAGCACCAAACCGGCCTTGCAATAGATTTAGTTCCATTAGACGATACAGGTGCCGCATTAGTGCCGGAGCTTGAAAACGAGCCTGAAATGCAATGGCTTGCTGAAAACTGTGCCGATTATGGCTTTATATTGAGATATGAAAGTGACACAACACATATTACCGGCATAAGCTATGAGCCATGGCACTTTAGATATGTTGGCGTTGAGCATGCACAAAAAATAACAGAGCTTGGCATAACTTTAGAAGAATACATGGGAGTTGCCTAATAAACGCAACAAGGAGTTTATATGAACAGACTGAAAATAGATAGTGCCGTGCATATGTCGGAATTTGCGGTAGAAAAATTTAAACGCTGCAAAATTTCCCTTTATTTCACTTGGCCAAGTAATAAAAAAACTGCAACAGCTGAAGCGCTGTTGCCGTTTTTAATGGAGCGCAGCTATGCTGCTTGCCCCGATATGAGCGAGCTTTCAAAAAGGCTTGCCGCCCTTTATGGCGCCAGCCTTTCTGTTGAAATAATGAATGTTGGCGCAAATAGAATTCTTTGTGTATCCGTAATAGGAATAAAAGATGAATATTCGCTTAACGGTGAAAATTTATCAATGGAATATGCTGAAATGGCATTAAATGTTGCTTTTCGCCCATATTTAGTTGATGGCGTTTTTAACGAGGAAAATGTTGAAATTGAAAAAGAGCAGCTTTTTGAGCAATTGCAAAGTGAAATTAACGACAAAAGAAGCTATTGCATTAGGCAAGCCCGCAGAAAATTTTATAAAAACGCGCCTCAAGGAATTGAACGAAACGGCTATATAGAAGAAGTAAAAGCCCTTAGCGCAAAAGATGTTACCGATGCTTGGGAAAATATAATTAAAACCGCACATATCGATGTTATGGTATTAGGTGCAAATTTTCAAATTGTGCAAAATCAAGTTAAAGCCTTTTTAAGCCAAATTGAACGTGCACCTACTCAAATTGCAAAAGCAAATGCAATGGAAAAAGTGCAAGTAGAGGAATTTGAAGAAATAATCGACACAAATCAAAGCAAACTTTGCATGATATTTACTATGCAAAAGCCCGCAACTAAACGCGACTTTGTTGTTTTAAGAGTAGCCACGGCAATTTTAGGCGGCACTGCTACTTCTCGCCTATTTAAAAATGTGCGTGAAAAAATGAGCCTTTGCTATTACTGCGCTGCATACAGTGAAGCCAGAAACGGTATGCTCACTATTGATAGCGGCATTGAGCACACAAGCGCTCAAAAAGCTAAAGATGCTATTTTAAATGAAATTACTTTGTTAATAAACGAAGAAATAGAGCAAAAAGAATTAGATGAAATTAAAAAAAGCATATGCGAGCGCTTGAAAAGCGTGCAAGACTCCCCTAACGCAATAGAAAGCTGGTATTTTTCTGAAATATTGCGCGATGAGAGCATTAGAACGCCACAAGATATGATGAACGAAATACAAAGCGTTAGCGCGCATGAAATAAAAGAAATGTTAAAGCAATTTTCGCTTTCTGTTGTTTATTTAATCACAAAGGGGGAAAATTCATGAACTCTATCCAGTTATCAGCGCTAAATGCACAAGATTTTGAAACAAAAGTTTTACCCAATGGTTTAACTGTTATTGTTCGCACCATGGATAACTTTAGCACCGTGCACGCCATATACGGCACAAAATTCGGTAGCGTGGACAGAGATTTTATGCATGGATATAAAACATATAATCTTCCTGCCGGAATTGCCCATTTTTTAGAGCACAAAATGTTCGACAATGAAGAGGGCGATGCATTTGCTCTTTTCTCAAAAACAGGCGCAAGCGCAAACGCCTATACAAGCTTTGAAAAAACTTGCTATATTTTTACAGCGTCAGACCATATAGAACAAAACCTGGATATTTTATTAAGCTTTGTTTCAAAGCCATATTTCACAGACGAAACTGTTCAAAAAGAACAAGGTATTATAGGGCAAGAAATAAAAATGTATGAAGACTCTGCCGAGTGGCGCTTAATGTTTGCGGCGCTATCTTGCCTTTATGAAAGCCACTATGTAAAAGATGACGTTGCCGGCACAATTGAAAGCATAGCTGAAATTACGCCCGAGCTTTTATATACATGTGCAGATGCCTTTTACAGGCCCAGTAATATGGTACTTGCAGTTGCAGGGAATGTTAGCATGCAAACAGTGTTAGATGCTTGCGAGCGCGCACAAATGGACGCTAAAGATACGCCCATAACCATGATGCAACCTATTGAAACAAACTTACCTATAAAAAAAGAGCTAACGTTTAACATGGCTGTTTCAAAGCCGCTTTTTTGCCTTGCTTTTAAAGAAAAGCCTATCACCGGTGATGCTCTACATGTGCTGCAATCTGAAATTATATGCGATATAATTACAGAGCTTATTGCCGGTAGCATGACGCCACTTTACAGAAAATTATATGACGAAGGGCTTGTTGCCCCCGGTTTTTCAGGCGAACTGATGAATGTTCAAGGCGCAACTTGTATTCTGTTTAGCGGCGAAACTAACGAACCGCAAAAAGTAAAAGAGCTATTGCTAAAAGAAATTGAGCATATAAAAACGCATGGTGCAGACGAGCAGATGTTTAATTTGTGCAAAAATTTAATGTATGGTGAAATTGTTTGCAGCCTTGACAATGTTGAAGATGTTGCGAGCGGTATTTCAAATATGTTCTTTAAAAACCGCACACCTTTTCAAATTATGCAAGTTCTTGCAAATTTGAAATTGAGCGATGTAAACGATATGCTCCAAAAAGTATTAAATGAAAACAAAAGCACAAGCGTTATAATAAATCCGCTTTAATAACGGAAAGTAATAACACATAAATTTATTTTAAAAAATAAGGGGTAACAAATGATTAACAACGTGCAATTTCCGCATCTTGGCATAGAGCTTGAAGTAAACAGAGTAGCTTTTACGATAGGCGATATGAATATTTATTGGTATGGCATTTGTATAGCGCTTGGACTGCTACTTGCTATAATTTTCGGTTTGCGAATTAGCAAAAACTTCGGCATAAACGACGACTATTTTTTAGATGTTATTATAGCATCTGTGTTCATGGGCATTGTTGGCGCAAGGGCATATTATGTTATTTTTTCTCCGGTTGAATACGATAGCATTATAGATATGATTACAATCAGAGATGGCGGCCTTGCTATTTACGGCGGAATTATTGCAGGCTTTATAACTGCATTCCTTTGTTGTAAATGGAGAAAGCTGTCATATTTCGCAACCGCCGATATCTGTGCTATGGGCCTTTTAATAGGCCAAGGTATAGGCAGATGGGGCAATTTTTTCAATCAAGAAGCATTTGGCCACAACACTAATTCAGTTTTTGGGATGATTAGCGAAAGCACCACTGCTTATTTAACATTCAAGCAAGAATCTTTGGCACAAAGTGGTATCATTGTAGACCCTAACTTGCCTGTTCACCCGACATTTTTATATGAATCTGTATGGTGCCTATTAGGTTTTGCTTTATTATTTTTATATATAAAGAGAAGAAAATTCAACGGTGAAATATTCCTTTTATATATTATATGGTATGGCATAGAAAGAGCTATAGTTGAAGGCCTTCGCACTGATAGCCTTGAGTTTTTTGCAGGTTTAAGAGTTAGCCAAATCCTTGCAATTTTAAGCGCAGCTGTAGCGTTAGTAATTTATATAATTTTAAGAAAAAAATTCAAGGGCACACCTTTAAAAGTTAATTACGACTTTAAAGTTAACCCAAAAGAAAAAAATTCGCCTTTTGTTAACCTAACATGGCTTGCAAGCGAGAACATACCCACACAACAGCAAATACAAGAGGCTTATGATAAGCAAAAAGAGCAAGAAGAAGACCAAAACACCGTTAAAGAAACAAACGAGAGCGACACAATCGAAAATGAAGATGACAGTGATACATCAGATGCTCAAAAAAAGCAAAAAGATGATAGTAACGAAAAAGCATTAGAGCCTGTACTAAATGAAAATGACGGTGAAGAAGAAAAACCAGCACAAGATGAAAACACCAGTGACGATGAAATATAAATTTTAATTGAAAATATTAACATTACTATCAATCATAATAATTTAGGGGGTTAATTAATGAGTGCAAAATTAATAAGTGGCAAAGAATTAGCAATGCAAAAAAAAGCGGATATAGCAAAAAAAATTGATGAACTATTTAACAAAACAAATGTGCGTGCAAAACTGAGCGTTATAATTGTAGGTGATAACCCCGCTAGCAAAACATATGTTGCCGGCAAGGCAAAAGACTGTGAAGAGTGCAATATTCTATCTGACGTTATTGCTTTAAATGAGCAAACAACTCAAGCAGAATTGCTTGCAAAAATTGATGAGCTTAACTGTGATAATAACGTTCATGGTATTTTAGTTCAACTTCCACTGCCCAACCACATAGATGAAAACACCGTTATAAACGCTATAAGCCCTAAAAAAGACGTTGACGGTTTCACACCTATTAATGTTGGTAAAATGGTTATAGGTGAAGAGTGCTTTTTGCCTTGTACCCCAGCCGGCTGTATAGATATGCTAAAAAGCACAGGTATTCCTATTGAGGGTAAAAACGCTGTTGTTATAGGGCGCAGTAATATAGTGGGTAAACCTGCCGCTCTTCTTCTTTGTGCCGCTAACGCAACTGTTACAATATGCCATTCAAGAACACAAAACCTAAAAGAAATTTGCGCTAATGCAGATATTTTAGTTGCCGCTATAGGCAAAGCAGGCTTTGTTACAAAAGATATG
>CAYJPD010000109.1:0-5546 GCA_964371975.1 uncultured Bacteroides sp.
GCAAGCAAAGCCCACAGCCTTTTGCTTCTTTTCACGCTGAAAAGAAGGGCGAACCGCAAAACTTATCCACTAAAGCTAACTAAATAACAAGGCACACTCTAAATGAGAACAGCCCCAAATTATGCAGGTCGCACAATCTGGGGCTGTTCATTTTTGACAGTGGCTGTTTTACGCATTTTTAGATTATACACATAACCTTACCTATAAATAACACACCATGGATTATCTTTCGACATATCACGCTTTTTTCAAATTCGCAAGCTTGTCGGCGTTGTTGTTATTCTCCATTTTTACCAGCACTTTCTTAAACTGGTAAGCGAATAAAGAAACGGTTATTGCAATTGCAATGCTATCTGCTATTGGCTCTGCAAGGAATATGGCAAAAACTTTGTCTTCAAAGAAATGTGGCAAAATATAAATTAACGGTATAAGCAATATAACTTTGCGAAGTACAGACATAAGCAAACTGCTTTTTGCATTGCCCAAAGCTAAAAATGTGTTTTGGCACGCAAGCAAAGCGCCATTAGAGAACGAAACCGCCATGTACACTCTAAGCATTGTTGATGTGTAGGCAACAAGCTGTGCATCGCTATTAAATATTAAAATAAAAACTTGCGGGAATAGCATTACAATAAGCCAAAAACCGCTTGTGAAAACAGAGCATGAAACTATCAGATATTTAAAAGCTTTTTTAACACGGTGGGGGTTATTTGCACCGTAGTTATAGCTAATTATTGGCTGTGCGCCCTGCGTTAAGCCCGATTGCGGCAGCGAGGCAATTTGCCGCACGCTAACAATAATCGTCATAGCGCCAACGGCTAAATCGCCGCCGTACATCATAAGCGAGGTGTTGAATGTCATGCTAACAAGGCTTTCGGTAATGCTCATTATAAAAGGCGATAGGCCCAGCGTTAATATTGGGATAATGAACTTTATATCCGGCTTTAAATACTTGAATTTAATGCGCAATGTTGTTTTTTTGCCCATTAAGAACAGCAAAATCCAAAGCGCTGAAACGCCTTGCGATATTATTGTTGCAAGCGCCGCACCTTGAATACCCATGTCGAAAACAAAAATGAAAATAGGGTCTAATATAATATTTAAAACGGCGCCTATTAAAACAGTTAGCATGCTTGTTGTGGCAAAACCTTGCCCTGTTATATATAAATTTAAGCCGAGTGTAATTTGAACAAATAAACAGCCTATTGTATAAATTGATAAATAATCGTAGGCGTAAATAATTGTGTTTTCGCTTGCGCCAACCATAAATAAAAGCTCTTTGCCATATAGCAAATATATAGCTGTTACCGCAAGTGATGAAAATAAAAGCATAAAAACAGTGTTGCCCAAAGTTTTCTCTGCGCTTTTAACATCTTTTGCGCCAAGGTGCTTTGACGCCCTCGGTGCGCCACCGGCACCTGCAAGCATAGCGAAAGCCGCATTTGCCATTATAAGCGGCACACATATACCAACGCCCGTTAGCGCAAGCGTGCCTATACCTTCCATGCGGCCTATATAAATTCTGTCTACTATATTATAAAGCAAATTAATTAACTGTGCAGCTATTGCAGGTGTAGCTAAGCGAAAAAGAAGCTTGCCTATTTTATCTTCCCCAAGCGCTTTTGTTGCATTTGATTGCATTATATACTCTCCTTATGGTGCTGTGTAAACATTTCGTTCTTACAAGAAAAAATACCCTGCCAAACATGCAACAAACATTAATATAAAAAATATTATTGTTGTTTTGAGCGTTTTCGAATAATTTTTTGGTGTAATATGCCCGTTTGCATCTAATTTTTTTATTAATGGGTGCAAGCGCACAAAGTACATTGGAATTGTAAATATTAAAACACAAATTGTTATAACTTTAGCCTCGCTACTTGCAAAAAGCACAATTACTAATAAAAGCGCAATGAAAATTAACTTTGAATTGCCCACCCAATTTATTAAATAGCGCACAAAAAGCTCGTCGTTTTCATTTTCTTTAGCCTTTCGCCAACCGTTAAAAACACTAACTGCATTCCCATATTTAAAATCGGGCGCAAAGTACAAAATAAGCACATTTAAGCTTTCAAGTCCAATAAAAATTATAATAGGTAAATTTAATAAAATATCCAAGTAAAGACTCCTTGTTAGGCTTAGCGCGGTTGATAGGCGTAAAGGGTTATTTAAACTTGCCTTTTTAAAAAATAAACGCAATAGCGCGAAATAATAGGCAAGCGGATTTTGAAATAATAAATTAATAGATAGAAATTTGCTGAAAAACAACTAAATACTATCTGCCAACTTCGCTTAAAAGCAAGCCTTCGTTATGCTCAAGCGCCCAGTTTATATTCCATGCGCTTGTGAAAAGAAGTAGGCGCCTGCCTTTAAAATCTAAAACCCTTTTTGTGTCTGCCGTAAGGGCAAGTTTTTCTATACTAAAAGTATCGCTTTCTTCGTTATCTACCCAACGTATAAAACTATAAGATAAATTCTGCAAGCGAATATCCACATTATATTCGTTTTTAAGCCTGTACTCAAGCACTTCAAGCTGTAAAACGCCAACAACGCCAACTATAACTTCTTCCATGCCGCCTAAAAGCTCTTTAAAAATTTGAATGGCGCCTTCCTGGGCAATTTGCTCTATACCTTTAACAAATTGCTTGCGCTTCATGGTGTCTACCTGCGAAATGCGCGCAAAATGTTCGGGCGCAAAAGTGGGTATGCCCTCGAAGGCAAAAGCGGCTTTGGCGCTTGTTATAGTGTCGCCAATAGAGAAAGTGCCCGCGTCAAACAGGCCTATAATGTCGCCTGCGAACGCTTCGTCTACGGTTTCTCTACCGTCGGCCATAAGCTGGGTGCTTTGTGTAAGTTTAAGTTTCTTCTTGCTTTGAACGTGGGTAACGTCCATACCTCGCTCGAATTTTCCGCTTACTATGCGCACAAATGCAATGCGGTCGCGGTGGGCCTTGTTCATATTAGCTTGTATTTTGAAAACGAAAGCTGAAAAGTCTTCACATTCAAGTGGGTTAATTTCGCCTGCATCGCTGTTTCTTGCAAGCGGCTCTATAGTTAGGTTTAAAAAGTCTTCTAAAAACGGCTCTACGCCAAAATTTGTTAGAGCGCTACCGAAAAACACGGGCGTTAATTTGCCATCGTCTACTTTTTGCTTATCAAATTCGTAGGACGCACCGTCTAAAAGCTCTATATCATCGCATAAAGCTTCGTGCAAAGCGGGCGTTAAAAGCTCGTTTAAATTGGCGTCGCCCGGCTTTGCCGATATTTTCTCGGCTTGCTGTGCGCCTATTTTGCCCGAGTGGGAAAAGGCGAGAATTTCTTTTTTATTCCTGTCGTAAACGCCCTTAAACTCTTTGCCGCTACCTATGGGCCAGTTCATAGGGTAAGTTTCAATGCCCAGAACTTTTTCAAGCTCCTCGAGCAAATCGAAAGTGTTTTGAGCGTCTCTATCCATTTTATTAACAAAGGTAAAAATGGGTATGCCACGCATAGCGCAAACTTTAAAAAGCTTTTTCGTTTGCGCTTCCACGCCTTTTGCGGCGTCTATAACCATAACGGCACTATCTGCCGCCATAAGTGTGCGGTAAGTGTCCTCAGAGAAATCTTGGTGGCCGGGGGTGTCGAGGATATTTATGCAAAAGTTGTTGTACTCAAACTGCATAACAGACGATGTAACGGAAATTCCGCGTTGCTTTTCAATTTCCATCCAGTCAGACACAGCGGCCCTGGCGCCTTTTTTACCTTTAACTATACCTGCTTGTTGTATGGCGCCGCCGTATAAAAGCAGTTTTTCGGTTAATGTGGTTTTACCGGCGTCGGGGTGGGAAATTATTGCGAATGTACGCCTTCTTTTAATTTGGTCTACAGTGTTTTGAAACATGGGGTTCCTTTCAGTTTTAATATATGTGCAATTATATTTTTTAAATTTTACCTTTATTTTGAGCTAAAGTTAATTATCGCAAACAAAAACCTTACCGTAAAGCTTATACCTAAAGCGTTTTAAGCAATACAGCAAGTTTTGTTTATTAAGTTTAGCATAAACCACTTTAATATAGCGGTTTTAAAGGTGCCTTAATATAATATCAAAAATTCACTTAAACTTCAAGTTCTACGCTCTCGCCGAGCTTTTCTTTATTATTGCGCAGTAATGGCAAAATAAATTCATCTAAATATTCGCTAACTTGCTCTTTTGCTCTGCCTGTGAAGTTCTCGGGCACTAAAAGGGCGTTTATTTCATCTTCGCTCAAAGCGAATGAGGCATCGTTACTAATGCGCATAACAAGGTCGTTTTGTTTGCCCTCTTCTTTAACAACTTTTGCCGCCGCTTGCGAGTGCACGCGCAATTTTTCGTGAAGTTCTTGCCTATCGCCGCCTTTTTTAACGGCGCTCATCATAATATTTTCAGTTGCCATGAACGGTAATTCCGCCATAATGCGTGCCGTTACAACTTTAGGGTACACAACAAGGCCTGAGGTAACATTTATCATTATATTCAAAATGCTGTCTACCGCTAAGAAGCCCTCTGCCATTGCAATGCGCTTATTTGCGCTATCGTCTAAAGTGCGCTCGAACCACTGGGTGCCCGCGGTAAACGACGGGTTGATAACGTCTGCCATAACATAGCGTGCCAGCGCACAAATGCGCTCTGTGCGCATAGGGTTGCGCTTATACGGCATAGCAGACGAGCCTATTTGCTGTGTTTCAAACGGCTCTTCCATCTCTTTGAAATTAGCAAGAAGGCGAATATCGTTTGCAAATTTCATCGAGCTTTGCGCTATGCCCGAAAGGGTGCTTAGAACATTGTAATCTACTTTGCGGCTGTAAGTTTGGCCGCTAACGGGAATTATACGCTCGAATCCGAAATCGCTTGCGATGCGTTTATCAACATCTTTTATTTTTGCGTCATCGCCGCCAAAAAGCTCTACAAAGCTTGCCTGTGTGCCTGTTGTGCCCTTACTTCCCAAAAGTTGTAAGGAGTTAATGCGGTGCATAAGTTCCTCATAGTCTAAGTACAATTCGTTTATCCAAAGCGTTGCCCTTTTGCCAACTGTTGTTAATTGCGCAGGCTGTAAATGGGTATAAGCGAGCGCAGGCAAAGCTTTGTATTCATCTGCAAATTTCGCTAAATTGTCTATAACATTTAAAAGCTTTCGCGCTATTGCATAAAGGGCTTCTTTTGTAATTATAATGTCGGTATTATCGCCAACAAAGCAGCTTGTAGCGCCTAAATGTATAATGCCTTTTGCATCGGGGCACTGAACGCCAAAAGCGTGAACATGGCTCATAACATCGTGGCGACATTCTTTTTCACGCGCAATGGCAACATCGTAATTTATATCGTTTACAAAGGCTTCAAGTTGTTTAATTTGCGCATCGCTAATATCAAGGCCGTTTGCCTTTTGCGCCTTTGCAAGCGACACCCACAATTTGCGCCATGTAGTGAATTTTTTGTCCTCGCTGAAAAGAAATTGCATTTCTTTAGAGGCGTACCTTGTTTGGAAAGGTGAGATATACGAATTGTGTGACATAGTTGCTCCTTTGTTTTT
>CAYJPD010000110.1:0-5496 GCA_964371975.1 uncultured Bacteroides sp.
TAGTTTCCCTAACAGGCAGGCCTATTTCATCGCTTTTTGTGATGCCGCCGTATTTTTTTTGCAAAACTGATTGCAGAACATAACCTGTTACGCTTGGCGATATGCCTGTTGTGTAGCTGTTTAGTGCGAAGAATAGCGGCTCGCCGCTTAGAACTTTCTCGCAAAGCAGTATGAAATCGTATATATTATCTTCAAACTTCCAAATTTCGCCGCCGGGGCCTCTGCCGTAGCTTGGAGGGTCCATAATTATAGCGTCGTATTTAACGCCGCGTTTTATTTCGCGGGCAACGAATTTTGCGCAATCGTCCACTATCCAGCGTATGGGCTTATCGCTAAGGCCGCTTAGGGCGGCGTTTTCTTTGCCCCAGGCAACCATGCCTTTGCTGGCATCCACATGGCAAACATGCGCACCTTGGGCGGCGCACGCGAGGCTTGCTATACCTGTGTAGCCAAATAAATTAAGCACTTTAACCGCTTTGTTTGTTTTTTGCATACGCTGTTTAATTAGAGCCCTGTATGTGTCCCAGTTTACGGCTTGCTCGGGGAAAACGCCTGTGTGCTTAAAATTTGTGGGCGAAACTATCATGCGTAAATCTTTATAATTTATATGCCACTTTTGCGGCATGCTTCGCTTTTGCTCCCACTCGCCGCCGCCTGTTGCAGAGCGGTGGTAAACAGCATTTGCGCTGTGCCATAATTTATTTTTCTTTTCGCTTTTCCATATAACTTGAGGGTCGGGCCTAACTAAAACAACATCGCCCCAGCGCTCTAATCTATTATGGTTTGTGGCGTCTATAAGCTCATAGTCTTGCCAGTTTGTTGATATCTGCATTGTTTCTCCTTGTGAAATGAGGGGTAAGAATTAATATAGTTATAACATATAACAGCTATTTTACTTTTTCGATATTTAAGTTTTAAAAATATATAGGTCTTAGCTAATTGCTTATTTGCTTTTAATAATATATCTTGCTTTGTGTTTTCTTGTTTTTTGCAAAGCTTGCACCTTGTTTGCTCGTTAGCTTTTAGAGCTCGAGTTTTGTGCTTCGCCCTTCTTTTCAGCATGAAAAAAAGCAAAAACCCACTAAACTAAATGCGCTCGGTTATTTTTTTGTAAATGCGCTGTGCGGCTTCTTCTATTTCATTTTCATCTTTGCCCTCTACCATTATGCGAATTAGCGGCTCTGTGCCCGAGGCTCGCACAAGCACACGGCCAAGGCCCATTAGGCTTTGTTGTTGGCTTTCTATAAAGCCCTCTATATATTGGTCTTCTTTATATTTAGCTTTTTGCTCTTTATCTGCTTTCACATTTACAATAACCTGTGGGAACCGCTTGTAAACGCCATTTAACTCGCTCATTTTACACTTGCACTCGGCAAGGGTGCGCAGCAACATACCCGCTGTTAAAGCGCCATCACCTGTTGAGGCAAAATTGTGCAATATTACATGGCCGCTTTGCTCGCCGCCAAGCACATAGCCGTGCTCGCGCATCTCTTCAAGAACATACCTATCGCCAACTGCAGTTATTGCAATTTTAATGCCCAACGATTTAATATATTCCATAAAACCTAAATTGCTCATAACGGTAACTGCAACTGTGTCTTTTTTTAGCTGTTTTTCCTCTTTAAGCTGCTTTGCAAGTATGGCTATTATTTTATCGCCGTCCATCTCTTCGCCTTTTTCGTCTACCGCAAGGCATCTGTCGGCATCGCCGTCAAAAGCTATGCCACAATCGAGCTTATTTTTAACAACAAACTGCGCCAAACTTTTTAGGTGGGTAGAGCCGCAATCTTTATTAATATTAATGCCGTTTGGCGCATCACCTATAAATGTGCAGTTTGCGCCAAGCTCGCAAAACAGCTCTTTCGCTATTTCATAAGATGCACCGTTTGCGCAATCTATAGCAACATTAATGCCGCTTAAATCGGCATTTAATGCCTTTTTTAAATGCTGCTTATAATCTTGAAGTGCTGTGCGCACAACTTTAAGCCTACCAATATCTTCGCCTGTGCAAAGCTTAATTTCTTCGCCATCATTGAATATATGGCGCTCTATTTCATTTTCTACATCATCGGGTAATTTATAGCCCTCTGAGCCAAAAAGTTTAATGCCGTTAAATTCCACAGGGTTATGAGAAGCTGAAATTACAACGCCTGCGTCTGCACCGTATTTGCGCACTAAAAACGCTATTGCAGGCGTTGGCACAACGCCAAGAAGCTCTACATCTGCGCCAACACTGCAAAGGCCTGCGGCAAGCGCACTTTCAAGCATATCGCCCGAAATTCTGGTGTCTTTACCAATAATAAAGCGAGGTTTATGCTTTGTTTTTCCCGCTAAAACCGTTGCGGCGGCACGCCCTATATTCATTGCGAGTTCAGGCGTTAAATCTTGCCCTGCTACGCCCCTTACGCCGTCTGTTCCAAATATTTTTCCCATAATTACCTCCGATAATCTTTGGTTTATTACTGCCAAGTTTTATTTATGTTTGCATTTGCTTATTAAATTATATTATGTAAATGTTAAATTTTTTCATACTTTTTATGTAGAAAATTATTTACTGCTATTTCAAGTTTAAATTAACAGTAAAAACATAAAAACACGCCTATTCAAATGCGCTGTATTCACTGTATTGCATTACCTGTAAGCGCTAAGTCTTATTAAAGCCTAAGCTACATGATAGTTTGTTTAACAGTAAAGCCCAAATAGTTTAATCATCAAAACTTTGTTGCACCGCCATATTTTCATCTGAAAATTTAGCCGGCAATTTTTTGTTTAAGTGCTCATAAGCAAGCCGTGTTGCACACCTGCCGCGCGGCGTTCTCGCCAAAAAGCCAAGTTGCATTAAATAAGGCTCGCAAATATCTTCCAGCGTAATTGCCTCTTCGCCCAAAGCCGCCGCTAAAGTTTCAAGCCCCACAGGCCCGCCCGAATAAACCTCAATTATAACCCTTAATAGGTTCCTATCAAGTTCGTCAAGACCCATAGCGTCTATATCCATGCGTTTAAGCGCTGTTTTTGCCGCCTGCTCATCTATTTCGCCCGTGCCCAGAACGCTTGCAAAATCTCGCACCCTGCGAAGAAGCCTGTTTGCAACACGAGGCGTTCCCCTTGAGCAAATCGCCATTTCCCTTGCGCCCCCATTTGTACATTCAACATTTAAAATACCGGCACTGCGCTTTATTATTCGGCTAAGCTCTTCGGGAGAGTACAGTTCCAATTTCAAAAGCACACCAAACCTATCACGCAGTGGGCTTGTTAATTGCCCTGCCCTTGTTGTTGCGCCCACAAGCGTAAATTTAGGCAAGTTTATGCGAATGCTTTGCGCCGATGGGCCTTTGCCTATCATAATATCAAGCGCAAAATCTTCAAGAGCCGGGTATAAAACTTCCTCTACTTGCCTTGATAGGCGATGGATTTCGTCTATAAAAAGCACATCGCCCTCTTGTAAGTTTGTTAAAAGGGCGGCTAAATCGCCCGGCTTTTCAATTGCAGGGCCGCTTGTTATGCGTATATGCACGCCCATTTCTTTTGCAACAATGCACGCTAATGTTGTTTTACCAAGCCCCGGGGGGCCGTATAAAAGCAAGTGGTCTAATGGCTCGTTTCTGTTTTTTGCCGCCTGTAAATACACGCGCAAATTTTCCTTAACTTTCTCTTGCCCTATATATTCATCGAGGCTTTGCGGCCTAAGGCCAACTTCCACTTCAAAATCCAGCTCGCTCGCCTGCGGGGCAATAATTCTGGCATCTTCATTATCTTGTGCATTATTTGCACTAACGCTTTCAATCGCCATTCATCATTTCCCCTTCCCTATGCTTTGTAGCGCAAGGCGTATAATTTCAGCTGTTGGCAAGCTATCGTCAACATCTCTAAGTGCCGCCGCTGCCTGTGCGCCGCTATAACCAAGCCCTGTTAGCGCCGCCATTGCCTGCGCTGTGCCACTATTGCTTTCGCTTGAGTTCATATTTAAATCTTCAAGGCTTATTGGCGTTTTTGTGCCTTTTGTAATTTTATCTTTAAGCTCTAAAACAATGCGCTGTGCAAGTTTTGGGCCCACGCCGTTTGCCGCTGTTAGCGTTTTAAAATCGCTTGCGCTAAGCGCAAGGGCAATTTGCCTGCACTGCAATGCGCTTAAAATAGCAAGCCCCACTTTTGGCCCAACGCCCGAAACGCTTGTTAGCATTTCAAACATCGCTTTACTCTCTATATCTGCAAAGCCGTAAAGCGCAACGTCGTTTTCGCTAACATGCATACTTGTGTATAATGTTGCCTCTTTGCCAATTGATGGCAGCGCCCCTAAACTTGAAGTGGGTATATGCGCAAGATAGCCCACGCCACCGCAACTTATAACAGCTGTTGCAGCTGTTTTTTCTACTAAAGTACCCGTTAAGCAGTATATCATTATGCGCTCCTCTAATTATAGCGGTTTTCGCTGTTTTTTCTTTTTGCGGTTTTCGGTGTTTTCACCGGTTTTTAGTTTTTGGTATTTTTCTCTTTGTTTTTTTGCGGTTTTTGCCTTTAGCCGTTAGGGAGTAATCTGAACACGCCTATTTTGGCAAATTCAGCTTGCTTTAACGCCGCTTATGCTTTTACAAATTTTTAATAATAACCTTGGCTTTGCCTTTTTGTTTTATTTATGCCATATTGCAGTGAATTAAAGCTGTAGGCGTGGCACACCGCAATAGCTAAGGCGTCTGCGGCATCGTCGGGTTTTGGTATGCTTTGCAAGTTTAAAATGCGCCGTGTCATTTCTTGCACCTGCTTTTTTGTTGCCTTGCCATAGCCCGAAACGCTCTGCTTTACTTGCATTGGTGTGTACTCAAACACAGGCACTTGTAATTTTTTAGCCGCAAGTAAAATAACGCCTCTTGCCTGTGCTACCGCCATTGCCGTTTTTTGGTTACTTGTGAAAAACAGGCTTTCAAGCGATAAATAATCAGGGTTTTCTTCGCTTATAACTTGCGTTAAATCGTCGTATATTTCCCCCAGCCTATCGGAAAAATCTGTATGCGATTTTGTTGTTATTGCACCATAACGCAAAGCTTTAAACTTATTGCTGTTATAATCTATAACGCCAAAGCCAACAATAGCATAACCGGGGTCAATGCCAATAATTCGCATAAATTTCTCCTTCACGCACAAATAAAAGACATATTTATAATATAATACCATAAAAAGCCCTTTTTTACAATAATTATAATTGCGTTTCATTAGCTTTCGCCATTGAACAAAATAAATTATTTGCACAAATTTTAACGCCTTTCAAAAAGCGCATACCAATAAACTCAAATTTCCATATTGCTTTCATTCATAGCTGTTTAGTTTTAATTGCTAAATATTTAGCAAAAGCGAATTAATATTTCATATTGACATCCCTACCGATATATGCTAAACTGTAACTGTATTAATTGTTTTAATACAGTTCACACAATACCGAGTATTTAAACGGAGCAAACTATGATTACAATTAACCCAAAAGACAGGCGCCCTATTTACGAG
>CAYJPD010000111.1:0-5468 GCA_964371975.1 uncultured Bacteroides sp.
GTTATTATCCTGCCGCGCCTATCAATTTCAAGGCCTTTTGTAGTTGCGCTTATAAGTGGGTTAGGGCTTGTTCCTATGCTCATTATAACGCAATCGGCATCTATAATAAATTCACTGCCCTTTTTAACAACAGGGCTGCGGCGGCCGCTTTCGTCCGGCTCACCAAGCTCCATTTCAACACACTCTATTTTATTAGCATGGCCGTTTTCGTCGCCCAAAATTCTAATGGGGTTAGTTAAGGTTTTAAAAATAATGCCCTCTTCTATGGCGTGCTCTACTTCCTCTTTTCGCGCCGGCAATTCGTTTAAACTGCGGCGGTAAACCACGCTAACGCTATCGGCGCCAAGCCTTTTAGCACAGCGTGCAGCGTCCATTGCCACATTGCCGCCGCCAACAACAACTATGTTTTGCCCACGGTAAACAGGCGTTTTACTGTTTGCCTCATACGCTTTCATCAAATTGATGCGTGTTAAAAACTCGTTTGCGCTGAAAACACCCTTTAGCGCTTCGCCCTCAATATTCATAAAATTAGGCAGGCCTGCGCCACTGCCAATAAACACAGCCTCGTTGCCCATGGCAAAAAGCTCGTCTATATTAAGTGTGCGCCCCACAACAACATTTGTGTGAATTTTAACGCCCAACTTTTCAAGGGCACTCACCTCATATTGCACAATGCTTTTCGGCAGGCGAAACTCGGGTATACCGTAAGTTAAAACGCCGCCGGGCAAATGAAGTGCCTCGTAAACATTAACTTCAAAGCCAAATTTTGCAAGCTCTGCGGCGGCGGCAAGCCCTGCGGGCCCACTGCCAACAACTGCCGCTTTACGCGCGCCTTTTTTAACTTCTTGCACTTTTTGCTCTGAGTTCTCCCTTTGCCAATCTGCAACATAGCGCTCTATCCTACCAATGGCAACGCTCTCACAGCCTTTTTTTATGCCCCTAACACATTTGCCCTCACATTGCGATTCCTGTGGGCAAACCCTACCGCAAACAGCGGCAAGCGATGTATCTTTATTCAAAATATCAAAGGCACTTTGCATATCGTCCTTTGCAACCTCGGCTATAAAAGCCGGTATATCTATTTGCACAGGACATGCCGCAACGCAAGGCTTGTGCTTACATTGCAAGCACCGCTGCGCTTCTAAAACAGCCGTTTTTCTATCGTAGCCAAGCGCTACTTCCTCAAAATTATTTGCCCTAATTTTGGCATCTTGTGCCGGCATCGGGCACTTTTTTTCTTGCATATTCATTTATACTTTCCCTCATAAATTCTTAATGCTTAGCTGCTAAGAGCTAATACAAACCGCCTATTACTTGTAATTTTTGCGGCTTATTGTGTTATTTTCACTCTCAACACAAACTGTATTACCCCTTAATTGCTTTGTTAATTTTCTTTGCCAATCAAATTACAGTTATCGCCGTATTCATGCCCTTTATACATAGAGCTGCGGCTTATTGCCTCGTCGAAATTAACAAGGTGGCCATCGAAATCCGGGCCGTGCACACATGCAAATTTAACCTCGCCGCCAACGGTTAGCCTACAGCCGCCACACATGCCTGTGCCGTCTATCATAATAGGGTTCATGCTAACAATGGTTTTTATATTATGTGGCTTTGTAACTTCGCAAACGAACTTCATCATAATTAGCGGCCCTATTGCTATAACAGCGTCATATTGCTCGCCGCTGTTAATAAGGCTTTCAAGCGCATTGGTTACAAAGCCTTTATCGCCTGCACTACCGTCGTCTGTTACAAGCACATATTTATTGCTTACAGCCTCAAACTCGCTTTGCAAAATAATTAGCTCTTTATTGCGAAAGCCAACAACGCTGTGAACTTGCGTGCCTTGCTCAAAAAGCGCCTTTGCAACAGGGTAAGCAATGGCGCACCCCACGCCGCCGCCCACAACCGCCACTTTTTTTAGGCCCTGTATATGTGTTGGCTCGCCCAGCGGGCCTACAAAATCGGCTAAACAATCGCCCTCGCTTAATGTGTTAAGCTCTTTTGTTGCATTGCCCACAACCTGGAATATAATTGTTACTGCGCCCGTTTTTTCGTCTGTGCTTGCTATTGTAAGCGGCACGCGCTCGCCATCGCTTGTGGCACGAAAAATAATAAACTGCCCGGCTTTTGCCTTGCTTGCAACAAGCGGCGCATAAATATCCATTTTAATAACTGCCTGATTTAATTCTTCTTTTTTAAGTATTTTATACATATTACCCTCAACAAGTTTTGTTTTTTGTTTTATAGCTTTTTTTGAGTTTATTATAGCCTTACTGTTTGCATAGCCAATCCAATACAATTCGAACCCGCCTCAAAACGTCTAAATAGCTCACATAAAAGTGAAAACTTTGGGGCGTTTTCTTTGCGCTTGCTTACTTTATGGCTTTTTATACAGCTTTAAATGCATTGCTTAAATCTTCTAAAATATCGTCTATATGCTCAAGGCCAACAGAAAGCCTAATTAAGCCCGGCGTAATGCCCGCTGCTATAATTTGCTCGTCTGTCATTTGCCTGTGCGTGCTTGTGGCAGGGTGTAAAACGCTTGTTATAATGTCGGAAACATGCACTTCAATGGGTATCATTTTTAAAGCGTCCATAAACTTAACAGCCGCCGCCTTGCCGCCTTTAACAGAAAAACTAATTACGCCGCTTGCGCCGCTTAAATATTTTTGTGCTAGTGCGTAATCGCCGTTGCTTTCAAGCCCCGGGTAATTCACAAATTCAACTGCGCTGTTTTTCTCTAAAAACTCTGCGCATTTTTGTGCGTTTTCACAATACCTGTCCATGCGCACCGCTAAAGTTTCAAGGCCTAAATTAAGTAAAAATGCATTCAAAGCGCCAGGATATGCCCCAACGTCACGCATTAATTGCACCCTTGCTTTTGTTATGTATGCAGCTTTGCCAAAATTTTCTGTGTAAACAACGCCGTGGTAACTTGCGTCCGGCTCGGTTAAGCCTTTGAATTTTTGCGGCGCACAGTTCCAGTCGAAGTTACCGCTATCTATAATAACACCGCCTATTTGAAGCGCGTGCCCGTCCATATATTTAGAAGTAGAGTGCACAACAATATCTGCGCCGTGCTCGAAAGGTCTGCACAAAACAGGCGTTGCAAATGTGTTATCTATTATTAAAGGCACATTGTTTTTATGTGCTACAGCGGCAAATTTTTCAATATCTAAAACCCTTAAAGATGGGTTAGACAATGTTTCGGCATAAACTGCCTTTGTTTTCTCGCTAAAAGCTTTTTGCAATGTTTGCTCATCGTCGTCGTTGCTAACAAAGCGGCAAATAATACCCATTTTTTTAAGCGTTACACTAAGCAAATTAATGCTGCCGCCGTAAAGCGAGCTTGAGGCTACAAGCTCGTCGCCTGCTTCACACAAATTTAAAATTGAAAGCAAAGTTGCCGCTTGGCCGCTTGTTGTGCAAAGCGCGCCTTGGCCGCCCTCAAGAACCGCAAGCTTTTCCTCTACCATTGCAACGGTAGGGTTAGATATGCGCGAGTACATATGCCCGGCTTCGCTTAAATCAAACAGCCTGCCCACTTGCTCGGTAGACGAGTATGTAAAAGTGGTGCTTTGGTAAATAGGCATAGCTTTCGGCTCACCGTTTTTTGGCGTGTAGCCGGCTTTTAAACATTTTGTTTCTATTTTCATTTTTACCTCCGTTTATTTTTATAACCATTATATAACAGTATAGAATTGTGTTTTAAAATAATGCTTGCATATAACTATATATCGTTTATTATAGCATAAATTAGCCCTGTGTGTAAATAGTTCAAAACGAAAAGGGCGGTTTTTACAAACCGCCCTTACAATGTGAATTTTTAGTTATTATAGCCGTCCGAAAAACGTTTTTTTAAACTTGCTTTATAAAAGCCAAGTTACACAGGAACAAAAAGTAATAAAAAAGAAGTTATTAAACCTGTTACAGAAAGCGCAATGCCGCTCATAGAGCCTTGAACCTCGCCCATTTTAACAGCCTTGGTTATGCCGAAAGCATGGCTGCTTGTGCCAATGGCTATGCCTTGCGCAACAGGGTTTCTTATTTTAAATATTTTGCAAAGGTAAGGTGATATTATTGTGCCGAAAACGCCTGTTAAAAGCACGGTTACCGCCGCAATTGCCGCAATGCCGCCCCTACCTTGTGCAAGCTCCATTGCTATGGCACTTGTTGTGCTTTTTGGAAGCAAAGATGCAATTATTTCGCTGTTTAAAGCAAAAAGGTAGCAAATAATATAAACGCTTATAATGCTGGTTATTGCACCTGCCGCACAGCCAATTAGCACAGGCCAAAAATACTGTTTTAACACAAGGCGTTGCTCAAAAATATTTATTGCCAAAACAGCGGTGGTGGGTACTATCATAAGGTTTAAAAATTGTGCGCCGCTGTTAAAATTATCGTAGGGAATATTAAACAATAGCAAAACCGCAATGCACATTGCAGAGCTCAAAACAAGGGCGTTAAGCACCGGTATTTTCAGCTTTTTATAAATTAAATCGCCAAAATAAAATGTTACAAGGCATAGGCTTATTCCAAATAAAGGGCTTGCGGTTATTGTGTTAATCATCGTCAATTTCCTCCCCTTTTTGCTTAATAAACTTGCTTGCCCAAAATTGAACAGTTAAGCCTGTTACAATAAAAACAAGCGGCGTTGTAACTACAATTATAACTAAAAGCGCCAGCCAAATTTCTTTTAAAATGTCTATATAAAGAATTATAGATACACCGGCAGGAACAAAAAACAACGCCATATTATCTAATAAAACTTCTTTTATATTAGTTAATCGGGCGGGCTTTACAACTTTTAAAAACAACAATATAAGCAAAATAAACATTGCAAGAATACTACCCGGTATTGCAAACGGTAAAAAGCCGCTTACTATTTCGCAAAAAAAACAAAGCGTCATTATAAATGCGGCTTGAAAAATTAAATTGTTGCTATTGCTTTCTTTTTTCAATATACTTTCCTCAATTCATATGCCTTGCGCTATATTATTTTAGCGCAATTAAATTTTCCTTCAAATAATATTATACCACAAAAATAGGGCGCTAAGCAAATAGCATACACTTATGGCAAAGTGTATGCCGCAAAGCGCCTTGTGGTTTTAACGCATAATAGTAAAAGGCTCCCAAAAAATGGGAGCCTTTTACAGAGGGGTGGAAAGTATAAAACAAAACTTGTATGTAATTTGATTATGTTTTAATTATAACGTTTTATATTTATTTGTCAAATGAAAAAACAATGTTTTGGTTAATAAAATATATTTACAATTGCAATTATGTGTTGTATAATAAGGAAAAAGGGCGAAACACATTTATTATATTAAGTTTTAAGAAAAAAACAGCAATTTCGCTTTATTATTCATGTTTTTTACAAAGCAAATTTTGCAATTATTTGTGTATAATTTCAAATATAAAAGAGTAAGGGGAATATTTATGGACGATATAGACAAAAAAATACT